>NZ_JAVDVI010000010.1:0-161299 GCF_031456785.1 Flavobacterium arsenatis
TGCAGTTACACTGGAAGGATTTCTGATAAAACTAACTTTATTTGTCTTCGGGCTCCAATTAAACAAATCAATTAAATAGCAACTTGAATTAAATACTATTTTTTTTATTTTTTCTTCAAAAAATGCACTTCATTTACTTAATATCAGTAATTCTCGTTTTTCTGTTATAACTTTCTTTTATTTCAACAACCAAAAAGCTATATTTACTTTTTAATAAAGATAAATATAGCTTTTTTGCATTTTATGAATTCCGATAACAATACGATTTTAGACGAGATAGAAAAAGAAATTACCGAGCCACAGCTGAATATCCTACTCACTACAGATGAAGATGATTTTAGACCAGTTTACATCTCCGGGAATTTTAATGAATGGCGAACTCAGGACAAGGAATTTTTGATGGAAAAAATAGGAGAGGGTCTGTATCACTTCAAGTTTCCGCATGATTTTGTTTATCCAAAGGAGTTGCTCTACAAATTTACTAAAGGAGATTGGAGTGAGGTTGAAATCGACAAATACGGAAATAGGACGGAAAACCGTTCGTGTAAGCAAAATTCTGGTGTAAGGAAGGAACACGTAGCGAAATGGAGAAAAAATTGGCTTCCGTTCAAGCCCGATTTTCTGCCACAGGTGAAGTTGATTTCAGATGAATTCGAAATCCCACAGCTCAATAAAAAGCGAAAAATTTGGGCGTTGTTGCCACACGATTATGATCTTTCGAGCGAAAGCTATCCGGTTTTATATCTGCAGGATGCCCAGAATCTCTTCAACGAAAAAGCTAAATATGGCAATTGGGAAATAGATAAGAAGCTTGCTGTTATGGCAGAATATAAGATTGGTAAAATCATCGTTATCGCCATCGAGCATGCCGAAAAGGACAGGATAAAGGAGTACAATGTAGGGAAAACCATTTTGGGTTCAGGACAAGGAAAACAATACATCCGTTTTGTAACCGATACTTTAAAGCCCTTTATTGATGCTAATTTCAGGACAAAACCAGAGCGGGAATTCACAGGAATCGGAGGAAGCTCGATGGGAGGTTTGGTGAGTATTTTCAGCGGACTGATGTATCCGGAAGTTTATGGAAAATTGATGATTTTTTCACCTTCACTATGGGTGGTTCCTAAAATGAACATCAATAATGATTTTGAAGAAGAGGCTCAAGATACCAAAATCTACCTCTATGCAGGAGGAGATGAAAGTGCCACAATGATTGATCATGTGAAGAGATTCAAGAAAAAGATACTCAAAAGCGAGTTCATCAACGATAAGATGAAGATAAAATTGAGCATCAATATGGAAGGAAAACACAGTGAGAATTACTGGAGTGATGAGTTTCCGAAAGCAATTGAATGGTTATTTTTTAATACTAAAGACAATTAAATGCAAACAAAAAACATAAATACCCTAGAGAAATATTCAGGAACAATCTTGATTCCGGTTTTCGAAACCCATTCAAAAAGTTTGGTGCCAATTGAGTTTCACGGTGTTTCGGTTGTTTCTAAAGTGTTCTATGGAAAAAAAGATACGCATTACCTGGTTGAAAAATACGATTGTACACACGTTTTTATTGGCTTGGGAAAAGAGATTGATTATAAATCCTTAAAAACAATTTTCAGACGAATTGCCTCCAAACATAAAGATGTTTTTGGGAAAGAAGTAGTTTTGGTGTTGCCAGAACAATTTGATAAGGATAAAGTAGAAGCAAGTATCTCTGGTTTGATGCTTGGAACTTATAATTTTGGACATTTCAAGAAGAGTGATAAGCATCCTTTTCTGTTGGAAGGTTTTGAATTGAATTTGTTTTCAAAAACTGATTTTATTGAAACTGCTGCAAGAGCCGTCAAGATTGCAAAAGCCCAATTGGAAACTTACAATTTGGTCGATTTGCCTCCAAATGTAGTCACACCAAAGTATTTAGCGGAATGGGCAACTGAAAATGGAAAACAATTTGGCTTTAAGGTAGAAATCCTTGGAGCAGAAGCCTGCAAGGAAAAAGGTCTTGAAGCTTTTTTATCGGTAGGAAAAGGAAGCGACAAGGAACCACAGTTTGTCATTATGGAATATGTTCCAGAAAAAACGGATGCAAAAACTAAACATGTCGGTTTGGTAGGAAAAGGAATCACCTTTGATACTGGAGGATTGAACATTAAAACCGCAGGAATGGTTCATATGAAATGTGATATGGCTGGTGGTGGGGCGGTTTTTGGTGCGATGCGATTGATTGCCGATTTAAAACTTCCAGTAAAAGTGACGGCGATTGTGCCTTGTTGCGAAAATTCTGTCGACAGCAAAGCTTTTTTGCCGAGTGATGTGATTGGAAGTTACAGTGGACATTCAATAGAAATTATCGATACCGATGCCGAAGGAAGATTGATTCTAGCAGACGGTTTGTCGTATCTTATCAAAAATTATAAACCAGAAATCATTGTCGATATTGCTACTTTAACGGGAAGCAGTGTCGCAACTTTAGGATTTGAATGTGGTGCTTTGTTCACAAATAATAATGAGATTTCTCAAAAACTGCAACGATCTGGAGATGCAGTTGGAGAACGTTTATGGCAATTGCCACTTTGGGACAGTTATAAATCGGATATTGAAAGTGATATTGCCGATGTGAAAAACTACAGCGGAAAGCCTGTTGCTGGAGCCATCAGTGCCGCTAAATTTTTAGAATATTTTACAGACGAACATAAAGCCTGGGCCCATTTGGATGTGGCGGGAGTAGCTTTTGGGGACGACGAATTTGCAAAGAGTAAACATGCAACAGCCTTTGGTGTACATTTATTAACTAAATTTATTGAAAATCTTTAAGCTATGGAAAATTCTACTAAAACATTCGTTTGCATTTCTAATTATTTCAAAGGAGCTGATTTTTTAATCAATTTAAAAAAGCTCGGAAATACAGTATTTTTAGTTACTTCGGAGAAACTTCGAAACAAGCCTTGGCCATTTGAATATATAGACGAGGTTTTCTATATGGAAGGTCAGGACATCGATTGGAATTTGGAGCATCTATTGCTAGGTGTCGGAAATTTGATGAAGAATCATAAGATCGATGCCATCGTCGCTTTGGATGATTTTGATGTTGAAAAGGCTACTTTTTTGCGTGAAAATCTTCGTATTGATGGAATGGGACAAACAACTGGCCGTTATTTCCGTGATAAATTGGCAATGCGAATGAGAGCCAAAAGTTTCGGGATTCCAATTCCTGCCTTTGCACCACTTTTTAATGATTATGAAATCAATGATTTTGCCGATACAGTTTCGCCTCCATGGGTTCTAAAACCGCGTTCAGAAGCTTCGGCATCGGGAATTATAAAAGTGCACGACAAGGAAAGTTTGTGGTTGCACATCAACGAGCTGGGAAACAATCGCTTTAAATATTTGGTGGAACAGTTCAAGCCTGGCGATGTCTATCATTGTGATGGATTGAATCTGGAAGGCAAGGTTTTGTTTAGCGTTACTTCTAAATATTTGGCCACTCCGATGGAAATTTCCCAAGGTGGTGGCATTTTCAGAAGTGCCAACATCGAATATAATTCTGCCGATGACAAAGCCATCAAAAAGCAGAACGAGGCTGTAATGAAAGCCTTCGGAATGAAACACGGAGCCACACATACGGAATTTATCAAATGCAAGGAAGATGGAAAAATTTATTTCTTGGAAACTTCTTCACGAGTTGGAGGAGCTCATTTGGCAGAAATGGTCGAGGCCGCTTCGGGAATCAATCTTTGGGGAGAATGGGCTAAAATTGAAGATGCTTTAATTAGAGATACAACTTATAAACTCCCAAAACCAAAGAAAAATTATGCAGGAATAGTATTGACTTTATCCAAATATGAATATCCAGATTTGTCTTCTTTTTCAGATGAAGAAGTATGTTTCAGGGTGCCACTGGAATATCATGCCGGATTAATTGTAAATTCGGATAAACACGAAAAAGTATTGGAATTGTTAGACAATTATGCTGATCGTTTGGTGCGTGATTTTGCAGCAGTTGCAAAGCAAGAAAGTGTAAAAAACCTGCATTGACAAAAAAATAATTAGGTATGATAAAAGCTGTCCGTATTTTATCGGACAGCTTTTTTTTGATTTTAGAGAAGCATATGAAACAAATTGGGCACTTTTTCGTCAAAGAAAGATAGAATTTAACTACAATCCGTTAGTATCCTGTTGTATTAAATAGAATCAATGCATTAAATTTGTAAAATGACTCGAAGTAATAAAATCTTAAAAAAATTTTACATCATAACCTTTTTGGTTATGTCTTATTCCTGCTTTGCAGTTATAGACTCAAAGAAGCATTGTGATTCGCTTATCACTGAAGGTCTTCGTGCCTTATGGAAAAAAGACCATGTTAAATCCCTTGAACTTTTAACCGAAGCAAGGGCCATTGCCGAAAAAAATCTTTGGTATGAACAGATGTTTTCTTCTATACAAAGCATAGGCGGAAACTATTATATGATGCTGGATTATGGCGAAGCACTTTCCTATTATCTTAAAAGCCATGAAATCGCAGTAAAGCATCTTGATCCGAGTTATGAGTTCATTATCCTTAATAATATTGCCATAATTTATACAAGTGAAAAAAAATATGATAAATCTGAAAACTATCTAAAACAGGCTCTTGCATTATCCCTGAAGCTAAAAGATTCGGTCAAGGTTGGGTATAGCTACATCAATCTTGCAGAATTGGCCAATAATAAAAAACAACTGTCACAGGCCCGAAATTATGTAAAGCAATCCTTGATTTATCTCAAGGATGCCAAGGATATCAGGGATTTTGCTTCGGTTGTTTTAATCCAGAATGATTTGCTTTCGGGTAATACAGCAAAGGCCAGAACAGACGCCTTAAAATTACTTCAAACCATCAATGCTGACCAATATCCTGAAAATGTTGTGCATCTTCATATCGTTATTGCAAGGTCCTATTTTGAGGAAAAGGACTTTAATAAGGCTTTAGAATATGCCTTCCAAGCTATTTTAGACAAGCCCAATCTTGAAATAAAAAATGAGGTTTTCCAGCTAATGTCTGAAATCTATTTTGAGATGAAGGATTATAAAGGAGCCATTCGCTATAAGGATTCCATAAATGCAACCGACAGAAAGTTGCACGAAATCAAAAACAGCCAGCTTTTTAAAACCAATGAGGTAAAATTCCAGATGCAGAATTACCAAAGGGAGATTGCCGAGAAAGACATCAAGATAGCCTCTGAACGTAACTTTTTCTACAGCATTTTAGCCATAGGAGTTATAGTGATTTTATTTTTAATATTCGTTTTCAGACAACAGCGAATTAAAAACAAGCAGATTAAAGTGATTGCACAGCACAATCAGGAAATCATTGAGTTAAAGCTCCAGAAAGAAATTGATGATAACCTTATTTCGAAGAAAAAGGAAGAAATTGCGTTGTTGGAGCAAGAACGACTGCTGAAAGAAATTGAACTCAAAAATCAAAAGATATCTTCAAAGGCTTTGTTTTCTTCCGGAAGGGACGAAATATTGGAGCAAATCTTAAATTCACTTTCGGATATTCCTCAACTTTCTGGTAATAAGATACTAATCAACCATATCAAGACACTAAAGAATCACATCAAGGCCGATAATGACTGGGAAGATTTTATACTTCATTTTGAAGAGGTCAACCACAGTTTTTTGAAAAAACTAAAAACAAAGCATCCTGATCTGACTCCCAATGATATTCGATTCATTGCCTATATTTATATGGATCTGACTTCGAAAGAAATAGCCTCGATGTTGAGCATTACACTTGAAGCCTGTAGGAAAAGAAAGGAAAGGATTATCCAGAAACTTGGAATTCCTGAAGATGTTTCTTTGAATAGTTATTTGGCGAGTGTTTAATTTTTTTCAACTACAACAATCTCCTCTTCAGGATTTTTAATCCGAATCTTGATCAGTTCGTATTTCCAATTGCCGTTGTCCTTTACAGCAGTAACATCCATTTTACCTTTTCCCTTGGTTCCCGTTACTCTAAAAGTGAGGTCAACAGCGTTATTATCTTCGGCATAAACGACATTACCTTCTATAATCGTCAACTTATCAACGGGTTGGAGATTGCCTAGAACTTGAATCACTCTTTTGTTTTGGCGGGCTTTTTCCAATGCATTTTCATAAAGCGAAGGTTCAGTGTAGGCTTGTGCAAAACTGGTCAAACCGCTAGTGAGGGATAGAAAAGCAATAATTAAAATCAGGAGCGCCGTTATAGGAACAAGCCATTTCCAATTTCTTTTTCCCCAGTTCTTTTCTCGGATTAATTCGTTCATTGTTTTACGATTGGTACTACCAAATGTAATCAAGTTTCAGAATGGCGGTTAAAGAATTATATATTTTATAACATTTTGATTTTTATGATTTGATGAATTTCAAAGTTTTTAAGCCATCTGGTTTTATAAAATACGTTCCATCGGCCAAGTCAGCTACCAAGATAGGCTGATTGCTTTTAATCTCAAAAGATTTTACTTTTTGTCCCAAGACGTTGAAAATGCTTCCGCTTAAGTTTTCCGGAGCATTCGAAAAATAAATATAATCCGAGGATGGGTTCGGATAAAGAACAATTTGCAAAGCATCAACTTCTGGATTCTTCAGGGTTTGATTTGTTAGTTTGGCTACAAAAGGATAGCGTTCGTATTCATCGGCTTCAACCAAAAAACCATCAAAAGCAACATTTCCGGAAGCAAGTCCGGCAACAAAGATGGAGCCATCAGTCCCAATATTAATGCCGTCAATCCGGTCTTCATCATCGCCTCCAAAGGTTTTTGCCATTAAGATTTCGCCATCAGGGCTATATTTCAATACAATTGCATCCCTGTTGCTAAACCCTATGGTTGAGGTTGTAATGGTTGAGCTCCAGTTGACTGTTCCCGTCGTATAACCTCCAAAATAGATATTTCCCTCAGCATCCAAATCCAGTATATTCCTTTCGCCACTCATCAGCGATCCAGAACCAGGAACTTCGCGAACCCATTGAAAATTCCCTGTTGAGTTTAGCTTGGCAATATAAGTGTCCTGATACCCGTCAACAGGTCCTTGGGCAACAATATTGTCAAACGAATACGGTTCAAAAAGTTCTGAAGTCAAATATACTTCGTCTGGAGATTTTGCTTTCACTTGAGGCAACGGACATGTAATGTTATCCAGATATTTCACCCATTGAAATACTGCTGTTGGAGAATATTTGGCAATATAAACGTTATAAGGTAAATCACCAGGAAGTGGAGCAGGTACGTTTCCGAAAGTTGCTCCGGGTTCTGCACAAGAACCAGCCACATAGATATTTCCAGCATTATCTACACTCAAAGAGGAAATTGATTTCACAAATCCTTGGGTAATGGTAGTTAAGGTTTCTCCTGAAGGACTGAATTTTTCAATATAGGAATTCATAAAATCATCATAGCTCACGTAGATATTGTCTGTTGCATCAACAGCAATTCCTCTAGCACTCGAAACAGACGAATTGGGTAAATAAAATTCATGGAACCAAAGAACATTTCCGGCAGGATTAAATTTCACCATCATATAATTGACACCCTGATTGATGCTGATCAGGTCCAAAGTATCGATACTGATATTGTTTACAAAACCTAACATCATGATTACGTTTCCTGCAGAATCTGTTTCCAAGTTATAAACATTGACATTGCCATTGATTTCTTTTGAGAAAAGCAAATTCCCATCAGTGTCGTATTTCTTGTAGAATTGGGTTCCCATGATGTTTTCATATACAAAAGTATTGTCCTTGAATCCTGTCATATAAACATTTCCAAAAGCATCCGAAGCAATGTTGTAGCCAATCAAGCCAGCATTACTGTCGAAATTTATTGTTGGTGTATCAAGCCATTCAACATTTTGAGCTTGGCTGATAAACATGCAAATAGAAAATAGCGGTAGTAGTAATTTTATCTTCATTTTTTTGTTTTTGTTGGTTTCTATTCAGATGTAAAAACACGTAAAAGGTTGCTTACTTTTTTTCTTTTCTGATAATATCATTGGTTTTAAATAAAATATTAAAAGAAAAGAAAGGAATACTATAATGAATTCAAATGTAGAAATAATAACTTTCGTTTCCCAAAAACAGAAAAACAATTTAAATTAAATGATATGAAAGCATTATGGAGAGGTGGTATTAGTTTCGGACTTGTGAATATTCCTGTTCGTTTGTTCAGTGGTTCCGTGACGCATCGGATAGATTTGGATATGATCAGGAAAAAGGACCAATGTGCCATTCAATATGTTCGGGTTTGCAAAAAAGACGGAAAGGAAGTTTCCTGGGACGACATTGCGAAAGGATACAAAAAAGAAAATGGTGATTATGTAATTCTAGATAAGGAAGATTTTGCAAAAGCGATGCCCGAGAAAACCCAAACTATCGATATTTTCGAATTTGTCTTGGAAGATGAAATCCCGTCACAATACCTTGAAAAGCCTTATATAGTAGAACCAGAAAAGGCGGCAAACAAAACTTATGCACTTTTAAGGGCGGCCTTAAAAAAGTCGGGAAAGGTCGGATTATGCAAGTTTGTATTGAGGAGTACCGAACATTTAGGAATCCTGAAGGTGGAGGACGATGCGATTTTATTGATCCAAATCAGGTTCGATCAAGATTTGCGTGATTCATCGGAAGCAAAAATTCCAACGAATATAAAAATTGAAAAGAAAGAACTTGACATGGCATTGACAATTATCGATCAATTGACCGAAAAGTTTGAGCCCGAAAAATACAAAGATACTTACAAAGATGAATTGATGAAACTCATCAAGAAAAAATCAAAAGCACCAAAAGGCAAAAAAACCACTACAAAAGAAACGGAAGCAAAACCTAAAACCTCTAAAACTGCCGCTGATGATTTGTTGGAACAATTAAAAGCAAGCTTGGAAGCGATTAAAAACTAATTCAAAAGCTATGGCACTTGAAAAATACAACGAGAAGCGCGATTTTAATAAGACGAAAGAGCCAAAAGGAGTTAAGAAAAGCTCCAAGGACAAGCTGCGTTTTGTGGTTCAAAAGCATGCCGCTTCTCGTTTGCATTATGATTTCCGGTTGGAGATAGATGGTGTCTTGGTGAGTTGGGCGGTTCCAAAAGGACCTTCGTCCAATCCTTCTGATAAAAGATTGGCGGTTCAAACCGAAGACCATCCGATGGATTATATCGATTTTGAAGGCACGATTCCCAAAGGCGAATACGGTGGCGGAACAGTTATGGTTTGGGACATCGGAACCTATCATGCCGAAGGCTCAACTACTTTGGCAGAAGACAAACGTGTTTTGCGAAAACAACTCAAAGAAGGTTCTATAAAAGTAACGCTCGAAGGCAAAAAACTGAAAGGTTCTTGGCACATCGTTCGGATGAAAGGCGAAAACAGGCAATGGCTTTTGATGAAAGCAAAAGACGATTATGCAAATCAGAAAGAATTTGAAGGCAATTCGGTTTTGTCTGGATTGGATTTTAAAGGAATCGAAAAGACTGATGCGGTTTGGGGCGAAACCAAAAGGCCAGGAGATGATAAAACAGTTTCCAAAAGAACTTCTTCCAAAAATAAAAGTACTGCCAAAGAGGATACTTCAACCGTTGGCTTTACGGCTTCTGATTTGGAAGATGCTGTAAAACTGACAAAATTCCCATACGATTGGCGACCACAATTGGCCACCCTTGCCGATGAGGCTTTTGATAACGAGGAATGGCTTTTTGAAACTAAATTTGATGGTTATCGGGCATTGGCTCAGATAAAAGAAAATGATGTACAGCTTATTTCTAGAAATGGCATCTCCTTCAATGCAAAATATCCTGCTATTGTGGAAGCACTGAAAACCATCAACAAGGACATGATTCTCGATGGAGAAGTGGTGGCGGAAGATGCCAAAGGAAAGAGCAATTTTCAATGGTTGCAACATCTGGAAGATTTCCCCGACAAGGGAAAACTGAAGTTCTATGTTTTTGACATCCTGTATTTCGCAGGGTTCGATCTACGTCAATTGGAATTACTCGATCGAAAAAAAATACTCAAGGCATTGCTTCCCAAACACAAGAGCATCATCTATTCCGATCATGTAATTGGAAATGGAATCAAGGCTTTCGAAGATATAAAAAAGAAAAACGGAGAAGGAATCATCGCCAAGAAAGCGACTTCAAAATACCACGACGGAAAGCGAACAAAGGATTGGCTAAAAATCAAAACCGACCAACAGCAGGAAATGGTTATTGGCGGATTTACCGATCCTAAAGGTAGCAGGAAAGGACTTGGAGCCTTGCTTTGTGGCTATTATAAGAATGGAGATTTTCATTATTCAGGCAAAGTAGGAACAGGTTTTACAGAAGCAATATTGGACGATTTAAGAAAAAAACTAGCCAAGATTGAACGCAAAACGGCTCCATTTATCAAACCACCAAAAATGTCAGGCATCTATTGGGTCAAACCCGAATTGGTAGCCCAAATCAAGTTTTCGGAGTTCACCGAGACAGGAAGCATGCGTCATCCTGTTTATCTAGGTTTGCGGGACGACAAGAAAGCATCCGAAGTTACAATCGAAGAGCCGAAAATAGAAGCCGAAACAATAGCAAATAAATCAAAGTCTGGAAGTAAGCCATCAAAAAAATCTACAACTAAAAAAGGAAGTGATAAGGTAGAATTTACAAACTTAGATAAGTTGTTTTGGCCCGATTTAAAGATTACCAAAGGCGATGTAATTAACTATTATGATGCTGTCGCAGATTATATCATGCCGTATCTCAAGGACCGACCACAATCTCTAAGAAGAACGCCAGACGGAATCAAAAGCGAAGGTTTTTTTCAGAAGGATGTGGCCGGAAAGGTGCCAAAATGGATCAAGACCCGAAAGATAAAATCAGATTCCAAGGAAGAATCTATTGAATATCTGCTTTGCCAAGACAAGGACACCTTATTGTTTATGGCCAATTGGGGATGCATCGAGCTCAATCCGTGGAGCAGTAGGGTAGGTTCGCTCAACAATCCCGACTATATTATTTTCGACATCGACCCGAAGGATGCTCCGATGAAGAACGTAATTGCCACGGCACTCAAGGTAAAAGAAATCCTCGACCAGCTCAAGGTTCCTGCCTATATCAAGACTTCGGGAGGCAATGGCTTGCATGTTTTTATTCCGGTCAAGCCGAAATACACCTACAATCAAACCCGCAATTTCTCGCATTTGGTCAGCCAGATGGTACACCGCGATTTACCGAAAATAACAAGTCTCGAAAGAATGCCGGCCAAGCGAAAAGGCAAAGTTTATCTAGATTTTCTACAAAACGGAAAAGGAAAAACCATGGCCAGTATCTATTCACTTCGTCCGAGAGAAGGTGCAACAATCAGTGTTCCGTTAGATTGGGATGAGGTAAACAATAAACTAGACCTCAAGA
This sequence comes from Flavobacterium arsenatis, assembly GCF_031456785.1. Lineage (NCBI taxonomy): Bacteria > Pseudomonadati > Bacteroidota > Flavobacteriia > Flavobacteriales > Flavobacteriaceae > Flavobacterium > Flavobacterium arsenatis. The sequence continues at coordinate 11,400 of NZ_JAVDVI010000010.1, forward strand.
AATTCAACCTTAAAACCATCACCAAAAGGTTAGAGGAGAAAGGCGATCTGTGGAAGGATTTCTTTTCGGATGCTGTTGATTTGAAGGAGGTTTTGAAGGGGATGGGGTAGATTTTGAACGTTTTTCAGCTTGGTGGAGGTATTAGAAGCACAAATGTAAATAAAAAGGACTAACGTTCAATTAAGCACGTTAGCCCCCATTATGCCAAGCCGATTTTGGTGGCATTTTTTTTATTTTCTCATTAGGTCAAGTCCTTGCTCAATTGTTACAAATGTTTTATATCCGAGTTCTTTTCTTGCTTTGCTGTCGTTTGTAATAAACTCTACACCCAATACATTTACAAGTCCTTTGTAAAGTGGCGGGTGTCCTTTCAAATTAAATGTTTTCCATACAAATTCCATTACAGTCACCGCACGTTTTGCCATTGCCAACGAAACACTTTTGTCAGGAACGGTTATGCCTTGAGTAGCTACATATTTTTTAATGAAGTCTTTGAATACAGGTGTTTCACCGTCTGTAATAAAATAGGTTTTACCGTTTTGTTCTGATTGGTCAGCTAAGATTAAAGCGTGGCAAACGTTGGCAACATGGCACGTTACTAATCGGTGTTTGCCTCCATCAATAAATTGCATTCTTCCTTTTTTAGTGGCTTCCATAACACCAACCAATGTGTTAGGGTCGCCTTTGCCCCACACTAATGGTGGTCTTACTGCAATGGTTTGAAAGTTTTTTTTGTTTGCTTTCAATACCAATTTTTCGGCTTGTAGTTTTGTTCGTGAATAACCGTCAATAATGTTGTCTGAAACAAAGGTTTCGTCAGCGTTTACGATTGGTTTACCATTCATAATTACCGAAGCGGCACTTAAATACACGAACCTTTGAATATTAGCATTTTGGGCTACATTCAATAAAAGTTCAGTTGCATCAACGTGCAGTTTTTTAAGTTCTTTTTCGGAAGCAAAAAAATCAACCGAAGCCGCTAAGTGAAATACCGAAGTACAATCTTTTACACCATTTGTCAAAGCTTGTTTATCATTTAAATCGCCTTTTACGGCTGTTGCACCTAATTGCTCTACCTTTTGAATGGCTTGTGCCGAACGTGCCAACGCTTTTACCTTGTAGCCATTTTTTATGAGCATTGGGATTAGATTTTGACCTACAAAACCCGACCCACCTGTTACAAATACTTGTTTCATTCTACTATTTATTTAATTACTTTTTGTCCAAATGCTAGTTTGCCCGAATAGTGAAATACCTACATAGCCACGAACTTTAAGTGTATTGTCGGCTTGAAGTGTCAAATAGCAAGAATAGGTCTTCCCACTTCGTGCATCGTAAATGGTGCCGTTTTCCCAAGTGGATTTACCATCAAACTCAAAATTTTTCAACATTACCAATCCTATGATTGGGTCGTTGTGTTTTGATTTGTCAGGGTTTTTAATGTCGGTTTTTGGTTTGCCATTTTCGTTTGGTTCTTTAAGCCATACGATTTTACCAAAGAACTTTTCACCCTGTTGATAGATTTCAACCTTGGCAGCTTTCTCTTGGTTAAGCCAAGTGCCAACAATAGCTGTTTTGGAAGATTGGGCAGTAAGTGTCAGGCCTAGAAATAGAAAGCCTATGAGCATTGTGGTGAGTTTGCCTTTATTAAGGCTTCTCCATCCTAAATTGATGTTGTCCATACTTTGAATTGTTTTATTTTACAATGCAAAGTTGGTAGATGAGAAAGGTAAAAACGTTTACAAAAGACAAGAAAGAAAAACGGTTACGATTTTTCTACAATTCTTTTTCTGATACGGCTCAGTGAAGTGGCTGTAATGCCTAAATAGGTGGCAAGCATATGTTGCGGAACTCGTTGCAGGATTTCAGGATTTTGAGACAGCAATTTTGTATATCGTTCTTCAGGACTGTCTAAAATGAAAGATGTTAATGCTTGTTGAAACTGAATTAACGTTAGTTCTAAAGTCTTTCGCACAAACTCGTTCATTAGCGGAATTTCTTTATAGAGCCTGTCCAAGTCTTTTTTGTTGAGGACAAGCAATTCGGAAGGCTCAAGTGTTTCAATGGTTTCTTTGCTTGTAGTTCCGGTAATAAAACTGTCAAAAGCACCAATAAAACTATTTTCAGTTGTTATGTAAACCGTTATTTGTTGTCCGTCTTTTACATAGTATTTTCTAAGGCAACCTTTGAGTAAGAAGAATAATTTGTCTGTCCGCTTGTCGTATGAAACAAGTTCAGTTTTTGTGGTCACTTGTCTAAAAGACAATGCAGAAGCCAATAGTTCTTTATCAGCTTTTGTGAAGTTCACAATTTTGTCGGTATATGTAAAAAATGTTTCTGTCATTTTTTGTATGCTGTCTGTTTAAAATTGCCACCAACTTGTTTATATATCTGACGATATCAGACATATCTACACAAAAAAGGCTGTATATGTCTGATAAGAGCCATTATTATTCTACATAAATATATATAGACAAAGCTTTCTTCAAGTAAAAATATACAAAATTTACTTACAAACCTCAAAACAATAACTATAAACTCGTAAATAATTTGAAAAAAGAACCCATATATTATACAGATTTCATCTGAGAAAAATCTTTTGAAGCAATGAAGTCTGTGGCAAAAAAAAATGGCACAGAATAAATATCCTGTGCCATTTACCAAATAAACTAACTCAAACCTTATTCGTACACTCTTATATAATCGATTATAAATTCTTGAGGAAAAATGCTGTCGTCAACTTCAGGACCTCCGAAATTACCTCCGATTGCCATGTTTACTAGAATATAAAATGGTTGGTTGAAGGGCCAAATTTCTTCAGTTTTGTTTTCTGGAGCGAACGTGTAAACCAATTTTCCGTCTACAAAAAAGTCCATTTTATCCTTTGTCCAATCTACTGAAAAGATGTGGTAGCCTTCCTCGATGTCCTCAAATTTTGTTTTCTTGGTATTGATGGTGTTCCCGTGGCTGTCCTTTGTATGAAGCGACGTAAAAACCATATCCGGCTCACGACCTACGTATTCCAAGATATCTATTTCGCCACATTTAGGCCATCCCACCTTGTCGATATTGGAGCCAAGCATCCAGAAGGCAGGCCAAATGCCGTGGCCAACAGGAAGTTTTGCTTTGGCTTCGATTCTTCCGTATTGGAATTCCTTTTTTGCTTTTGTGGTGATTCGGGTTGAGGTATATTTATCGCCGTCCTTCCTTGCAGTAATCACTAGTTTTCCACCCACCAATTTATGATTGTCCTTGGTGTAGAGTTGGCGTTCGTTGTTTCCCCAGCCACAGTTTGGGCATCCGTCACCAATTTCGATGTTCCAGACTTTTTCGTTTAGGGCTTTGCCATCAAAGTTTTCTTCCCAAACTAATTTTCGCTTCGCTTGCTGAGCAAATGAGATATTGCATATAATTAATAAGACTAAAATTTTCTTCATTTTAATTTCTTTTTTTGACACGAATTGCACGAATTTGCACTAAATTTTTTGCCACAGATTTTACGGATTTTACGGATTTTTTTTTTGAATCTGTGAACTTATTTGAATCTGTGTTTAATTTTATTATTTAAAAATTTAAGAGGTTTTCTGCTTAGACAATACCTTTTAAACCCATAACCTGTCAACTTTTAACCTATAACCTATTATAACCTGTAACTTTAACCTTTATATTCAAAACTTCCTTCCAATGTAGCATCCGAGCTTCCTCCGATGAATACTTTGAAATCGCCTGGTTCGGCTTCCCATTTGTTGTTTGCGGTATAGAATTCAATCAACTTGCTATCGATTGTAAAGGTTACTGTTTTGGTTTCATTTGCTTTAAGCGAAACTAGCTCGAAGCCTTTTAGTTCCCTCACAGGTCTTGTTACACTTCCAAAAAGGTCTTTCAAATACATCTGAACCACTTCTTTACCTTCGACATTGCTGTTGTTTTTTACATTCACAGAAACGGTTATTTTTCCATCGGCAGTAAAAGAGGTATTGCTTACTTTCAAATCGGAATATTCAAATTTAGAATAGCTCAAACCATAACCGAAAGGGTAGAGCGGGGTGTTTTTTTCATCGATAAAATGCGACCAGAAAACGCTTTCTCCACCTGGTCCGGGACGTCCGGTTGTTTTTTGATTGTAATAGATTGGCACTTGCCCAACGCTTCTTGGAAAGGTCATTGGAAGTTTTCCGCTTGGATTATAATCACCATATAAAACCTGAGCGATTGCATTGCCACTTTGAGTTCCCAATTGCCAAGCTTCTACAATGGCTGGAATATTTTCATCTGCCCAAGTGATGGTTAGGGGACGACCGTTGTTTAGAACCAAAACAATGTTTGGATTTGCATTGAAAACGGCTTCCAGAAGTTCCTGTTGCACACCTGGCAAGTCAAGGTTGGTTCTGCTTCGTCCTTCTCCAGTTTGAAAGCCTACTTCACCAAGTACCATGATTACAACATCGGCATTTTTGGCAGTCGCTACGGCTTTGTCAAAACCACTCTTGTCGGTCGTGTTGATTTTTGTTTCCAAACCAAAAACGGGAGTTCCTAGATATACATCGGCACCTTTTTCATAAACAATTTCGTTTCCTTTGTATTTTTGAAGACCTTCTATAACCGAAACGGCACTACCATCTTTAGAAACCCCTCTCCATCCGCCAAGAGGACTGCTCTTGTCGTTTGCCAAAGCACCTATCACGGCAATTTTTTGTCCGGATTTCTTTAGCGGAAGCAAATTATTCTGATTCTTTAGCAATACAATTGACTTCTTGGCCATATCCAAAACACCTTCGTGCATGACGGCATTGCCAAGAGTTGCTTTTTCTCTTTTTTCGTCGCAGTATTTATAAGGATCATCAAACAAGCCTAGTTCGAATTTTACTCTCAAGATTCTTCTTGCCGCATCGTCAATCACTTCTTGTTTTACTTTTCCTTCTTTTACCAATTCTACCAGATATTCAACATATACGTTCGATTCCATATCCATATCCGAACCTGCATTGGCGGCCAATTCGGCGGCATGCTTGTTGTCCTTGGCATAACCGTGAGCGATCATTTCGCCCATCGAGCCCCAATCGGATACCATGAAACCTGTAAAATTCCATTCGCCTTTAAGTAAATCCCTTTGAAGGTATTTGTTTCCAGTTGCTGGAATTCCATCCAACTCATTGAAAGAATTCATAAAGGTTCTGACACCTGCATCTTTAACTGCTTTGAAGGGTGGAAGAATTATATTGTGTAGGGTTGAGTGATTCACATCAGCGGAATTATAGTCGCGTCCAGATTCGGCAAAGCCATAACCTGCGAAATGTTTGGCACAAGCCAGTATATTTTTATAGCTTGAAAAATTCTCTCCTTGAAAACCCTGTACTCTTGCCACGCCAATCTTGCTTCCAAGATAAGTATCTTCACCAGCACCTTCCATCACACGACCCCAACGAGCATCACGCGAGATATCGACCATTGGAGCAAATGTCCAGTTTAAACCGACAGCGGCAGCTTCTTCGGCTGCCAATGCCGCTGATTTTTTTATGGCTTCCAAATCCCAACTTGCAGCTTCGGCAAGCGGAACAGGACTTATGGTTTGGTAGCCATGGATGACATCATACCCAAAAATAAGCGGAATACCCAATCGGGTTTCCTCTACGGCAATTTTTTGCAAGGCTTTTACATCTTTTACTCCTACAACATTCAGCATCGATCCGACCAAACCTTTTTTGAGGTGGTCGTATTTTTTAGCCGCCTGTCCGTCTTTTGGAGCAGGACCAGTTACTTCCCAGAAACCATTGTATTGGTTCATCTGACCCACTTTTTCTTCCAAGGTCATCAGTTTTAAAATGGAATCCACCCTTTGTTCGATTGGATTTCGTTTTATAACTTTTTTGGATTTTTTTTGAGCCGATGCATTTTGGCTAAACAAGGCAAGTGCTGTTAGGACAACGGATGTATATAGAAACCTTTTTTTCATTGTTTTGTTTTTGGATTATTGGATTCAAAAACAAGGAGGCTAGATGGACTAACCTCCTTTTTTTGAATTGTTTTTGGTATTTATTGGTAAACTCTCACGTAATCAACTTCCATGGTTGACTGAACAAATGCAGGATCAACTGGTCCTCCAAATGTTCCACCCATTGCTACATTTAGGATGATGAAGAAATCGGCATTGAAAGGAGTTGTTCCGTTATTGTTGAACGTGTGAAACAAGTTATCGTCTACAAAGAACCTGATTGTAGAAGCCGTCCATATTACAGAATAGTTATGAAATTCACTTGACACATTGGCAACCGTTGTAGATTGAGTTGGACCACCTCCGCCTGAAAAGCCAGGATAGTGCAAGGTTCCATGGATTATGCCCGGTTGAAAACCTTTGTGCTCCATGATATCTATTTCGCCACAGGCAGGCCAGCTCACTTGACTAAAGTTAGAGCCAAGCATCCAGAAGGCTGGCCAAGTACCTACTCCTTCAGGAAGTTTTATACGAGCTTCTACTTTTCCATAGGTCCAGTCTTGTTTTCCTTCTGTTTTGATTCTAGCAGAAGTGTATGGAGCTCCGCTGAAAGTTTGTTTTTTAGCTGTTATTTTTAGGAAACCACCTTCTACTTTTACATTGTCGGCATGATCGCGGTAGAATTGTAATTCGCCGTTACCCCATCCGCCAGCACCAAGGTCATAACCCCAGTTGGCAGGATTTGGAGCACCAGGAACATCAAATTCATCTGCCCAAACAAGATTTTCAAAAGTTTCTCCAACACCACCGCCACCTTGCACAGGTTTTGTAGTTGTGAAAATATGATACCACGCTAGAGCTGGATCATTCCCCATTATTGCACGAACAACCATTCTATTTTCTGTAATTTCAATAATTTCATAAACAGTTTGGTTGACGAAGTAGCCCATAAAGCCTCCATCAGAAAATGTCATTGTTGTTTTACGGCTTTGATCGGGTGTCAATACAGATTCCGATGGACTCAAGAATACTGATTTCTGTCCAGAAGTGTTTAAATCAAGACACAAATCTCCACCTCCAAAACTATGGAAAGCGGCATTATAGAATGTTCTTCCACCGTTATCCAATTCATATTTCAATTGACCATCTACTAAAGAAAAAGTAAGCTCATTGTCATACAAGCAAGAGCTATCAGGGCTTCCCGCTTTTTCAAAAGGCTGTGCGGCATACCAAATTGGTGAACCATTTTCTCCAGCGTTGTCGTTGTTGGGACCTACACCAAGATGACCTACTTCATTTGCAGCGAAGTACCATTTTTTAGAACCTCCACCTGTTAAGAAATCTATTGCCGCAGGATCTTTAAAGTTACTGAAAACAGTTATTTCAAAACTCATACTTGAGCTTACGCCAGCTGTTCCCGAAGCTAAAACGGTTACGGTATAGGTTATAGTTCCCTCCGTTGTAAATGTTTTTTTAGCTATTCCGCTAGGCGAATTGATTTCGGTACCGTCGCTAAAGATGTATTTAAAGTTGGTAGCATTTTTGGCTTTTGCAGTGAAATCTACCTTACCAGAACCATCTCCATCTGGAAATTCTTCGGAAACACCTAGGATCACCGCTTCCACTTCGATTCCACTTGGAGAGTTGATGTCTCCAAAGGTTTTATCGTCGTCCTGACAGCTTGAAAAAGTCAATAATACCGTAAGTACTATTGCTATATTCTTGATATATTTTTTCATCTTATTTTATTTATTAATTATGGAAATAAACGTTGTCTACGTAAACCGTTGCCGATCCAGTAGGAACAGCTGCATATATAAGCTGTGCAATATGGGCTCTTGTGGTTAGTCCTGTAAAATCACTCAAAGGAATATCTAAACTCAACCATGTGTTTTGGGCTGGTGAGGTAATCACAATTTCGTGTTCTTTATCATCTCCACCTGCATAAGCACCATTGGCTCCAAAATCGACCAACTTGATTTTGAAAGTAGTTGCATTTCCAGTCCATATATCGGTGTGAAAATGTGTCATACTTGTAGCATTGATCATATTAGCTCCTGTAGTTTCGATTCCTACGAAGTCTAAATTTGAATATTTTTTAGTATCATTTCCTGCAATTTGAACTTCTTCCAAAGCAGCACTAGACCAATCTGTTTTCCATGTATTAACTCCTACATTTGTGTAGGCATTACTAAACATCGAAATCACTTGAGATGCTGGAAGAGTAGGAGTTGGTGCTGCAACTGTTGGAACAGCACTTTGTTTGTAGAAATAAACATTATCAATATAAACGCTTGCAGTTCCGGCTGGAGCTCCAACATAAATTAGCTGTGCAATATGGGCACGGGTTGTTAGTCCTGTGAATGCACTTAAAGGAATATCAATTCCAACCCATTGCTCTTGAGCAGGATTTGAAATTACAATTTCGTGTTCAACATCATCGCCACCACCATAGGCTGCATTGGCTCCAAAATCTACAAGTTTTATTCTGAATTCGGTTAAGTTATTCGACCAGATATCGGTATGGAAATGCGTCATTTGTGTGGCATTAATCATAGAAGTAACGGTTTCGATACCCACGAATGTTAGATTAGAATATTTTTTTGTGTCATTTCCGCTGATTTGAAGATCTTCTAGGGTTGCACTTGACCAGTCGGTTTTCCATGTGTCTACCGGAACATTGTCATAAGCATTACTGAATAGCGAAATAACATCTGCACCATTTAGAAGAGGATCTGGAGCAGGTCCTAAATCAAACACTACAATGGTTTCGGTATATTCAGTTGTTGCGGCACCACCACTCAAAGCAACTACTTTTATTTCATAGGTTCCTGCTGTGGCATAGATGTGGCTAACGGTTTCACCTTCCATAAAATCCACAGGGGTTTGATCAGGATCTTCTCCAAAATATACTTGGAAGAAAGTCTCCAGGTTTGCTTTTGCTGTTACCGTAACCGAGCGACTGGCACCTGGAGTAATGGTTACATCCAAATCAGTTGGTTGCAAGAAGGAAACTGTCAATTGCTGTGTAAATTCAGTTTTTAAACCGTTTAAAGCAATTCCGTAGATTTTTACGGTATATACACCTTCGGCATAAATATGCTCGGCAACACCTCCAGCTGGAATCATTGCAGGTTCAAGGGTTCCGTCTCCAAAATATACTTCATAGGAAGTCAATCCATCACCATTTGGTCGGATGGTCACTCGACCAGAGTTGTCCTGCTTTATGGTGAACAGAGCAGAAATGTTTGATGGTGCTTCAATGCCGTCTAGGCTCGTTACATCATCTTCCCCTGTACAGCTCAAAAGAATTGTAAGGAAAAACAAGCTAAAAATGTATTTCAAATTTTTCATATTAAATCAGGTATTAATATTGAGGATTTTGTCCCCAATTTCCGTTAGAGAATTGTATTTCTTCAAAAGGAATAGGGAATAATTCATGTTTTCCTGCTACAAATCCAGGTATTGTTCCAGCAGCTTTTCCGGTTCTAACCAAGTCGAAAAAACGGTGTCCTTCGCCAACTAGCTCCAATCTTCTTTCTCTTAGGATCAAATCAGTCAATCCAGGTCCAGAAACAGTAACATCGTGATTGTTGTTTCCAAAAGCACGTCTGATTACTCTATTCAAGTATTCTCTTGCTTTTGTCTCGTCGATTCCACCAGCACTGTAAGCTTCGGCTGCCATTAAAAGCACGTCTGCAAAACGGATCGAGCGGTAGTTGTTTGGGTTGGTAAGTTTGTCATCGCCAAGATTCAAATCTCCTTGACGAGGGATGTATTTTCTGTTAAAGAAACCAGTGTGTTCGTGACCCACGCCATAAGTAGCACCAGTTTCGGCAGCCCAAGCAACCATGTTCAAGATTGCAATATCTCTTCTGTTGTCGTCTTCATCAAAAGCTGCATAGGCTTCTGCTGTTGGAACGTTGAAGCTGTATCCAGAATCGAATAAAGGTCCAGAATAGGTTCTAGGTCCGTTGAAACCCACTGCTACATTTCCTTCAGAACATTGCAAACAATCAAAAGAAGCACCTTGAGCATCTGTGTATTGTACTTCAAAAACCGACTCGATATTGTTTTCGTTATTGTTTTCAAAAATAGTACTATAATTAGCAACTAGGTCATAAGTTCCAGAACCAATTACCAGTTCGAAAGTTGAAGCTGCTTGAGCATATTTTTTCTGATATAAATAAGCCTTTCCGAGTAAAGCTTGAGCAGCTCCAATTGTTGCTCTACCAGCAGGTTGTGCTCCAGTAGAAAGGTTTTGAATGGCATAAATCAAATCCGATTCAATTACGGCATATACTTCTTCTACAGATGCACGCGGAACGGTTAGCTCATCGCCAACTTTGAATCGTACATCTCCCGTTAAAGGAATTCCTCCGAACCATTTTACCAGTTCAAAATGATAATAGGCTCTAAGGAAACGTGTTTGTGCAATAATGTGTTCTTTTCCTTCAAAATCTGTTTTGTCTTTAAATTCAAGTATGTAGTTGCAACGGCCAACACCTGCAAACATCCAATCCCAGATGTTCTTTAAGTTTGCATTCACAGGAGTGTGGATCATATCGTCTATTTGCTGGAAACCAACAACATCGGTAGCACCACCACCACCAGCTAATGTATTGTCTGAAGCAATTTCTCCAAGCATAACGTTTACGTAAGTAGCGTGCAACAGGTCATAAGCTCCAATTAGTGCATTTTCATAGTCTTCCTTCGAATTGAAGTAATTTTCAGAATCTATTGCATACGGAGGGACACGATCAACAAAATCGTCACTACATGATGTGCTCAAGGCAGTGAAAATTGTGACAGTTGTTATAAATATGATTATATTTTTTTTCATTGTAATTAAGATTAAAAATTAATGTTAGCTCCTAGCATATATGTTCTTGGAACTGGATAAAAGCCATAGTCAACACCTCCACCAATTGGTGCTCCAGATGAAGCAGTAGGGTCATAACCTTTGTATTTTGTAAAAGTATATACGTTATTTACTCCTAAATAGATACGTGCTTTTGTGATCCCTGATTTTCCAAATATGTTGCTATCTAAAGTATATCCCAATTGTACATTTTGAATTCTTACGAAAGAGGCATCTTCAACAAAATAATCAGAAAATAATCCGTTTGCAGTAGCACCTGTTGTAACTCTCGGAACAGAATTGCTTGTTCCTTCACCTGTCCATCTTTCCAAATTGTAATTTAATTTATTACCTAATGCTACATTTCTTTCATAATTACGAACCATATCATTTCCGATAGAAGCAAAAGTGAAAGCATTAAAATCAAAACCTTTGTAGTTGAATTGCATATTGAAACCCATAGTTGCGGCAGGAATAGGGTCTCCTATATTTGTCCTATCGTTTGCGTCAATTTTACCATCTCCGTTTACATCCACAAACCTGATGTCTCCCGGAGAAGTACCTGCTCCAAGTCCAGCTTGAGACGGATGTGCATCAATTTCAGCTTGGTTCTGGAAGATGCCATCTGTTTTGTATCCGTAGAAATAACCGATAGAGTGCCCTACTTCCATTCTTGAAGTACGTGTGCTTTCGCCAAAATTACCACCTTCAACAAATCCTGTTCCGTTGTCTACTTCTGTAACCTTGTTTTTTAGAAAAGTTACATTGTAATTAAGATCAAAACTAAAATCATCTGATATATTATCTTTATATCCTACGGCAAATTCAAATCCGTAGTTCTTAACCGTTCCTGCATTGATAGTTGGCAATCCAGCTCCTGGTGCTGCTGCTCCTGTTGCACCAGAAACAGGAACCCCTACAATTAATAGATCTTTTCGGGTATCATTAAAATAATCGGCAACAAGAGTTACTTTATTGTTTAATAAGTTTAAATCAATACCAAAATCTATTTTTCTAGCTTCTTCCCATTTTACCTCAGAATTGGATATCGCTCCTGGTGCTACGCCATTCACTAAAGCACCGTCAAATACATAGGTTGCTTCACCAGTTAGCAAGCTGGTATATCTATTATTTCCAATTTGGTCGTTTCCTAAAGTACCATAACTGGCTCTTACTTTAAGGAAGTTGACAAATTTGCCTTCCCCAAAAAAGTTTTCATCAGAAACTACCCATCCAGAAGTAAAAGAAGGAAAATAAGCAACGGCATTATCAGGACCAAATTTTGTAGAGGCATCACGTCTGATCATAGCAGAGAAAAGATATTTTCCTTTATAATCGTATTGTAATCTTCCAAAATAGGAAAGTCTTCTTTCGTCGTATGTATAAGAGCTGTTAGTTAAATCGTCTGAAGCACCTCTTGTCAAGCCAATATCGGCATATTGCCAAGAATTATAAGGAACATCAAAACCAGTAGCCGATAGACCGTTACCCCATTCTCTAAAAATAGTGTTTCCTATTGTTACAGAGAAGTTATGTTCATCTTGAATTGATTTTTTATATTCTGCATAAATATCGAATGAATAGTTATTGTCGTTAACAGCACCTTGAGTTACGCTACTTCTGTCAACGTCATAAATTTTACCACCATATTCAATTTGTTTAGCAAATGTTTTCGACTCACTATTTGAGGTATTGAAACCCATTCTTGAAACAAGCGTAAGTCCTTTGGCAAGTTTATAATCTAAACCAAAACTTCCATTTAGTTTTTTATAATTATAGTCGTTATAGGTATTTTCAATTTGTGCAAGTGGATTGATAATTTCTGTACCATATTCAGCAGCATTTGGTACTAATGTAAAATCACCATTAGCATCATAAGGCATCATAGTTGAAGGCATATTCAATGCATTGAATAAAACAGATCCCAATACATTTTCATTTAATGTTTTTCGGTTGAAGTAGGTATAAATTACATTGGTGTTTACTTTCAAACGATCTGTAATATCAGCTGTTAAGCCAATTCGCGCTGTATTTCTTAAAAAGCCAGATTTATTTGAACCCACAATTCCTTCTTGATCCAAATGCGAACCGCTAATAGAATACGTTATATTATCAGAACCTCCAGAAAAATTAATATCGTGATTCACAATAGGAACACCTTTTCCAAAAACTTGATCTTGCCAATCTGTTCCTTTTCCTAGTCCAGAAACATTTGGAAAGGGTAGCGGTTTTCCATCATTTGCAAAAGCTTCATTAGCTAAAAGTGCATAATCAGTAGCATTTAAAACTGAAATCTTACGTGAGGTTTCTTGAAAACCAGTATAAACATTATAGTTAATAGTTGCTTTAGAATTCTTTTTACCTTTTTTAGTGGTAATCAAAATAACACCATTGGCACCAATTGTTCCATATATTGCTGCTTGTGCATCTTTAAGTACTGTTATAGTTTCTATATCATTTGGATTCAGCAAGCCAAGTTCTCCAACATAACCATCGATAATTGCAGTAGGCCTGTTTTCTCCATTGGTTGCAATACCTCTAATTCTGATGTTTAATTCAGCACCAGGAGATCCAGATTGTCCTGTAACCACAACACCTGAAACGGTTCCTTGCAAAGCCTGTTCTACTTTTACAGGTTTTAAAAGCTCTAATGTCTTGGCTTCAACTGTTGAAACGGATCCCGTAACTTCTCTTTTCTTTTGAGAACCGTAGCCAATAACTATCACTTCATCCAAGCTTTTGGTATCTTCTTGCAATGAAACTGCAACATTATTATTAGTAGATGTAACAGTGTATTCAAAATTCGAAAAACCTACATAACTGAACACAACAACAGAACCTGATGGAATTCCCGTTAGCGAAAAATTTCCATCAAAATCAGAGGTGGTTCCTTTCGTGGAATTCTTGATTTGAATGTTTACTCCAGGAAGCGGTAGTCCCGAACCTGATTCCTTAACTGTTCCTCCAATGTCATAACTTTGGGCAAAACCAAAAGCGGAGAGAAGCAGAAAATAAATTAATAGATAATTTGACTTCATAAGTATGTTTTTTGTGAATTATAAAATTAGAACACTTATTTGAGAATAATTCAAAATACACCACAACAAAAAACATACATTACAAAAAAAGTATGATAAAATTTTCAGTATGATAAATGCAGGTCAACGATAACGCCAAATGTTAGGGAATTGTTAACGGTTTTTAATTAACAAATTTTTTGTAAAATGGAGGAATACAACGTTGTTGTTGTGGCAATGTATAGGTGTTTTGTGGTAATGTAGTAGTGAGATTATATTGATAATATGTACTCAACAAGGCCTTGTTCGTGAGGTAAGTCCATTTTTTTACGCAAACGATATCGTTTTATCTCCACACTTCGAACCGAAATATTCAATAACGGAGCTATTTCTTTAGAGGAAAGATTCAACCTCAAGTATGCACAAAGCCTTAAATCATTAGGTGTAAGTGTAGAATGTGCACTTTTAATTTTCTTAAGGAAATCTTTGTCGGCATTGTTAAAAGCTTCTTTGAACAAGTCCCAAGTGTCTTCTTCGCTAATGTTTTTATTGATGGTTGTGATTACAGTTTTGATGTTTTTCGAATTATCGTCGGTTTTCTTCAAATCTTCCTTGATGGAGGTCAATAATTCGTTCTTTTTAATCAGGCTCATGGTCGAAACAGCCAACTCACGGTTCTTGCTGTTCACATCCAACTCCAGTTGTTCGTTTTTGATTTTCAGAAGCTCTTGTTCAACTTCCATTTCCTTCAATTCAAGCTTTCTGTTGTTTTCCTCAATCAATTTATTTTTTTGATTTTGATAATAGGAGTTATAGGTTTTATGAACAAAAAATGCAATCACAAAAACGATTACCAGATAAATTAATATGGCTAAAGTTGTGGCATACCAAGGTCTTTCGATGGTGAATTTATATACAATTGTATTCTCCGAAAGCGAATTTCCAACTCGTGCCCTTGCCTTGAAAGTATAGTCTCCAAACGGCAAATTCTTAAAGCTCACATAGGGTTTGTTGGACCATTCGCTCCAATCCTCAAAATACCCTTCCAACAGATATTGGTATTCCGCAACTATGTATTTGTTGTATTCTGGAACACTGAAATTAAAGGTCAAATTGTTGGAACCAAAATCGATGCTTTCCTCTCCCGAATTGGAAATGTATTGAACATCCGAGTTGCTTTTGTTTTTATAAACCGTATTCAGATTGATGTCGAATTTATTGAAGTTCAACTCATTGATGTTCATGGAATAATAACCATCAGTTGTTCCAATGAAATAAGTGTTTTCGCCAATTCTGGAAATATTTTCATAACCGGGCATCGAATTATTGAGCGAATACGGAATGGGAATGGTGTTGAGTTTTGGCTCGTTGCTTAATTTTCCAACCGTAAAATAATTGATATTATTTTTAGTGAAAAGCCATAATTTATCTGATTTATCCACAATTAATTTCCCCGAACGGTATTCGTCGTTTTCAATTGCCTTGCTCAATATGGAATCTTTTTCAAACTTTTTATTCTTGTTGTTCAGCTTGAATATTCCTTCCTTTGAAGCATAAATAATGGCGTTGTTGAATTTTGCCAAACCCGCATTCTTGCCTTTTGCAGGAGATTTATAGGTTTCAAATTTTACAACTTTCGAGAAGTCGCTGTTCAATGATAATCTGAAAATGGCCTTATATTCGTGGCTAACGATGATTTCATTAGGATCATTTATTTCGAAAAATTTAGAAGAATAATCAAAACCTGCAATCTTGTTTTTGAATTTCCAACCTGTGGGTGTTTTTTCCAGAATACTGATTCCTGAATAATTTCCCTGCATCAGCTTGTTGGAATTATTTGGAAAGTTTTGAAATTTCCAAGTTCCGGATTGGTTGTAAATAACCGTTGAGGTTCCTTCATTGATGGTTAATGTTCCAGAATCGTGTCCACAAAACAAGGTATTGTCGTGTTCAAAAAGCGACCAGACCTGGCCTTTGGTTCCGCTGACAATTTGGTATTGATCGTTTGAATTATTGTTTTTATAAAACAAGCCCTGATTGGTTCCAACATAAATTTTATCATTGAAAACAATCGAAGAATATACGGTTCCCAAAATTCCTGTCTTGTCAAAAAAGGTTTTTATGGGCGATGAGATGTTCAAACAATCGATGCCATTATCCAACCCAATCCAAAGGTTTTTTTCCCGATCTTCAAAAAGCGAAAGAATGGTATTGTTGCTTAATCCTTGATTTTGAGTGATGTGATACAGCGTTTTTCCCTGTGGAGATATGATAAAAATACCATTGGAAATCGTTCCCAATGCAAAGTTGCCATCATTCAAGACGATACTTGCATAAATACTGGTGGAGTTCAGCAAGGCATCGGCTTCGGTATTCCATTTTGCCAAATTTCCTTCTGCGAATTTATAGAAACCACTGTATTGTGTTTGGATGAGTATGCCGTCTGCAACTGAAAAAATATTCAATACTTTTTTGTTCTTGATGATTTCATTTTCTATTAAAACATGGGCATTTCCGTTTTTAATTTCAAAAATACTTCCGTCAACGGTTTGAAAAAAGATGGCATCTTGGGCTTTAAAGGATTTTAAAATGCCACTTTTTGGTGTGATGATCTTGAATTTCTTGGTTTTGGTATCGTAGATGTAAATCCTGTTCAACGATTGAAAGATCACCCAATGATCATAATTGATGATGTTCCAAAACTGCTCATCATCAATTAGTTTATTTTTTATGGTATTGCTTAAAGAAGTATAATTCAGGATTCCTTTCTGATTTTTCATCCAATATCCAAACTCCATGTAGCAACCTGTATAAACCACATTATCAATCACCTTAACCGAACGTAAAATGGTTTCGTTTGGCGAAGGATACAATCTCCAATTTGCTCCATTAAACTCCAACAAACCTTCATTGTTGGCAATGTAAAGGAAATTTTTTTTGTCTTGGTCCAGCATCCAGTTTTGGTTTCCAGCTCCATACACTTCAGAACTGTATTTTACTATGGATGGAAGCTCCTGGGCAAATCCAAGAAATGGGAGTAATATTGAGAGAAATAAAAATTTAAGGGGTAAAATTTTCATAATGTGTTTTAAATCGATTGATAAAGATAGAAATATAAATATTCTTTCTCCAAAAAAGTAGAGATATTTTGAATAGTGCCTAACAATAGAAAAGCACGTTTTCTCTAGGAAAAAACGTGCTTGCTAACTAATAAAGAAAATTTATTTTTTGATGATTCTTGATGTAGATGTTTTGCCATCAACAGTAACTCTAGCGATGTAAACACCACTTTGAAAGCTTGAAAGATCAATTGTTTCAGTAGTTCTTGAAGCGTTCACTGCCAATACTTGTTGTCCAAGAGTGTTGTAGATGGTGATGTTCTCAATTGCTTTATCGGCACTTACATTAAACACATCCGAAACAGGATTTGGATACATTTTTACAGATGCCGTTTTAAAATCAACAGTTCCCAACGGAACATTGCTGAAGTAAACATTGTCAACATAAACTTTAGATCCACCGCCAACAAAGATCAATTGAGCAATGTGTTCTCTCGTTACCAAACCTGTAAAATCAGATAAAGGGATACTCATTGTGGTCCATTGGCTTTGAACAGGATTATTAAAAGTCAATTCGTGTTCTACGTCGTCTCCGCCTTGAAAAGCTCCATCTGCTCCAAAATCTACAAGTTTTATTTTGAAAATAGAGAAGTTCGGCGACCAAACATCAACATTGAAATATTCCATTGAAGTGATGTTAAGCTGATTAGTTACGGTTTCAATTCCAACGAAATCTAGTGCTGTATATTTTTTAGTGTCATTTCCGGCAATTTGAACCTCTTCTAAAATTGCATTGGACCAATCCGTCTTCCAAGTATCAACAGGAACATTTGTATAGGCATTGCTAAACATAGACATTACATTGGCCTGTGGCAAAGTAGGTGTTGGAGCGGCAACAGTTGGATCTTGTGGCAATATTACTTCATTGCTGAAAAATACATTATCAATAAATACTTTTCCACCACCACCAACTAGGATAAGTTGTGAAATATGCTCAAGCGATGTAAGGTTTGTAAAGTCGGCTAATGGAATACTGTAGGAAATCCAAGTAGATTGTGCAGGATTGTTAAAGGTAATCTCATGTTCGGAATCGTCACCAACACCAGGACCATCATAAATTCCATTTGCTCCAAAATCTACGAGTTTAATTCTAAAAACGGTAAAGTCTGGCGACCATACATTGATGTTAAATTTAGTCATACCGCTTGCATTAATCTGCGAAGTCACGGTTTCGATACCTGCAAAAACCAGCGGATTATATTTTTTTACATCGTTTCCAGCAATCTGCTCTTCGGTTAAAGTTGCATCCGACCAATCAGTCTTCCAAGTATCAACAGGAACATTGGTGTAAGTGTTGCTGAACAAAGAAATCACATCTGCCTGAGGAAAAGTTGGAGCTGGAGCCGCAACAGTTGGATCTGTTGGGACATTATTGGCTTCGTTTGTAAAGTATACATTATCAATAAAAACTGTTCCTGCACCTACAGGATTTCCAGAAAAAATGAGTTGTGCAATGTGATCCTTGTTCAATAAATTGGTAAAGTTAGCAAGAGGAATATCAAAACTCACCCAAGTATTTTGTGTAGGGGATTCAAAGGTAACTTCGTGTTCAGAATTATCTGTGCCTCCAAAAACACCATCAGGGCCAAAATCCACCAACTTTATTCTGAATGTAGTCATATTGGAAGTCCAAATATCAACATGAAAATAGGTCATATTCCCAGCATTTATAAGATTAGGACCAACGGTTTCAATACCCACAAAGCTTAGATTGCTGTATTTCTTAACGTCGTTTCCTGCTATTGAAAGATCTTCTAGAGCGGCAACTGACCAATCGGTTTTCCAAGTATCAACCGCTACATTCGTATAGGCATTGCTGAACATGGAAATAACATTTGCAGGATTCCTTGTTGGAACTGCTGGAGCATCTGTTGGAGCTTGTGAAAAAGCATAGGAACAGATTAAAAGAAAAAACGTTTGCGTAATTTTTTTCATGATATAATTGTTTTTTGTTATATCTCAAATTTACCAATGAATAAAGGCACTTCAAGCAAATAATAGCTATATAAAAACTATACAATTGCAAAACTTTCCTAAACTCAACTAAATCCGACATTCTAGGAATGAAGAAGTTCAATTTTTAAGAATTAATTTGTATGGTTTAGAATAAGATAATGCTAAATGTTGTGGTAATGTATTGTTTTTGAAAGATGGAATTTAAGTTCGTTTTTACATAATCAATGAAAATTGGTATAAAAAAATACCTAATTCTTATAATTAGCAGGAAATTAAATTGATAATTAAATTTAATAATGTTTATTTAATTGTATAAATATCTGAATATATGATAATTAATATCTTTTTATTGGCATAAAAGAAATCTTTACTTAAATTTTAACAACGAAATGATAATAAAAGGTTATTTTCGCTCGTTAAACATTAAAAATTATTAAATATGAAAAAGATTAAAACAGTATTGGTTGCATTTGTTTTGGCAGGATTAACATTAACTTCTTGCGGTAGTGATGACAATTCAGGACCAGCAACTCCAGCAACAGTTGTTGGAAAATGGACTCAAACAAGAACCGTAACTAAATTGGGTACTCAGGCAGAAACTTCAACACCTTATGAGTTTAATGTGGCAGGTTGTGACAAAAATTACATTGAATTCGCCACGGCTGGATCGTTGTTTAAGGAACAGTATTTCTTTAAAAATGGAGCGCAAGTTTGTGTGGAAGATACTCAAGCTACTGGAACATGGTCTAAAACAAACGAAACATTGACGATTAATTCACCAGAAAGTGCTTATGATGAAGTTTACAAAATCATAACGCTTTCAAACAGTCAGTTGGTAATTTCTTTTGATACACAAGCTGGTCCGAATACGCTTGTAACAACCTATTATTTTACTAAAATATAATTTCTAAATCCACAAGATTTTAGAAAGTATTCTAAAAGAAAAAGCATTACAATCATGATTGTAATGCTTTTTTTATTGGGTAGATTTTTGGTTTTATATAATTTCAGCACTCAATCCTGCCTCGAGTAACTGTGTGCATTGAGGCTTCAATTCATCTAAACTGCCCGTTTTCACAGTGCATTTCCCTTTGTAATGAACCAAAATCGCACATTGTTCTGCTTGTTCAGCAGTGTGGTGGCAAACCCTGATTAAGGTTTCAATAACATGGTCGAAAGTATTTACATCGTCATTGAACAAAACAATTTCGTTGTTGAATCCAACCGATTCTTCAACCAAAACCTCTTCTAAAACTTTTTCTATCGTGCTCATATTTATCTAATTAAAAATTAAAAATTAGAAATTAAAAAATCATTCTTTTGTATATTTCAGGGAAACCCAATTGTTCCGCTCGAATTTTTTAACGTATGCCAGTCCATTTTCCTTGCAGGAAGCATCAATAAACGGAATATCCTCTTCATAGAAACCACTCAAAAGCAAAATCCCCTCTTTATTCAAGCATTTCGAATAGGCTTCCATGTCGTTCAAAAGGATGTTTCGGTTGATGTTTGCAATGATCAAATCGTAGTTTTTATCTTCCAATAAAGAAGCATCGCCTTCATAAACAGTAATATGTTTGCAGTTGTTTCGTTCGGCATTTTCAATCGAGTTCAAGTAGCACCAATTGTCAATATCAATTGCATCGATTGGCTCGGCTCCTTTCATTTCGGCAAGGATTGCTAAAATGGCAGTTCCGCAACCCATATCTAATGTTTTCAAACCTTTCACCTCTGTTTCAAGCAAATGCTGGATCATCATGTGGGTGGTTTCGTGGTGTCCGGTTCCGAAGCTCATTTTTGGTTCGATGACAATATCAAATTCGGCATCGGTTTTTGGATGAAACGGAGCTCGAACGTGGCATTTTCCATCCACATCAATTGGCTCGAAATTTTTTTCCCATTCCTCATTCCAGTTTACCTGAGCTATTTCTTCTATTTTATAGGAAATTGTAAATTCAGGAGAGTTTAATATTTGAATATCTTCAAGGACGTCTTCTGACCAAAATTGCTTCTGGATGTAGGCTACAACGCCAAAATCACTTTCGGTGAAACTTTCAAAAGGTTTTTCGCCCAATTCGGCAACAAGGATTTCCGAACCGAGTTCTTTCGGTTCAACCGTAAAATGGTATCCTAAATAAATGTTCGACATTTTCTTGTTTTTTTGCAAAGGTACTAATCACTATTCAAACTCTTTTTTAGAATTGATTTTTTATTTTACTTTTGCCCGACTTAACCCAAACTTAACAATGAGAAATCTTACGTTGCTTCTAATGGTGCTTTTTGCATTTTCGCTAAATGCACAAGTTACCATCAAACAGAACAAGGATGATAATGATATAAAGCTTTCGGCGTTGCCTTATTATAATTTCGGAAAAGGAATCGGACTGACTTCTCCAGATAGTTTGTTTCAACTCAATATCCGTTTCAGGATGCAAAATCGTGTCACCTATATTGATAATGAAGAAGAAAAACCTGCCTATGACGGACAAATTCGTCGTTTAAGATTGCGTTTTGATGGTTATGTCGGTAGTCCAAAATTTCTTTATGCCATCCAGTTGTCTTTCGCTCCAGGCGATGTTGGTGAAGTCATTCCTGGTGAAAACATAAACATCATCCGTGATGCTGTGGTTTTTTACAGGCCTAATAAGAACTGGAACATTAGTTTCGGACAAACAAAACTTCCTGGAAATCGCCAACGTGTGAATTCATCGGGAGGTTTGCAGCTAACGGATCGTTCGATAAACAATGCAAAATTTACCATCGACAGGGATTTTGGTTTCCAAGTGCATAACATGAATGAGTATATGGATGAGTTATCCTATAATTTCAAAGGAGCGGTTTCAACAGGTGAAGGCCGAAACGTAACAGGCAAGTCTGATGATGGAGTGGCAGTTACAGCAAAAGCTGAAATATTTCCTTTTGGAGCCTTTCAAAAGGACGGTACCTATTTTGAAGGAGATGTAATTCGAGAGCAAAAACCAAAACTGATGCTTTCGGGAGCTTTTCAGCAAAATAACCATGCAAGACGCACACAAGGACAGCTTGGAGTCGATTTGTTTGAACCAAGAACCATGAAATCGGTGCTCTTGGATGCCATGTTCAAATACAACGGATGGGCGGCAATGACCAGCTATATGACAAGAGCTACCAACGAAAATGCAGTAACCTTCAATCCGGACGATGCCACGGATTTTAATTATGCCTTTGTGGGAGAAGGATTTGATTATCAGTTAAGTTATAATTTTCCTTCCAATTATGAAATCATTGGAAGATTCTCGACCCAGAAAGTAGGGAAGGACATCGAACTTCTGGCTCCAAACCAAAAACAATATAGTCTTGGAGTAACTAAATACATCTGGGAACATTCCTTCAAAGTGCAGACCGAACTAACGTTTGATGCCTTGAATTACTACGACGGAAGCAATAAAAACAACTGGTACCTGCGTTTTCAAGTAGAAATAGGAATATAAATCAACGTGTTGAGTAATATTACTTATTAAATCTGATTAAAATATTGATAACTAGTTTGTTTATGGCTGTTGTTTTCGAGAATATATTCATATAATTATGTAAAACGTTACATTTTTGTTAAATAAGCTAAAAAAACCTCTTAATTCTTTGCTGTATTGATTTTTAAATATATTTTTACGTTAGTTAATTAAACCTTATATTTTTATTATGAAAAAACTATTTTTATTTCTTGCTATGGCAAGTACAACTATGTTCGTATCATGCGGAAGCGATGATAATGGTGGAACACCAGGTCCAGTTGTACCAGTTGCAACTTCCATCACTTTATCTGTAAGTCTTGAAACTATCCAAGTTGGACAATCAGTAACGTTAACTGTAACTGACAACCTTACAAACAATGTAACAAGTACCTCTACTTTTACAGCAAACAACGTTGCTCTGCCAAGTGCGACTTTTACACCAACTGAAGCTGGATCTTTTAGCATCGTTGCTAAATATGAAACAGCTGATGGGGTTTTAACAAGTGCTCCTAAAGTTATTACAGTTACAGCTGCTCCAGTTCCTTCTGCTGGGAAATATACTTTTGCAGGAAACGATTATGAAGTAGATAATATGTTCTTTAGAATTCATGGAACTGGTTCAAATGCAACAGTATTGAATTTTGGTTCAGAAGAGCAACCAGACTATCGTTCACTTTGGGCAGGAATTGCATACAATGGTGCAGAGAATGGTATTGCTACTGCGACTCATTATTATGAATATATGGTAACAATACCAGTTCTATATGATGGTACAAATTTCACATTACAATACCCAGGGGAAGCTGAAGCTGAAGTTTATAATATTTATGCGGATTTTGATCAAGCCCCTTTTGATTTAGAAGCCGTAACGGGGGGTAGTGCAACATTTGATAGTTTTAATTATGTACAAAACGGAGTATCTTCAAGTGCTAACAGCAGTGTATTCGGAGATGGAGCAAACACAATTATTTCTCATGAATTTGATGGAGATTTAACAACTGATTTGGCTCCACTTGGTGTAACTAATTTATTGGGTAGTAGTAGAAGTAATGTTCATAACAAAACTTTTCCAGCTACAATGATTAAAATGAAAGATCTTAAAAAAGTTATTCCAGCTTCAAAAGCAAAGGTTCAGTCTTTTAAAGCTAAGAGATAATTTATATAATTATTTACTAACCCGATTACGAAAGTAATCGGGTTTTTTGTTTTATATAATTATCACAAAAAAGTAATTATTTAATATTATAATAATATCTATCCTACATTTTTTTTCTTAAATTTGAGACTTAACCCTTAAATCTTTTTATTATGAAAAAACATGTTATTGTTTTCGGATTGTTGTTTTTTAGTGTTGTTAGTTTTGGTCAGAATACAAATATATTTCCACTAAATGGTAATGTTGGTATTGGAACAATTACCCCTTTAACAAGACTTGAGGTCTTGGCTACTGGAACTATACCCGCGACGCAGAATATTGGCTACTTTGGATCTATAACAAAAGAATTAACTATAAATTCATATGCGGGACTTTTTATGAATTATAATGCGACGACAAGTTTTCCGACTTCTTATAGATCATTCAAATTACAATATGTAAGTGGACAAAATACTTCCACGACTTTTAATAAAGGTTTTATAGAATTCAATAGGCCCGCCACAACAAACACAACAATTTCTGCAATATCTTTTGGAAATAGTGATATAGAATTCATGCGTATCAACCAAAACGGTAAAGTACGAATTGGAAACGGTGCTAATGATATTAAAACGCCAGATGGCTATAAGCTCTTTGTGGAGGAAGGAATTCTTACTGAAAAAGTAAAAGTGGCTGTTAAAACAACTGGTAATTGGGCAGATTATGTATTCAATGAAGAATATAGCTTGATGCCATTAAACGAAGTAGAAGCTTTTGTAAAAGAAAACAAACACCTTCCTAATGTTCCTTCTGCTACTGAAATGGTGGAGAATGGTCTTGATGTAGCTCAAATGGATGCTAAACTTTTAGAAAAAGTGGAAGAGCTTACTTTGTATATCATTGAGCAAAATAAGCAAATTGAGGAATTAAAAGTGGCTGTTCAAATCTTAATGGAGAAAAAATAATATAAGTTAATTTAAAATAGTTAATTATGAAAAAACTTATATTTTATTTAGTCATCCTATTGGGAGGGTTGCCGACCTTTTCGCAAATTATTAAATCACCGGTAATAAAAGGAGAAACATCGTGTGGAAGCGACATAGTAATGCAGAAGTTATTGGAAGAAAATCCGCATCTGCAGGGGGTATTAGACTCTAACGATGAATTGATACGCAAGAGATATCCTAAACTTAGAAGACGCACAGGAGGACAACCTTTAATAACTATTCCGGTGGTTGTGTATGTTGTTCACGATGGTACTGCAGCTGTAAACATATCCGATGCACAAGTGCAAAGCCAGATTGCTGTAATGAATCAGTTTTTTTCTGATTTCAACATTCAATTCTGTTTGGCTACTCAAATAGAGAATATCAATCATACACCTATTCCGATACTTAGCAATATGACACAGGCAACGCCTGGTATAGTTCATGTTAATAACGCTACATTGGCTAATCATAGCGCTGACAGTTTTACATCGCAATCGCAGTTAATTAGTGGTACGGTAGGAAATGCCCCTATTACACCCGACAAATTTTTGCGTATTTGGGTAGTTAAGAGCATTATGCTTAATAACCAACCTTCAAGCGTAGCGGGCTATTCACCTTTTCCTTTAACACCTTCGGTTTTGGATGGTGTTGTGATGCGTTATGATGTTTTTGGAAGTAATACTGATTGTACTGGATGTTACGCTCTATTGCCAAACTACAATATGGGAAAAGTATTGATTCATGAACTTGGACATTATTTTAATCTTTACCATACTTTTCAGGGAGCTTGTTCGGGTTCGGGTTCAGATTGTGAAACGGCAGGCGATAAAGTATGCGACACACCACAGGCAAACGGACCGGTTGCATCATGCGCAACCCCAATGAACACCTGTACAGCTAATCCGGATATGGATAACTTGAGTAATTTTATGAGCTATACATTTGATTCCTGTAAGGATCATTTTACAACGGGCCAATCAGAACGAATGTACGCCTCGTTATATGAGTTAAGAAGCAAACTTTTCTCAACTCCTAATCTTGTAAATGCAGGCGCTTGTGCGGATAATCTTGTTTCTTCTGAGATTACCGCCGACGAAGTGTTTGTTTGTGCTAATACTGCTATTGCTTTATCAGCTCCCTACACCAGCACAACTGATTATAGCTACTCCTGGAATTTTGGAGATCCTGCATCGGGCAATAATACTGCTAATACTCCGTCGGCTTCTCATGTATATGGCACAGCACAAAGTGGGCCCTATGTGGTGACGCTAACTGTGACCAGAAACAGCGATGGCATAGTGTCGACGTCTCAAATAAATATATTTGTCACCGCCTGCCAGCCAATTACCGGTTCTAATTCTACATGGTTTACTTCGAGAAGCAACCTGCTAAAATTTAACACTGGTATACCCAAATTTGATCCTGCTTTTCCGGAAAATCAGGACTCGGTGTATGCATTGATGAACCAAAACGATTCTCAGGGGAATATATTATTTTATTCCAATAAGCTTAATATATGGAATGCAAACAACCAACCTATCAATTTAGCAGGGCAAATGTTGACAGAGGATTCGTGGGATGGTCGAATCAATTCGATACTGGTGTTACCCAAAACTACGGCAAATTCATATTATGTATTTACGAATTCTGAAGCTACACCGGTACAGGAGGGCAATCTATCGGATATCCACGGATTTCGTTTTCATGAAGTTCAGGTTACAAACGGGATAGCGGCAATGGTATCACAACGGCAACCCATTACAGTACCGGGCAGTGCAGGGTTTAGTACTGCGGCGGGAGCCGCATATAGCGGCGAAGGAATTGTTGCTATAAAAAAATCTAGTTACCCATCAGATAATAACTATTGGATCATAACCAGCTTAAAAAAAGTAAGTAATAGCAAAAGGTATTTAACGGTTTTCAGTTATAATGGAAGCAATATAAATGGCGGCTTAACTTATGTAAGCAGCTTTGAGTTGCCACTCAATTTTCTTCGCCCTACTTTGGAAGCTTCGCCAAATGGAAATAAATTATTTGCATCCTCGTTGTTCACAGATCATTCTTTAGTACTTGATTTTAACAAGACAGATGGAACAATAGGCACGCCGGTTACCCTGAATGGATTATCTAGAATAGAAGGAGCTGCATTTAGCCCGGATTCGCGATTACTTTACATCCTGAGCCAGAAGCGATCAGTTTTTCAGGTAAATCTGAATTCTACAAATCTGAACCAGAGTAAAGTCAAGGTATATACAGATCTGGATTTTATAGAGCAGATGCAAACAGGTCCTGATAGAAAGATATACATCGGTAGTTATACAAATCGACTAAGAGTTATCCATAATCCAGATATACTGTGTTCGCAGGAAGACTATAATGCATGTAACGTTGATCCGAATGGACCTAAAAAAGCGATATCGGTTCCTACTCAGTATTTGTTACTTGGCCCGGGACTGCCGAATGTAATAGATGCAACTCAGGAGAATACATATCCTAATACTACTACATCGATAAGCGGTTACATTACCGGGTGCCATACCTACAAATTTTTCCCTGATCATACCGGCACTTCGTTTAATTGGAATTTTGGCGATAGTGCTTCAGGTGCTGCAAATACATCAACGCTTGCCAATCCTTCGCATACTTTTACAATCGGAAATTTGCCAAGCTATACCTTTGTAGTTACACTCCGAAATGCCAGTAATACTATTTTGGCAACAAAGACAATTACTATTGCCAATACTGTGGCTTACACCATTGAAGGAAGTTATGAGGTTTGTCCTCAATCTGAAACCCCACTGACAAATAACTTTGTTGACCTTCAAAACCATGAATCCATCAAATGGACCATCACTTCGGGTACCGGTGCATTTGAAGGACCGGACAACCAGTCGAATGCTTTGGTGAACTGGAGTATTTTACCGGGTGTGCTCACGGCTACTATTACAAATGCTGCGGGATGCATCACAACTTTGGTGAAAAATATCGCCGAATCTTGTGAAGAAGAAATTTGCCCGGTTAACCTCATATTTAATGCGGTTGATTCCACAACAGCAATCCACAAAGTATCAGGTACTATTGTTACCGAAGTCAATTATTCTGTTCCAACAGGAGTGAGCATTGAAATGCTTGCTGGAGAAAGTATTATGCTAACACCAAATTCATACATCAATTCTGGAGCTGTGTTTACAGCTGAAATAGGGGATTGCTTATCGTATCAAAGCCGACAATCTGAAGAGTATGGAAATGTTTCCCAAGGAGAAACACTAAATTATGACGATGTTATACCAGAATATGCTAGTACAGCGATTAGTATTTTTCCAAATCCGGCCAATAGCCTAATAACCATTTATTCACCCAATTCTGATTTGATGAGTGTTACGATCGTCTCCTTAGACGGAAAGGTCATTTTTAACAAATCGCTCCACAAGGTAAACGAAACTGTAGTAAACATTGAGAGTTTTTCAAGAGGAATATACATCGTCTTAACCCAAACAGCAGATGGGCAGAAACAAAATTCTAAAATAATTAAGAACTAAGATTTGCTTAATGCAGAAAAATGCGGCCTTCATGGACTTACGCCAAAAAGTTAGACGGGGTTAAAAATTAATTAAGATTTTCTGAATGAGCCCGGTGCATACCGGGCTCATTTTATTTAAAAGCCTGATTCTATCTTTACTTCATGTGGAGCTTGGTCGAACTCGTGTTGTCTGGATGCTGATAATTGCAGTCTTCCGTATCCTCAAATCTATTCAAACGGTGGTTACATTGGTAGCCAGCCCTGTAATGTGGCTTACAATTTATATATTTTCCAAACCATAGAGGCAGGTGATATTGTGAAAGAAGAAGCATTCAATACCATAACAGCAGTAAGCACAATCGAACATATTACCATGCTGGTAATGCTGTTCTTCTTAATCCAGGTTTTACAGCCGAAGCAGGTTCTTTTTTTATGCAAATATTTCTGGATGTGTTTATTCGCCTCAACAAATGTCGCAATCAGCAAACAAAGCTAAGATAGTTGCTAATGATGAGGAAAATGTTTTAGAGAATGAACTCAAAAAGGAGTATGTTGTCATTAGTCCAAACCCATCATCATCTACAGTTGATATTTCAGTAGAGAATTTGAAAATGAATAATATTGTGATTAGTTCAATGGATGGAAGAGTAATGTTTAACAAAAAGGTAAATAATGTAACTTCTTATAAGTTGCATATTTCTAGCTACAACAGAGGAGTTTATATGATAACTGTGACTGATTCTCATGGTAAAATTATCACCGAAAAATCATTAAAGAATAAACCTATTTTTATTTTATAGAAAAAGCCACTTTCGAGTGACTTTCTTATCTTGAGAGGAAAATTATTTCCTATTCCTATCCATCCTCATATTAATAAACTCTACAGCAAGCGAAAAAGCAATTGCAAAATATAAATACCCTTTTGGAACGGCACCAACATGCTGTCCTACCAGTTGAGCATTGGAAAGGTGCATGCTTTCGGTCATCAGCATAAAGCCAATCAAAATCAAGAAAGCAAGTCCCAAAATTTGAATCGAAGGGTTGGCATTCACAAAATTCCCGACAGGAACTGCAAACAGCATCATAACACCTACGGAAATAACTACTGCCGTAACCATGATATAAAGAGCTCCTTCGAGTCCGTTGGTCATCCCCACAGCTGTCAGTATTGAATCTACTGAAAATATAAGGTCTATCATCAAGATTTGCACAATTACACTCGAAAAAGATTTCCTAGCTACCTTGCCTAAATTAATTTCTTCATGACCTTTATCTTCCACTTTTTCGCGGATTTCCTTCGTACTCTTATAAATAAGAAACAATCCACCCAAGAGCAGGATCATAGCTTGACCGGTGATATCGGCACTGAACCACCCAAAATCAAATGAAAACCAAGGTGCCTTCATGGCAATCAAAAGCGTGATACCAAACAGCAACCCAATTCGCATGAACATCGCGAGGAATAGACCTATCCTTGTGGCTCTTTTACGTTTTTCAGCTGGCAGTTTCCCTGTGACAATCGAAATAAAGATAATGTTGTCAATCCCGAGGATAATTTCCAAGAAGGTTAATGTTAATAAGGCAATCCAAGCGTCGATAGTTAAAAATACTTCCATCTTTTTTAGTTATAAGTTATTAGTTGTCGGTTGTCGGTTTCTTCGCTTAATCCAAAATCTCAAATCCTCAATCTAAAATCTTTTTCACTGTTCCAGTTTGCTTTTCAGGACTTCCCACAATTCCGAATTCAAATGTATAGGAATCTTTTGTAGTAGACAATATTTTCATTGAAATGGCCTTCTTTTCCTGCATATTTTTCGGGTTGATCTTCTGGATCACATATTCGCAATCGTTGATCCACTTGATGGAAGAGGTGTCTGATTTTCCTTCGTAGAAATCAATTTCCTGATTTTCGGTTCGAATGAAGGTTGTGGTTTTCTTCACGCCATCTACTTCATAATCAAATTGAAATTTTCCAGTCTTGAAATCCTTGCATTTTCTTTCTGGCGTTTCAAAACAGGAGCACAAAAGGAGCAAGGCGAGGAGTGAGGTTGTTTTTTTCATTGCAATTTTTTTAATTCTTCGTCGGTGAAGTTTTTGATGGTTTTTCTTTTGAAAATTTCTCGGCATTGTAATTGTTTGATTTGTTCTTTGGGATCGAAAGGCTGTCCCATTCACCACTCTTCAAAAGCTTGGCATAAAAAACAATCTGCCCGATGTGATAGGGGTAATGGGCCAATTGCCGGTTGATGGCTTCGATAACCGTATGACCTTCGTTTCGGATGTAAATAATTTGAGATAAATTGCTGTTTGTTAGTGTGTTTAAGGTGTTTGTAAAACAATCCCAACCTTTGTTCCATAAGTCTAAAAGTTCTTCTTTTGTTGTAATGGTTTCCTCGAATTCATCATCACGGTTTCGCCATTCCTTTTCGCCATCAGAGGTTAGAAAATCGGTCCATCTTGAAAGCATATTGCCCGAAAGATGCTTTACGATTACGGCAATAGAATTGGTGTTTTCGTTTACAGAAACAAAAAGCTGATCGGGTTCTAATTGCTCAAAAGCTTTTTCTCCCAAAGTCTTGTAATACAGAAATTGCTTTTTAACGCTTTCTAGATAAGAAACATTTGCCTCCATGTTATTGAATTTTGATTCCGTATTTTTCTAGAAGTCCGGGAATTCCCTGTGTGGCAAATTTTGCTTTCCGCATTGGGTTAAATTCAGGGTCGATGGTATAATTGTAGGCGGTTAGAAAATCGACTTCCTTGAGTTCGGTATCATTAAAAATGGCTCCACTCAAATCCGTATTGTCAAAGGTTGAACCTGAAAGGTTGGCTCCGATAAAAATTACATCTTTCAAAGAAGAATTGATGAATTGGGTCTTCGGTATTTTCTTGTTGGCAAACGACGAATAATCCAGAATAGATTCTACAAAATAAACACTGAAAAGGAAATCCTCACATTCATTAAATTGAATGCCAAGCAGTTTGCAGTTCTTGAAGCTCACATTTTTCATGCTTGAACCTGAAAGTTTCGTCATTGCCAGATTGCAATCAATAAACTCACAATCTGCAAAAGTGTTATACGAAAAATCACTGCTCGAAAAATCACAATTCTTGAAAATACATCCTTCAAACTCGCGGTTGTTGATTTTTTTATCAAGGTAGATGACCTTTTCGAAGGTTTTATAGAGGTGAATTAGGTTTTCCATTACTTATCAAACATACTTTTAATAATCGTTTTAATTCCTAAGAAAACCAATACCATTCCGGTAAGGCAAACCAAGATTCCGATACTCAAAATCAACCAATACAGAGGCTGGAGCTTATTTATAAAAGCAAAATGAATAATTGCAGGACCAATAAACAAAGCCGGCAAAGCCCACGACATATAGGAAATTCCCTTGGATAATATTTTTCTATTGGTTCCCACAATTATTTTAGATTTCAGATTTTAGATTTCAGAATGAAACCCTTAACTCATAATTTATAACTTATAATTCTCCACCGCTTTCCTCACGCTTCCATATTTTTTGAGCAATTCCGAAGCTTCTTCGTATGAAACATTGATTTCCGAGATAATCATTTTCACACCTCTATCAACCAATTTATCATTGCTCAATTGCATATCGACCATCTTGTTGCCTTTTACTCTCCCGAGTTGTATCATCGTAGAAGTAGAAATCATATTTAAGACTAATTTTTGAGCAGTTCCGGCTTTCATTCTTGAGCTTCCCGTGACAAATTCAGGCCCAACAATTACTTCGATAGGAAATTTGGCAGTTTGCGATAACGGACTTCTGGCATTGCAAGAAATACTTCCGGTGGAAATATTATTTTCGTTGCATTTTTCCAATCCGCCAATAACATAAGGAGTCGTTCCCGATGCTGCAATTCCGATAACCACATCATTTTCAGAGATATTTTGCTCTTGCAGGTCAAGCCAGGCTTGGGTTTTGTTGTCTTCTGCATTTTCTACGGCTCTTCGGATGGCTTTGTCTCCACCGGCTATAATTCCGTTTACCAAATCGAAGGCAACACCAAAAGTTGGTGGACATTCCGATGCATCTACAATTCCTAATCGTCCAGAAGTTCCGGCTCCAATGTAGAAAAGTCTTCCGCCCAATTTCATTTTGGAAACAATTTCAGTTACCAAATTTTCTATTTGAGGCAATGCTTTTTCAACCGCAAACGGAACGGTTTTGTCTTCGTTATTGATGTTGGCAAGCAATTCTGCAACCGACATTTTTTCTAAATGTTCGTATTTCGAGGATTGTTCGGTGGTTTTGGTGAAGGTAATCATGAATGATTGTTTTGAATTTGTTTGAGTTCGTTTTCGATATAATTTTTCAAATCATTTTTATCTGGTAATTGAACAAGGTAATTTCTCACAAACAAATTTTCTTCCATTCCAGCAGTTGCATATTCTACTAAAGCTTTGTTTTGATTTGTAACTAGTAAAATTCCAATTGTAGGATTATCTGTTTCAAGCTTTATCTCTTTATTGTAATAGTTGATATAAGTATTTAACTGTCCAGCATTATAATGGTTGAAGCTTTCAATCTTGAGTTCAATAAGAATATGGCATTTTAGAATACGATGATAAAAAACGAGGTCGATATAAAAATATTCTTCACCAATTAATATCCTCTTTTGTCTAGATTCAAAACAAAAACCATTTCCCAATTCTAATATAAATTGTTGAATATGAGTTAGTAATTCTGTTTCTAGTTCGCTTTCTGAAACTGTATTTTGATTGGGTAAGTCTAAAAATTCAAAAACATAATAATCTTTCAATATGTTTTTGAACTCTAATTTTTCTGATTTACGGTTAACTTCAGTTTGTAATTCTTTTTTAGCTTTTGATAAACCACTTCGTTCAAAATACAGACTTTCAATTTGTCTTTTAAGCTCTCTCGTACTCCAAATTCCAGTAATACATTCAACTTCATAAAAAGTTCTTTTTTCAGTTTCTGTAATTTTCATTAATTCACTAAAATGACTGAAAGAAAGTTTGGAAAGTAGAGTATCTAGAATATTTATACTTTCATAAGATTGGGCAGGCAGTGTCTGCCCAATTGGTTCTTTTGGATAATTTAGTATTTTGAATTCGGCAGGCAGTGTTTGCCCAATCTCTGGATAATTAAGGTAAAACTGTCTAAATAATTTTAAATTTCTAAATGATAATCCCTTTGTATTTAGAGCTAAAGCCAAATTTTCTATAAGGTTTTCACCATATTTTGCTCGTTCGATTCCTTTTTGTTCAAATTCAACTATATAATAGCCAATCATCCAATTTCTGATTGTTAAAGCTCGATTGACAGCACTAATTGATTGTTGCTGAAGCTTAATGTGGACTTGATTTATATTTTGAATTAATCTACTAAAATTCATTTTGAAATTAAAAAATATTTATAAAGATAAGCATTATTTAAATCAAATTTAATGCGAATGAGGTGCTTCAATCCCTAAAAAGTAAGCCAAGACAATCCCAATTGCAATCATCGATAATTTTGCCAGATTGAACTTGTGGTTTTCACTGCTTTCAAAAATTATCGTTGATGAAATATGGAACAAGATTCCAATGACAACGCCTGTAATTTCTGTATAATAATGATTCAAGGAGGTAAAATATTCTGCTGATAAGGTGCCAAGCGGTGTCATCAAGGCAAAAGTAGCCATAAAGAAAAATACAACCGTTTTATTCAAATGCGAATTCAAGAAAAAAGCGGTAAGGATAACGGCAATCGGCAAGTGATGGATGGCAATTCCAAGTGCCAAATCACTGTGATGGCTAACAGGAAAACCTTCCATAAAAGCGTGAATACAAAGGCTGATGAAAAGAGCCCAAGGCATTTTTGAATCGTCGTGACCGTGAGAGTGAACGTGACCGTGTTCGGCACCTTTCGAAAAGAATTCCAAGATAATTTGGAAAAGGATTCCAATCATTATGAAAATCCCAACCGCATTCGAATGATTGTGGTCGCCATGATGTGCAGATTCGTAAACCTCTGGCAACAAGTGCATCACAGTTATAGAAAGCAAAAAAGAACCGCTAAACGCCATTAGCAATTTCAAGTTGGTTTTTTTAGTTGGTTTCAGGAATAATGCAATTCCATATCCAAGCAAAACCGAAAGTAGGGGTAAAATATAAATCATTCTTTAATATCTATAAATCTAAAATCTGCAATCTAAACTCTGCAATCTAAAATTACTTAAAAACCATAATCAGCCTTTCGCTTTCACTCTTATGGAATTTCTTCAATTTATAATCTCCAAAAGTATCCAGAAGATAAATTCCAGCTTCTTCCATCAGATTTTCGAAATCTTCTAACGTTAAAGCTCTTACTTTTTCAGTAAAATGAAATTGTTGCCCTTTATCTTCAAAATCAATTTCCTTATAAATGTATCCATCAATATGAAAACGCTTGATTTTAAAGTCGATCCCGTCCACCGTTTTCACTTCTTCAGCAACCAAATTAGCGATAACTTGATGCACATTCATAAAATCAATCACAGCAAAACCATATTCGGTAAGGCTTTCTTGGATGGCTTTCAGTGTAGTTAAGTTGTCCGCGTCATTTTCGAAATAGCCAAAACTCGTAAACAAATTCAAGATGGCATCGTACTTCTCATCACACGGTTTTCTCATATCGTGTACCACAAAATGCAATCGCTCGTTTTCGGATTTTTTCGCCTCAGCAATACTGTTTTCAGATAAATCGGCACCTGTAACATCAAAGCCCAATTGGTTCAAATAAATAGAATGACGTCCTTTTCCGCAGGCCAAATCCAGAATTTTTGCTTCTTCCGGAAGATTCAAATAATTCGTAA
This sequence comes from Flavobacterium arsenatis, assembly GCF_031456785.1. Classification (NCBI taxonomy): domain Bacteria; kingdom Pseudomonadati; phylum Bacteroidota; class Flavobacteriia; order Flavobacteriales; family Flavobacteriaceae; genus Flavobacterium; species Flavobacterium arsenatis. The sequence goes on from NZ_JAVDVI010000010.1 coordinate 46,248, forward strand.
TGTTGTCCATAAACAACTGGGCTTCGGTATAATCACGGTCTTTGTAAAGTATGTGGTAATAAGGCGTATCAAACCAGGATTCAAACCAATTTTGTGATTCAGGATTTTTGATTTGGGATTTAGGATTTGGTAAATCAGACATTTATCGTTTTCTATTAATTCAAGTCTGCAAATTTAGTGTATTTTTGCACCGAATACTTGATTTTACAATGGAAAATAATTTTAAAATGGTTGCCAAAACCTTTTTTGGTTTTGAAGAAATATTAGCAAAAGAACTACAGATGTTGGGAGCTCAGGAGGTTGAGCAAGGTGTGAGGATGGTTAGTTTTAAGGGAGATAAAGGTTTTATGTATAAAGCCAATTTGTCCTTGAGAACGGCTTTGAAAATCTTGAAACCAATTTATTTTTTCCGTGTGAACAATGAAGAAAGCCTTTACAAAGGAATTTCAGGAATCGACTGGTCGAAATATTTGAATTCGAATCAGACTTTTGTGATTGATGCAACGGTGCATTCTGAAAAATTCAACCATTCGGAGTTTGTGGCACAAAAATGTAAAGATGCAATCGTGGATCAATTCAGAACCAGAACCGGACAACGACCGAGCATAGACAAGCAATATCCGGATTTGAGGATTAACATTCATATTGATAAGGACCAATGCTCGGTAGCCTTGGATACTTCAGGAAATTCCTTGCACCAAAGAGGTTACAGGACGGCAACGAATATCGCTCCAATCAACGAAGTTTTGGCGGCAGGAATGTTGTTGCTTTCCGGTTGGGACGGTCAAGGCGACTTTATCGACCCAATGTGTGGTTCGGGAACTATTTTGGCGGAAGCCGCGATGATTGCTTGTAATATTCCAGCCAATATCAACCGTAAGGAATTTGCCTTTGAAAAATGGAACGATTGGGACAATGATTTATTCGACCAAATCGTGACATCTTGTTTGAAGAAAGTGCGTGAGTTTCATTATACGATAAAAGGTTACGACAAAGCACCTTCGGCAGTTAGTAAAGCAAAAGACAACATCAAGAATGCCAATTTGGATGAATACATAAGCATTTCTGAAGAGAATTTCTTTGATACTGAAAAAACATCGAAAGGTCCGTTGCACATGGTTTTCAATCCGCCTTATGGGGAACGTTTGGATATTCAGATGGAAAATTTCTATAAGAATATTGGTGATACTTTAAAGAAAAATTATCCAGGCACAAACGCTTGGTTTATTACCGCCAACCTTGAAGCTTTGAAATTTGTAGGCTTGAAACCTTCAAGAAAAATCAAGCTTTTCAACGGAAGTTTAGAAGCCAGATTGGTGAAATATGAAATGTATGAAGGAAGTAAAAGAACGAAATTTCAAACTTCTGACGATAATAATGATTTAAATTAAAAAAAAATGAGTTTAAAAACCAAAGCCTTTATCTACCAACTTCTAAGTTTCGCAGTATTATTTATTCTTGTCCGTTTTTTGGTTGCCAGTTATTCCAATTTGGAAGGATTTTGGGTGCCATTGACAGCCTTTATTGCAGGAACAATCTTGGCTCCACAATTTCAAGCAGTGAAAACCAATGAAGGCGAAAAGCTCTTTATGAAATGGATTTTTATGAAGGGAATTAAGGAAATTAAATGATTTAAAGATTCTGTCAATTATAAGGCAAATGAAGAATGGGCTTTTGCCCATTTTTTATTAAAATAAATAAATGAAAATAGGTACAATTAATATAGATTGGTTTAAAAAATCAGTTCAATCGAAGCAATTTATTATTGAAAAAATAAATGAGCAAGATTTTGATTTTTTAATTGTAACCGAAAATATTGACGAATTTAAGTTTTCGGAAAATTATTTTGTTTATCATTCTAACCCGATTCCCTTGGATGAGGAATTTGAATTTTTAGATTACGGTAAATATCTAAAAGGAAATCAACCTGTTAGAACTTCAATTTACAGTAAGTATCCATCTATAAAACAAAATACCGTTCGAGATTTTTATACAAGCATTTCTCATGATTTTTTGGTAGATGAAAAAACAGTTACTGTCTACGGAACCATTGTAGGAACTTTAGGGATTCAGCATCAAAAAGATATTGCAAAAAAAGAGCTTTTAAATTTTATTTTTGATGTAGATGAATTAGTAGAAAAGCAAAATGATTTTATTGTTGCAGGCGATTTTAATACTTCTTTTTTGGAATCCGAAAAGCGGGAACTTTCTCAAATAAATTCGCGGGAAGTTTTAATAAATATATCGCATAAATATCATATTCAGCGAATTACAGAAAATATCACTCAAAACATCGACCATATTTTTATTTCCAAATCATTTCCAAAAGCTGAAAGTTTGGTTTGGATAACCGAAGATGAACTGCAAGATAAATACCATAAAGGAGTGTCAATAATTATATGATATTACTTTTTCTCCTCCACAATAGGAACATTTTTCTTTTTATAAATAGGCAATAAATAAGAAACGGTATAGTTAAAACCAACTCCAAAATCGCCATCATAGGTTCGGTTGAAGCCGGGAATATAAAGATTGTCGAAACCTCCAGGTTGTTTGTTGGATACAAGTCGGTTCATTCTAAAGCTGAATCCTACGAAAACATTGTCGAAAACCCTGGTCTTCATTCCAACCACAACTTCTATCCATTGGGCCGAAAGTCCGTCGAATTGAGCTCCACCGTTTGTAGCAGGAAGTTGTCCCCAGTAAGGATTTGGATTGTAAATTTGATAATTGTTTATTTCTTGACTGAAGGAACTCACGCCATAACGCAAACCAACATGGATCATGTTTTCTAGGTCGAGCCAGTTTTCGTGCATATTATAATCAAAACCTACTTTAAAGAAAGTCCCTTTTGTAGTAAAATTGACTTGGTCCTCATCGGTTGTTTTGTTTTCGTTGCCAATTTCTCCCGCCAAATAATATTTCTTGGCCAAACGATAATCACCAACGATTTCAAAACCTTTATAATCCTTGTCATAAACAGAACGGGCAATTTTCAGCAAGTCTACTCCAAAACGAATTCCGTAGCGTTGTGCTACAACCGGAGTTGCTAGTGAATCGGTTTTTTTTTCTTGTGCTACAATTGATGATGAACACAAAATCAATATACTACTAAAGAAAATATATGTTGATATGGGTTTCATTTTCATCGTTTATGTTGGTTTCTTCAATTCTAATATTTCTGATCCAGTTTCCAAGAGTTGCATTTTCGTCATTATTTAAGATGAACGGGTCGGCCTGACCTCCGTTTAAATCAAAGATTGTTTTAAAACCGCAGGCTCTGGACACATATTCGTCTCTTCTGGAATAATTAAATTCCAATGTGTCTACTTGTGCATTGGCAAGGATGGTGTCTTGGGCAAATCGGATAAATCTAAATTTAGAAACATCTAGGTTGGTTTTCAGTGGAATATAAACCAAAGTGTCGTTCCAAAATTGGCTTCCATTACTTGTCAAAACAGGATTGTTATAATTCATACCCTCTCCAACAATCTTTAGATTAGCAATCCTTTTTGGAAGCGATTGGCTGTTGAAATCATAAAATTTAATTACCAACCTCGGGGTTGTTGGTGTTGCAGGATCGCAAATATCATCCTTCTCACAGCTGAAAAGAATGAATGCGATTACAACCAGAACACTAAATATTTTTTTCATCTTAAAATTTACATTTTTAATTTCAATCTCTCAACTTCCAACTTCTAACTTCCATCTTCCATCTTCCATCTTAAATCCTATCTTCTCTCCAAAAGTACAACATTTTCTACGTGATGCGTTTGCGGAAACATATCCACAGGACGAACGCGTGTAACCTTGTATTTTTCGTCCATCAAAGCCAAATCTCGGGCTTGTGTAGCAGAGTTGCAACTTACATAAACCACTTTTTCTGGAGCAATTTTCAAAATCTGTTCAATAACATCCTTGTGCATCCCGTCTCTTGGTGGATCCGTAATAATAACATCCGGTTTTCCGTTTTGAGCAATAAAACTTTCGTTGAAAACCACTTTCATATCGCCAACAAAGAAATCGCAGTTGGTAATTTCGTTGCGTTTTGCATTTTCCTTCGCATCGGCAATCGCTTCAGGAACAGCTTCAACTCCGACAACTTTTTTTGCTTTTCTTGAAACGAATTGAGCAATTGTTCCCGTTCCAGTATATAAATCATAAACAATTTCATTGCCTGTCAAACTAGCAAAATCTCTCGTTATTTTATATAATTCATAAGCTTGTTCCGAATTGGTTTGGTAAAAAGATTTGGCATTGATGCTGAATTTCAAACCTTCCATTTCTTCCAAGATATAATCGCGACCTTTGAATAAGATTACATTCTGGTCGTAAATCGTATCGTTTGGTTTTCCGTTGATGACATATTGCAAGGAAGTGATTTCAGGAAAACGATCTGCCAAGAAATTCAATAGCAATTCTCTTTTTGGTTTATCTTCCTTGAAAAATTGAATCAAAACCATTATTTCTCCTGTCGAAGCCGTACGGATCATCAAGGTTCTCAACAAACCTTCGTGATTTCTTGGATCGAAAAACTCCAGATTATTCTCGTTTGCAAAATCACGAATTTCATTTCGGATGGCATTCGAAGGATCTTGCTGAAGATGACATTTGGTGATATCTAATATCTTGTCCCACATTTTCGGGATGTGAAATCCTAAAGCATTTCTATTTCCTAAATCTTCCGTACTTTCAATTTCAGTTTCGGTTAGCCAACGTGAATTCGAGAATCCGAACTCCATCTTGTTGCGGTACATGAACTGCTCTTCTGAACCTAGAATGTCTTCAAATTCAGGAAGTTCAATCTTTCCGATTCTTTGCAAATGGTTTTTTACTTCATTTTGCTTGTATAAAAGTTGCTGGGAATATTTCATATTCTGCCATTTGCAACCGCCACAAACACCAAAATGCTGGCAAACAGGTTCAACCCTATGCTCTGAAAATTCGTGAAAACGAACCGCTTTTCCTTCGTAATAAGCTTTACGTTTCTTGAAGGTTTGCACATCCACAACGTCACCTGGAACAACATTGGGAATAAAAATAACTTTTCCGTCTGGAGCTTTTGCTACCGAAACACCTTTCGCACCTGCATCCAGGACTTTTATATGATTGAAAACAATCTTATTTGTAACTTTTCTTGACATAGCAGCAAAAATAAGGGATTGATTAGTTTTACAAATTGAATTTGTGAATTATTTTTGAATCGGCTTCAATTTATATTCGTTTTATCCCGATGGGACGTAATCTAAGTTCATAAATAATGTAATTGCATTCAATGAATTTATTTGGTTTTATTTATGCTTTTTTTAAGAATATACGAGGTGTGATAATGAAATGATTGCTAACATTTTTATGTATTTTTGCACCACTAAAAACAAATTCCACTCTAATGGATAATAAAATACTTTCTCTTCTTGCTTCGTTCTTTTTTTCGACTCGCTTAATGGCTGTTTTGTTTATCGGTTTTGCATTGGCGATGGGGATTGGAACTTTCATTGAAAACGAATACAATACGGACACGGCCAGAATTTTGATCTACAACACTCGATGGTTTGAGGCAATTATGTTCTTCTTTTTTGTGAATTTCTTCGGAAACATCAAACGTTATCAATTGTATAAGAAGGAAAAATGGGCAACCTTGATGTTGCACTTGGCTTTTATTTTCATTATTGCTGGAGCTTTCATAACGCGATATATCAGCTATGAAGGGATGATGCCGATTCGTGAAGGCGAGGCTTCGAACCAGTTTTTTTCGGATAAAACCTATCTGACAGTATTTATAGATGGAGAATATAAGGGCGAAATGAAACGTAAGACAGAGGAAGAACCACTATTACTTTCGCCAGTAACGAATAACGATTTTTCGATAAAAGGAAAATTCGATCAATTGCCTTATGAGATAAAATATGAGAATTTTATCATGGGTGCGGTTGAAAAAGTGGAGGAAGATCCAAAAGGAATTACGTTCTTGAAGATGGTTGAATCAGGCGGAGGAACGCGTCATGAACATTATTTGAAGGAAGGCGAAGTACAGAACATCCACAACGTTTTATTTTCGTTGAATAAATATACGGCAGGAGCCATCAACATCAATACAGAAGGAGAAACTTATACCATAAAAGCTCCTTTTGAGGGAGAATTTATGCGAATGGCGGATCAATTTAAAGGTAGTGTAGTGAAAGATACGACCCAACAACTGATGATGCGTTCGCTTTATAATTTGGGTGGAGCACAGTTCGTTTTCCCTGAGCCAGCTATTAAAGGTAAAGTTGGATTTGTGTCCAATAATGATTTTAAAGACAAAGTTACCGATGATGCTTTGATGGTGAAAATCATTGCCGAAGGCGAGGAAAAAGAGGTGACGCTTGTTGGTTCTAAAGGAAAAATGGGAACGCCACAATCGTTTACGCTAGGAAAATTAGACTTTACAATTTTCTACGGAAGCAAGGTTTATGAGTTACCTTTTAAAATTAAATTGAACGATTTTATCGCCTCTAAATATCCGGGAACGGAAAAAAGCTATTCGGCTTATGAAAGCCAGGTTACGGTTATGGATGGCAAGGAACAATTTGACGCTAGGATTTTCATGAACAATGTCTTGGATCATGACGGTTACCGTTTCTTTCAGGCTTCATTTGATCCTGATGAATTGGGAACAATCCTTTCGGTCAACCACGATTTCTGGGGAACTTGGATAACGTATATCGGTTATTTTATCTTGTTTTTTGCCATGATGGCGATTCTTTTCGACAAGCATACACGTTTTGCCGACATCAAAGGTAAATTGGAAAAAGTAAAGGAAAAGAAGGCAAAACTGATTACTATTGTAGTGTTGTTTTTAAGTTTCGGAAGCTTTGCCCAAGAACACGATGGACATACGGATGAAACAAGAGAAGCGGCTGAGAAGTTCATCAACGAACGCATCATAGACAAGGAACATGCCGAAAAGTTCGGACGTTTGGTGATTCAAGATGCGGGAGGAAGGATGAAGCCTGTGAACACTTTTTCATCTGAATTGTTGCGAAAAGTAAGCAAAAGCGAAAAGTACAATGATATGAATTCCGATCAGGTTTTCCTATCGATGACGCAATATTCCAGGGCTTGGTTCGAAATTCCGTTGGTTTTTATTGAAAAAGGGAATGACAGTATTAGAAAGATAATTGGGGTAGATAAAGGCCAAAAACTGATTCCTTTTAGAGCATTTTTTGATGCAGAAGGAAATTATAAATTATCGCCTTACTTGGATGATGCCTATAAGAGTGCGATTCCGAACAAATTTCAAGAAGATTTTATTAAAACTGATAGAAAAGTAAACCTTTTGAATTCTGCCTTGAGTGGCAGCATTCTGAGGATTTTTCCGATTCCGAATGATGAAAACAACAAATGGGTTTCACATATGGAACTTCACGGTGCAGGTTTTAAAGGAATGGATTCCGTAATGACAAAGCAGATTTTACCTTTGTATTTTATGGCTTTGGATTCGGCCCGGACCACGAAAGATTATAAAAAAGCGGATTTCTTTTTGGATGGAATGCACAATTTCCAGAAAAAATACGGTAGTAAGGTAATACCAAGCGACGAAAAGGTTTCTTCGGAGATTGCTTATAACAAGTACGACATCTTCAAGAAATTATATTATATGTATATGTTGGCGGGTGTCTTGATGTTGATTTTTACGATTGTGAACATCTTCTTCGAGAAGAAATCCATTCGTATGGTCATCAACGGTTTCCATATTTTGATAGGTTTCTTTTTTGCTTTGCATACACTTGGACTGATTGCAAGATGGTACATTTCAGGTCACGCACCTTGGAGTGATGCCTATGAATCGATGATTTATGTGGCTTGGGCAACGATGTTTTTTACTTTGGCATTCGACAGAAAATCGAAACTTACTGTTGCTTCTGGAACATTTGTTGCTTCAATGATCTTAATGATTGCACATTGGAACTGGATGGATCCTGCAATTGCAAACCTTCAACCGGTTTTGAATTCCTATTGGTTGATGATTCACGTGGCAGTTATTGTAGGAAGTTATGGACCGCTTACGTTAGCAATGATTTTGGGTGTGGTTTCCTTGATTTTGATGCTGTTTACCAATGAAAAGAACAAGGTGAAAATGAATTTGAACATCCAAGAAATTACCTATATCAACGAAATGGCCATGACGATTGGTTTAGTAATGCTTACCATCGGAAACTTCCTTGGAGGACAATGGGCCAACGAAAGCTGGGGACGTTATTGGGGATGGGATCCGAAAGAAACTTGGGCTTTAATCAGCATTATGGTGTATGCTTTTGTGATTCACGCACGATTTGTGCCATTATTCAGAGGAAAATGGACGTTCAACTTGATGAGTATCTTGGCGTTCTATTCGATCATGATGACCTATTTTGGAGTGAATTTCTACCTTTCAGGATTGCATTCTTATGCAAGTGGCGATCAAGTCGTGACACCGGTTGAGTTTTATTATTCGCTAGCAATTGTGACGGTATTGGCTAGTTTCGCATACTTTAAGCATAAGAAATATTTAAAGAAATAAGCTTCAATGCTTCAACATAAATTTTCACAAATTGATATTGCAAAAGGCTCAACATAAGTTGAGCCTTTCTTATTTAAACCATTAAGGAATTAAGTTTCATTAAGTCTTTAAATCCTTCAATCTTTCAATTTTTCAATCAATCTATACTTTTCCAAGTGTATAAAGTTGTTCTAAAGTAGGAGTAAGGCTTCCGCCAGCTGGTTCAAGTGTGATTCCAAATGCTTCAGCTTCTCCTGTACTGTTTACATTGAACAATCTAGCTTCATTAGCCTTGAAATCTTCCAATAAACCGATGCTTGTTGGCGTAAGAGGATTGAGTTTCAAAGCCCAAACCTGATAGACCATTCCTTCTGGCGGTTCTGGCAATCCAGACGCATCAACGTAAACCGACTGTGTGGCTTGGTTCCAATATACTTTTGCTTTCGATTCTGGCGAAATGGCTTGACCGCCAAGAGCCACAACCGTATTGTTGTTGTCACGGATTATGGACAGAATGCTTTCTGTTTTTTGCTTGTCGATTTGAAGTGAATTGAATTCTTTTTCCAACTCTTTTCTTTCCGATTCAACGTTTACAATCTGCTCTTTGGCATCATCCAGTTGTGTGTATTGATAGCCAACACCAAACATTAAAACTATAGCTGCCGCCCATCCTATGAAAAGGCCTACATTGCTTCTTGGTTTCATCTCAACAACACCTTCTTCAACGCCGTGCTTCTCTAATAGTTGTTTTCTGATTCGATCATAATTGGCAGCCGAAAGATAAGGTGACATGCTGAAGGACAAACTGATTACGGCTTTTTCTATCGATAGAATTTCATCCTTGATTTCGGGATGCTTCTCTGCCATAGCACTCACTTCCTCGGTTTCTGCATCGGTTAGAATTCCAAAAACATAAAGTTCTAAAATTCCAGATTCGATATATTCTCTCACTTCCATCATACTTGTAAAAAGGTTCTTAAATCATTAATGCAGTTTCTGTTCTGGGTTTTCACGGTTCCAAGCGGAATTTCCAATTCTTCCGAAGCCTCTTGCTGTGTATAGCCTTTAAAGAATAAAAGGTTGATAATCTTGATGCATTTTGGCTTCAGTTTCTTTACGAATTCTTGAATTCCAATAGTGTCAATCATGTTCGATAATTTGTTACTGTCATCTAACAGATGTACGAAATTATCAGCCGATAAGTTTTTTTGGTTGTTGTTAAATCCTTTCGATCGGAGTTTGTCGATGGCGGTATTCCGAGCGATATTGAGTATCCAGGTGAAGAAACGGCCTTTACTTTCGTTATAACTTTCGATATTTTTCCAGATTTTTACAAAAACTTCCTGAAGTACGTCTTCTGATTCTTCGTGGTCACGTATTAGATTATAGATGATTCCGTAAAGATTCTTTGAATACATGTCATATAATACCGTAAAAGCTTTGTCGTCCTTTTTAAGAACCAAAGGCAATAATTCTTCCTGTGTCATAGAATTTTAGGTTTAGTTAATACAAATTTATGTATTAGTGATTGATAAATTTAACAATAATCGATTTATATTCATAGGTAAGGAAAAAACATTAACTATTGTTGAACATTGTCTGGCGGTTTGATTTAACAAAATATTGCCAAACCGAATACGCATATTGCTTAATTTTATCGAAAATAAAAAACAATGAAAAATCTATTTATGACTGCCGTTGCAGTAGCAAGCTTGGTAGCCTGCCAAGAAAACACAGCTCAAAACAAAAAGGCATCAACGGCTAACGAAAAAAGTAAAACAATGGACAAACAAAACATCTACCAATTTAAAGTAACCGATTTATCAGGAAAAGAATTTGATTTCGCCTCCCTAAAAGGTAAGAAAATAATGATTGTGAACACTGCTTCAAAATGCGGATTGACACCTCAATACAAGGATTTGCAAGCCATTTACGATAAATTCAAAGATAGGAATCTAGTGATTGTTGGTTTTCCAGCTAATAATTTTATGGAACAAGAACCAGGAAGCAATGAAGAAATTGCAACGTTTTGCGAAAGAAACTACGGCGTGACCTTCCCAATGATGGACAAAATTTCTGTGAAAGGAGATGACATGGCTCCGATTTATCAATTTCTAACTCAAAAAGATAAAAACGGACTTCAGGATTCAGAAGTAGAATGGAATTTCCAGAAATACCTGTTGAATGAAAAAGGAGAATTGATGAAAGTGGTTCCTCCAAAAACGCTTCCAACGGATAAGGAAATTATTGATTGGATTGTGGGATAGTTTTCAGTCGCAGTTTCCAGTCACAGTTTTCAGTCACAAAATGCACTGAAAACTGCGACTGCGACTGAAAACTAAAAAACAAGTTGCATCAAAGAAACATCCAACCATTTATCAAATTTATACCCGGCTTCTTTAAGAATTCCGGTTTCTTTAAATCCGAATTTCTTATGGAATTCAATACTTCCCGAGTTCGAAGCATCGATGACACCAATCATCGAATGATATTTTTGTTCTTTCGCCAAATCAATCAGTTTTTGAAGGAGTAATTTTCCCACGCCTTTTCCGATGGCATTTTCAGTTACATAAACGGAATGTTCTATTGTAAATCGATAGCCCACTTTTACTCTGAAATTTCCAAAGGTTCCAAAACCCAAAACTTCCTTATCATTTTCAGCTACAATAACAGGAAATTTTGAAATTTGCTTTTCCTCAAACCAATTTTTTTGCTCTTCCAGCGTTCGTGCATCATAGTCATAAATGGCGGTTGTGTTCAAAATAGCGTGATTGACGATTTCTAAAATAGCAGGTAAATCGGCAAGAGTGGCAAATCGGATTTTAATTTCCATATTGATTATTTTACACCAAGTTTTAGTAATAATTTTTTAGCATCCGTCGGATTCCATCCCATCGATTCGGAGAAATCTTTAGCCTTTTGGGCATATACAATGGCTTGCTTGTTGTCTTTTGCTTTATGATACAATTGTGCCGTCAACAAATATCCGTCATAGGAGGGTTCTAGCGTAATTGCACGTTCTGTCCATTTTAGGGCGTTGTTCAAATCTGGAATTGTGGCGATGTTCTTCAAATAGGTCTGTCCAATTTCTTTGAGCATTCGGGAATCGTTCCAATAATATTTTTCGACCGATTCAGCTGTTGTTTTCTTATATAGATTCCAATTTTGGGTTCGCTCGGCCAAAGTAACATCAAACATAAAAATCAGCGAATCCGTTTTGTGGAGGCTGATGGTTTTGGCAATTTTTCGGTTTTTGAAATATTGAATCGTATCCAGATTTTCAGTGAAAGGCTTCAAGGATTCCGATACCATACTGTTTATTTTTCGCTCAACCCTCAAAGGCGAAGTCAGCTTTTCAAAAGCGGGCTGATTTTTCAGAACATATTGAAATTCCCTCGATTCAATATCGGTCACAGCATTCGCAATTACTTTCCAGTTCTTGTCGCTCACCAAATCTTGTTCCTTTTGGGTTGCCAGATATTTATGGGCCGGAATCGAAATTTGCTTCCGTTCTTTACCTTTTCCGAGTGTTAGGATATACGCCAGGCATTTGTCAACATTACTTGGATCATTCAAAAATTGTTGCTCCAAGTAAGGCAATTGCATTTTCGGATTGAGTGCATTTTTTGCTTCCTGAATCAGTGCATCGGTTTTGTATTCGCCCGAAAGATTATAAAGTAGAGTTTCATTTTTATCCAAGAAAACAAAGGTAGGATAGGACTTTACGTCGAATTTTTTCTTGATGAAATCTCCATTTTCTTTCTCAACATCCTGCCAAGCACAGATGAAATTCTTCTCCATAAAATCGGCCACTTCAGCAGTATTAAAAACTTCCTTCTTCATTTTGTTGCAATGAGGACACCATTCGGCATAAATCATCAAAAAAATCGGTTTGTTCTCTTTTTTAGAACGTTCGAGTAGTTTTGGCAGACTTTCTTCGCTAAAATTGATGCTGTTTTGAGCTTCAATTCCATTCGATAATAAAAGAAGAAACAAAGAAAAAAATAGAGTTAAATGCTTCATTTTGGATTGTATTTAAAGGGTCAACAGCAACAAATATAGAGAATCATCAGTTAATATATCTTTAATTGTTAGTTAAAAAGCCTTCTTAACTTTGTAACTTTGTAGTTCAGAAATTAAAAAAATGATTTACCCGAAAATACCTTTGGCACAAAGCATCATCGAAATTTGTGCCTCAAAAGGACTCACCAATATCGTCATTTCCCCAGGTTCCAGAAATGCTCCCTTAACCATCGGTTTCGTCAATAATCCTAACTTTAAATGTTTCAGCATCGCCGATGAGCGTTGTGCTGCGTTTTTTGCTTTGGGAATTGCCCAGCAAACCAAGAAACCAGTTGCCCTTGTCTGCACTTCGGGTTCGGCTTTACTCAATTATTACCCGGCCTTGGCAGAAGCATTTTACAGCCAAATTCCGTTGGTGGTCATTTCAGCCGACCGTCCTCATGACAAGATTGATATTGGCGACGGCCAAACCATCCGTCAGGAAAATGTGTTTGCGAATCATATCTTATACAATGCCAATTTGCACGAAGATGCTTCTGCCGAAAACGATTCGAAAATCAACGAAGCCATAAATATTTCTATTTTCCAAAAAGGTCCGGTTCACATCAATGCCCCTTTTGAAGAGCCTTTGTATGAAACCGTTGATGCACTTTCAATAACTATTCCCGCTTCCGCAGATGAACCGCGGATTGTCCCAATTGGGGATTTGAGTGCCTTTGCCGGAACTTGGAACACCGCTTCAAAAAAGATGATTTTGGTGGGAGTGAACGACCCGAATGTAATTGATGAAGCCATCATCCAGCAGTTGTCAAACGACCCATCGGTTATGGTTTTGACCGAAACTACATCCAACCTGCATCATCCTACTTTCATTAACAACATCGATACGATTATCACGCCTTTTGCAACCGAAAATTTTGAGGATTTCCGTCCAGAAATCCTGGTTACTTTTGGCGGAATGGTGGTTTCAAAAAGAATAAAAGCATTTTTAAGAAAATACAAACCGCAACACCATTGGCACATTGACACCTTGAGGGCTTACGACACTTTCGGAGCTTTGTCCGAACATTTCAAAACTTCGCCACAACAGTTTTTCAACGCTTTCCTGCCTTTGACAAAAATTGTGGAAAGCAATTATTTCCAAAAAGGGCAGGACATCAAAACCTTCCGAAAAGAAAAGCACGACCTTTATCTTTCCAAGATTCCGTTCTCTGATTTTATTGTTTTTGATAGAGTAATTTCGGCTCTTCCAAAAGACAGCCACATACAAATCAGCAACAGTTCGGCCATCCGTTATGCTCAACTGATTGACATCGATCCATCGATAGAAGTCTATTGCAACCGAGGAACAAGTGGAATCGATGGAAGCACTTCAACGGCAATCGGAGCTTCTTTCGTCAATAAAAAACAGACGACTTTCATCACGGGCGACATCAGTTTCCTGTATGACAGCAACGCACTTTGGAACAAATACATTCCGTCGAATTTCAAGATCATAATCATCAACAATGGAGGAGGAGGCATCTTTAGGATTCTTCCCGGTCATGCCGAAACGCCTGTCTTCAATGAGTTTTTTGAAACTTCGCATTGCTTCACAGCCGAACATTTGGCCAAGATGTATGGTTTTGATTACCTAACGGCAAGTACTGAAAACAACCTTTCCGAAGCATTATCCGTTTTGTTTTTGCAAAATACTAAACCTGCCATTTTGGAGGTTTTCACGCCAACTTTGGAGAACGATGGGATTTTGTTGCAGTATTTTAGGGAGTTGGTATGAGGAATGATGTTTAAGAGCTATTCAAATTCCACCCATTTCTTCTCAAAATAAACAGTTCCAAGTTTGGTGTCGTTCTGAAGCAAATCGACTTTAATAAAAGACTTTACGTCTCCAACATATTTTAAGGTAATATCCTTCATAGATGAGGTTTCATAGTAGGAACCAAATTCACAATTACAAGGATTGTCCTTTACATCAAACGTAAAAACAGAAAAGAGAATCTTCCTTTTAGATTTCACATCAGGTTTTTCATAACCAAAAATCCGATGGTCTTTCTTGATGTCCGAATACAAGCTTATGGTGCCATTTTGCTTGGAAACTTCTAATTTATTTAGATTGTCGCCGTCTTGAAAGACATAGCCTTGTTTTTCCCAATCGAGGCTGTCTTTGTTAACTTCCTTGGTTTGGGAATAGGTGTTTAGAGAGATGGAGAAGAGGAAAGCGATTATGTATTTCATACTTACATATTTTTATCATCTTCAAAAGGAATATTATGCTCTTTGCAGTAGATTTCTATTTCTGAATCTTTCTCAAAATACTTATCACAAAAATCTATGAATTCTTTTCTTGTGGCTTTTAAATATTTCTCAGGAGCATTTAATGTAGTTTCAGTTTGTGAAATGAATCTCTCAAAATCAGGATTTATTTCGCAAAGTTTATCTATGGTTTTGAAATCTAATTCTCTATATTTTGATACAAAAAGAATTTTACTTTCGTAAGGATTAGCTTTTAGTTCAATTACACCAATTCCAAATGACTGACTTAATCGTTCCATTTCGGAAATCAAATTTTTACTTATTTCAAACGCAACTAAATATCCATAGTTTGCCCAGCTAGAATTTGATACAGCTTGGAAATAACATTTTTTTAATTCGTAATCAGATTTGATTTCTCTTTTTATTTCATAAGATATTAAATCAAAAGCATCATCCTTATTAATAATTTTCATTAATGCATTACTAGCTTTATTTTGAAGATTTAAAAAATTAATTCCAATCATATCTGGATGAATCCATTTTTGATAATCATCTTTACTATTCGCTGATTTTTCGTGAAAAATTGTTTTACTAAAGATGTTTTGACTATTTAAGTAACTACTTAATAGCTTATGTAGATGCCTTTCCTGATATGTTTTAGAAGTTGTCGGAAGTTTTATTTCAATTAAATTTTCAGTTTTTAAGATTTCTGAAAGATTAATTTCTTTTTCAAATTTTGAAGAATAATATTCATATCCTCTTTTACCTTTAACCCTTTTAATTCTTGTGTCATTATGTCTTATAAAACGACCTAATTGTGCAGCAACCGTATCACCTGGCGTTTTTGCATTTGTCCAATCAACATATTGATGTTCATTTATTTTGTCTAAGACTTCAAGATAAGTTAAGGTTCCATTATAATTATCTAAAACAGTAATTAATGCTTCTTTTATTGTCATAATTATTTAATTAAAATTTTGCTATGCTTCCCTATTTGTTATATAGTCTATAATATTTCCAAAACCTTTAATCTTTCCAAATATAGCCAAATTACTCAAGTGTAAATCTTTTAATCTTTAAATACTTCACAAAATCCTTTATCTTTACAATTATCAAAATTAACCCCCATGAAGAACATAATCACGCTCATACTCTTCTTAACAACATTTTTTTCCGCTTTCGCTGCAAAGGTAGATACCCTCGAAATCCGCAGCATTGCAATGGACAAAACATACAAAGCAGCCGTCGTGTTGCCGAATTCTTATACCAAAAGCAAGGCTAATTATCCTGTTGTCTATCTGCTTCACGGGGCCTACGGTCATTTTAGAGATTGGCTCAAGAGTACACCAAACAAGATGCTCGTGCATGATCTGGCCGACCAATACAACATCATCTTTGTCATGCCCGAAGGCGAAAATTTCAGCTTCTATCTCGACAGTCCGGTTAATAAAGAAAGCCAATTCGAAACCTACATCACCAAGGAAGTCATCCAGAAAATCGACAAGACCTACCGGACCATTGCCAAAAAGAACGGCCGTGTCATCACTGGACTTTCAATGGGTGGTCACGGAGCTTTATACCTTTCCACACGCCATCCCGAACTTTTTGCAGGAGCCGGAAGCATGAGTGGAGCCGTGGATATGGGAGGAATCCGTAACCGAGACACACCCGAAAAAATCAACAAATTGATGGAACCGGTTTTCGGACCCGAAGGAGCTTCGCAGGAAGTCTATGATTCGCACGCTGTTATCGGAATGATCAATAAAATAAAGGCCAACAATATCGAACTTATCATCGATTGTGGTGTAGATGATTTCCTGATTGAGCCCAATCGCGAACTTCACCGACGTATGGTTTATGCAAAAGTAAACCACGACTATACCGAACGCCCGGGAGCCCACACTTGGGAATACTGGGAAAACGCATTGCTGTATCATGTCCTATTTTTCGATAAAATCTTCAAGAAAAATGGCACTGCAGTAAAATAAGTTATGAAATACAGTTTCCTCTTTTTATTATTTTTTATAAGCCTTTCGGCAGAAGCACAACTCGCAGGTTGCACGGATGCTTTGGCGAAAAACTACAATCCATCGGCAATTTTAAACGACGGAAGTTGCCTCTATGAAAATATAAAGATCGACCCTATTTTTTCTGTAACCTTATCCGACACTCTGAATGAAACCTCGGGATTGGTTTATTTCGAAAATCAATTGTGGACCCATAACGATGATACCGATATTAACATTTATGCTCTCGACACCATAGGAAAAATAATAGGCCGTTATCCTTTGAACGGACTCAAAAACACCGATTGGGAAGAGATTTCGCAAGACAGTGCTTATTTCTATATCGGCAATTTTGGTAATAATGTAAGTGGAGTTCGCAAAGATTTACAAATTATAAGAATAGCGAAAATGTCGCTCAAGGCAAATAACCCGCAGATGGATACCATCGCGTTTGCCTATTCCAATCAAGTTGAGTTCATCCGAA
This sequence comes from Flavobacterium arsenatis, assembly GCF_031456785.1. Lineage (NCBI taxonomy): Bacteria > Pseudomonadati > Bacteroidota > Flavobacteriia > Flavobacteriales > Flavobacteriaceae > Flavobacterium > Flavobacterium arsenatis. The sequence goes on from NZ_JAVDVI010000010.1 coordinate 63,535, forward strand.
GCAAAGCCAATACGACTGATTTTGATTGCGAAGCTTTTATCGTTAGCAAGGACAGCATCTATCTTTTTACAAAACAATGGACAGGCAAAAAGACGGCTTTATATGTGTTGCCTAAACTTCCCGGAAGCTATACCGCCAAATTCAAATCAGAATTGGATGTAAACGGATTAATTACAGGAGCAACCTATCTCGAAGATAAAAAACTCATCGCTTTATGCGGTTACAGCAAACAGCTAAAGCCTTTTGTTTACCTTTTATATGATTACAAGAACACCGATTTTTTTTCGGGCAACAAACGAAAAATTACCCTTGCAATGCCCTACCATCAAGTGGAAGGAATTGCAACCGAAAATGGCTTGCTGTACTACATTTCCAACGAACATTTTCGGATGAAACCGATCATCAACAATCCACAGCAATTGCATCAATTGGATTTGAGTTCGTTCCTTCAATTGTACATCAACAGCGAAAACCATTAAAGTTATCTTAAATACTTTTTTTTGGTTTGGTTTTTGAAATACTTTTATAAACCAATAAATTCTTATAAATTATGAAACGTATATTTTTACTATTAGCAGTAGTTGCAATGACCGTCCTACAAAGTTGTGAAGGTGATCAAGGACCTCCGGGAAGAGACGGGCTAGACGGAGCTTCCGTAGAAAGTGAAGTTTTTGAACTTCAAAATGTGAATTTCCAATTGAACCAAAATGAATACATGATTCGAAGAGATTTGAATCCAGCAATTTTTGATTCAGACAACATCTTGATTTACAGAATGACAGGAACAATCAATCCTCAAACTCCAATCTGGCAGTTGATTCCAAGAACGTTATTCTTAAACGAAGGAGAATTGGATTATGATTTTGATTTTAGCAGAGTAGATTTTACAATTTATGCTGGAGGAACTTATAATTTGGCCACTACACCACAGTTCATCAACAATCAAACCTTCAGAATTGTTATCGTTCCTGGTTATTTTTCAAGAGGCGGAAATGCAGTAAACTTTGAAGATTATAATGCCGTAATAGAAGCCTACGGAATTGACGACAGCAATATTAAGATTTTAAACTAAAATTTATTTTAGAAAGCATAAAAAAGGGAAACGTAAATGTTTCCCTTTTTTATTCATAAGACACAATTTAAATTTCTGAAAATTCGTGTCTAAAAAAAATTATTACAATTCCTGCATTCTAAATGCTTTCGTTTTTCTTCTGTGGTAAATATTATTCTCATTGCCAAAATATTTATAGCTCATCAATCTTGCCATCAAATAGCTAACGGTTGATTCAGCACCTTGGTTAAGATTCACATTGGTTTCTTCCAAGCCATCAAAGCATCCGCCTGTACAAGGGTTGTAGATGATTTGTTGCAAATGGTTGTTTCCTAAAAACCAGTTGAAGGCCATTTCCATCTTCTCCAAATAATCCTTGTGCTTAAAGATGTCGTGGAACTTTCTCAAAGTAATGATGGTATAAGCAACATCAATAGGCTGTTCGCCATAAACCTCCGTTTTTTGTCCTTTTATTTCCCAGCTTCGGTTGCTCACTACTTTTATGGCATCATCTGTAAAAGTTTTTGCCATCAAGAAATCCATCGATTCTTTTGCAATGATTTTATATTTCAAATCATCGGTCATCGTGTAAGCACATAATAAGGCTTCGGGCAAAACGCTGTTGGCATACGTCAGATAGCTTTCAAACCATTCCCATCCTGGAGAAGATTCATGACGATACATTTGAACCAATCGGTCAGCCAAAATTTTAGTAAGCTCGATGGCATTTTCATTTTCAACGGTTCTATTATAGTAGTATAATCCTTTTATGATAAAGGCCATTGATCGGGTTGAATGTGTATTTTTCGAACATTCAAAAGTTCTTTCAAATATGCTTTCGGCCTTGTTGGTAAGCTCTTCAGGGATGATATGCGAAAGCGAAATCAAATATCCCAAAGCCCAAATGGCCCTTCCGGTTGAATCTTCAAGATTCACTTCGGCATTTTGACTCGTAAAATTTTTATTATAATCAACATAATTCAAAAACTGGTTGTCAGGTCGCTCACAATAGGCTATAAAATCCAAGTATATTTTAATGTATTTCAAATCAGATGGATCCTGTGTCATTTTATAATGCTGACACATTGCAATCATTGCCCTTGCATTGTCATCAATCGTGTAACCAGAATTAATATCAGGCTGATTCAGAATTGAAAACTGCAACATCCCGAAATCGGTTGTCATTTTCTTAATATGGTCTAAATTGATTTCAGGATTTCTATAATGAAGCTCAATCTGATTTTCTGAAACTTTTTGCAAGAATTGAGCATGTGCAACAGCCGAATTTTCCCAAGCCGTACATGTAATTTTATGCAATCCGTTTGAGATAATGTTTCTTTTTAGTTGAACATCAAATAACAGTCGGTTGACACATTCTGCCAATTCGTTGGAATTTCCAAAGTCGAATAGCAATCCAGTATCGCCTGCTAAAAATTCAACAGCATGCGGAATAGGTGTAGAAACCACAGGACATCCACAGCTTAAAGCGTAGGCAAAGGTGCCGCTAACGGCTTGATTCGGATCTTTGGAAGTAAACAAATACACATCTGTCAGTTGCAGATATTCTAAAAGTTCGTCCAAAGGCAAATATTTGTTGATGAATTTAACGTGATTCTGTAAATTCAAGCTGATGATTTTTTCCTGAAGAAATTCACGATAGATTTCGCCTTCGTTTAAGGCAACTGTCGGGTGAGTTTTTCCGATGATTAGAAAAAGCACTTCCGGAGAAGTTTTGATGATTTTCGGAAGGGCTTCAAGTGTTGTTTCGATGCTTTTTCCGGAACTCAAAAGACCGAAGGTTGAAAGCACTTTTCGGTTCTGTAATCCATATTTTTCCTTCAAATCATCTTTATCTAAATGCGGAACCAAATGCGTTCCGTGAGGAATCACGCTAATTTTAGCTCCTTCCACAACATAATCTCTAGAAAGAATTTCCGAAGCACCATTTGTCATTACGATAATTCCCGAAGCATGATCCAATAAATGTTGCACTTTTTGCTTGAATACTTCGTCGGGTCTTGGAAGAACCGTATGGAATACAAAAACAATCGGCTTGTTTACGTTTGATACGAATTCAAGAAAATGAGTTTCGCCTTCAGAAAACAATCCAAATTCATGTTGCAACAAAACCACTTTGATGTTGTTGTCGGCATTGATTTTTTCTGCCAAGTCTTTATAAGATTGAGCATCCGAAGTGTCCAATATGTATTTTACATCCTTATTTTTATAGGTGTGTTTTTCCTTTTTGCTTTCCAATGCACAAATCTGAATGTCAAACGAATATACAAACTGATTTCTCAAAGCTTTGATTAAGTCTTCAGAATAAGTGGCAATCCCACACTCACGAGGAGGATAGGTTGTCAAGAATAATATTTCGGGGAGCGTTTGTTCCGAAGGTTTTTTCTTTTCCGAAAAAAAATCGGTTGTTATTTTTGAAGAAAGTGGTATAAATTTCAAGCTTCCAGTTTTGTTGTAAAGATTAGCATTTTCCATTTTTGTGCAATTTTAGTAGGTTTAATTTATCTGATGAAAGGAGAAATCAGGGTAGCTTATCAGATTTAGTAAAATTCCCTAAAAATTGCTTTGAACAGTTATAGGATATTTTAAAAATATTACAGAATTCGTGTTTTAACATTTAAGACTAAACAAAAAAGCCTTACATAATTGTAAAGCTTTTAGGTGTATTGTTTAAGTATGCATGCTTTAAATGCAATCAATTGCCTGCCTTACTCAACCAGTCATTTACTCTCTCTTTTGCTACATTGGTCAACTCCTCGCCACTCGACGAAACATTTTTGAATTCTTTTTGAGCTTTTCGCTGTAGGTTATTTAATTTGCTTTTAAAGTTTTCAGCAAGATGTTCAGCCTCGTCAATAAATCTTTCTTTTTTAGTTTTCTTTTTTTTGTATAAAAGAATTCCTACAGCAGTTAGGAGAGCAACTCCCGATGCCACTCCTATAATTAATTTCTTGTTACTCATAAATTTATTTTGTTTAGCAATTTGTTTTCTAAAGTTACCCATAAATAAACTAGCGATGAAATTGATTATGCATTATTTAACGTATTTAACTTTATGTTGGTAATTATATAATGATAGTAAAGGATTATTCTCCGCTAAAATTCCGATATTTCACTTTAATTTGATAAAAAATCATTTTTACCCCTAAAAAAATAGGGTATTTGTTTTTCAAGTTTAAAAAAATAATATCTTTGCATCGAATTAATAGGGGTGTTATAACTTTTAAAACTTTATTTTTATGTCAACATTACGTTTTCAGGCTCTAAAAGAAGCTTCCAGCAGAAAACCAGTTAAATTTGAAGAAGCCGATAGAAAATCAAACATCTTCGGTGCAAATGTTTTTAATAACAAGGCAATGAAGCAATTTTTGACTTCAGATGCTTTCAAAGGAGTTCAGGATGCCGTGCAACACGGAACAAAAATTGACAGAAAATTAGCCGATTATATCGCTATGGGTATGAAAGAATGGGCTCTTTCTAAAGGAGTGACACATTATACCCACTGGTTTCAACCCCTAACAGGAACAACAGCCGAGAAACACGATGCTTTTTTCGAAACGTCTTATGACGGTAGCGATCCATTAGAGAAATTTGGTGGAGCTCAATTGGTTCAGCAAGAGCCAGATGCTTCTAGTTTTCCAAATGGAGGAATCAGAAACACATTCGAAGCTCGTGGTTATACGGCTTGGGACCCAACATCTCCAGCTTTTATCTTCGGAACAACTTTATGTATTCCAACTGTATTTATTTCTTATACAGGAGAAGCATTAGATTATAAAACACCTTTGTTGAGAGCCTTAAATTCAATTGACGAAGCTGCAACAGAAGTTTGCAAATATTTTGATAAGAATGTAAAAAAGGTAACGGCTACTTTAGGTTGGGAACAAGAATATTTCTTGATCGACAGCTCTTTGGCAAATTCTCGTCCTGATATCATCATGACTGGAAGAACACTTTTGGGACATACTTCTGCAAAAGGACAACAATTGGACGATCATTATTTTGGTTCAATTCCTTCTCGTGCCTTGAATTATATGCGTGAATTGGAAGAAGAGTGTATGTATCTTGGAATTCCAGTAAAAACACGTCATAACGAGGTGGCTCCAAACCAATTTGAGTTGGCTCCAATCTTCGAAGAGACGAATCTTGCAGTAGATCACAACTCATTATTGATGGATGTGATGCAGAAAGTAGGAGAACGTCACGACTTTAAAGTGCTTTTCCACGAAAAACCTTTCAAAGGAGTGAACGGTTCAGGAAAACACAACAACTGGTCATTGGCAACAGATACTGGAGTAAATTTGTTGAGTCCAGGAAAAACACCAATGAGCAACTTACAGTTCTTGACTTTCTTTGTAAACACTATCAAAGCGGTTGATACTTATGAGTCATTATTGAGAGCTGCAATTGCAACAGCAAGTAACGACCACAGGCTTGGTGCTAACGAAGCTCCTCCGGCAATTATCTCAGTTTTCATCGGAGAACAATTGACAAGAGTTCTGTCAAACCTAGAAGGTGTATCGGACGGAAAATTATCTCCAGAGGAAAAAACAGATTTGAAATTGAACGTTGTTGGGAAACTTCCAGATGTTCTTTTGGATAACACGGACAGAAACAGAACTTCTCCTTTTGCCTTTACAGGAAATAAATTCGAATTCAGAGCCGTTGGTTCATCTGCAAACTGTGCGAATGCAATGACGACTTTAAACGCAATCGTTGCAAAACAATTGATTGATTTCAAGAAAGAAGTTGATACTTTAATCGAGAAAAAAGATTTGAAGAAAGACGAAGCCATCTTTAATGTATTGAGAGAATACATCAAGACTTCAAAAAATATCCTCTTCGAAGGCGACGGATACAGCGAAGCTTGGGAAAAAGAAGCCAAGAAAAGAGGTTTGAGCAATTTCAAAACTACTCCATCGGCTCTAAAAGCAAAAGTGTCTAAACAAGCTTTGGATTTGTTCAGCGATTTGAAGATTATGAACCACGTTGAGGTGGAAGCCCGTTACGAAATCGAATTGGAAGAATACACCAAGAAAATCCAAATCGAAGGTAGAGTTCTTGGCGATATCGCTAGAAATCACGTGATTCCAACCGCTATCAAGTATCAAAACACCTTGATTGAAAACGTAAAAGGTTTGAAAGAAATCTTTGGATCGGAATTTGAAAAAATCGGTAAGGAGCAAATCGTTCTGATCAGAGAAATTTCGGGTCATATCGAAGGTATCAACACCAATGTTGAAGCAATGACCGAGGCTAGAAAAAAAGCAAACGCCTTGACTGACGGTTATAAAATGGCGGAGTCCTACTGTGACAAAGTGAAACCATACTTCGAAGTAATCAGAGAACACTGCGATAAATTAGAGCTTTTAGTGGATGACGAAACTTGGACATTGACTAAATACAGAGAATTATTGTTCACACGATAATTTCTTCTAAATATCTAAAACACCTGCAAGTTTCTATTTGCAGGTGTTTTTTTTATATAATAATATCCCAAACCAATCGTTTAGTATAAAAATACCCAAATGAAACGAAACTACTTCATCCTACTATTATTTTTATGTATAAACCCCTTATCAGCTCAAGAAAAAATAGACTTATTTTTTGATTTTGATAAAGACATTCCAAACGAAAAATCCACTCAAAAATTAAACAATTGGCTGGAATCTATCGATTCGATCGAGGTTACAAAAATTGAAGGCTATTGTGATTTTGTAGATACAGATGAATATAACAAGGATTTGTCTTTAAGAAGAGCAAATTCAGTTCTGTCAACACTTAAATCTAATAATTTCAATGTCAAAAATGCTGAAATAATCGGTTTTGGAGAAAACTTTCAACAATCAAAAGTACAAAGCGAAAATAGGAAGGCAATTGTTTATTATAAACAAATAAAGAAACCGGAACAAGTTGAACCTCCCAAAGATTCCAAGCTTTCAAAACAAATCACCGAATCTAAAGTAGGGGAGAAGCTCAAACTCGAAAACCTAAACTTCTACAACCATAGCGATATTGTTAGAGTAGAATCCCGACCTATTCTTGAGGATTTATTGCAAATTATGAAAGCCAATGAAAATCTAAAAATAGAAATCCACGGTCACATTTGCTGTATGCTTGACGATTCCCACCAAATCGCATTATTACGGGCTAAGATGGTCTATAATTTCTTAATCCAAAACGGCATCAATAAAAACCGATTGGGCTTTAAAAGTTTCGGAAGTGCCAAGCCAATTTACCCTTTACCCGAAAAAAACGAAGAAGAACGCGACGCCAATAGAAGGGTGGAAATTATGGTAATCAGTAAATAATACCTACATTCGTCATACATTCTATATTAAAATGAAAAAATATCTTTCAATAGTATTGTTTTTTATTGCTGTTTCTGGATTTTCACAGGAACAATTTTCTGTTTTCTTCGAAAGCAATAAATTTGAATTGCAAAAAGCCGAAATAAGTAAATTAAACACTTGGATGGAAGCCAACAAAGAAGTGAAAATCGTCGCCATAAACGGTTACACTGATGAAGATGGAAGTGTAGGTTTCAATGATACTTTAGCCAAAAAACGGGTGAGTTTTATTTTCAACGAAATCGCTGGAAAAGTAAAAATTAGAGAAGATTTCAAAACAAGAAGCTTTGGAAAGCTCCATTCACAAGTAGGAGAAAAAGCCGAGAACAGAAAAGTAACTATCTATTATATTCTTGAAAAAGATTTAGCTCGTGAAGATGAAATTCTAGGCATCAAAAAGGCAGAAGTAGCTGAAGTAAAACCCAAACCAGTTGCGAATTATCCCGATAAAATTTCCATAAGCAATCCAAACGGAACAACCTCTGAATACATGCTTGATGTAAATTTTATGAAGCAAGTAAACGAATCAAAAGCAGGAGAAAAATTAAAAATAGAAAACCTAAATTTCCAATTCAATACCTTCGCAATCGTCAACGAATCAAGAGGGAAATTGTATGAATTATTGCTTGTAATGCAAAACAATCCAACGCTAAAAATCGAAATTCAAGGCCACATTTGTTGCAATCCATCAAATAAAGGCAAGCTTTCCGAAGAACGAGCAAAAGCCATCAAAAATTTCCTAGTAGGACAAGGAATCGACAAAACCAGAGTAACCTTCAAAGGCTTCGGAAGTACACAACCTATCTACCCATTACCAGAAAAATCAGAAGAAGAACGTGCAGGAAACCGAAGAGTAGAAATCTTAATCCTTGAAAATTAAAACAAAAAAAACTGCCATTTCTGACAGTTTCTATATCCTAAAGCTCAAATTAGCTCTTCTCTAAAATCGATTTTTTCTTCTCCAAAGGATTCACTTCCTTTTTCACAATCACCTCACCCTTGATTTTCAATGGCACTTTTCCGCCATCATAATTCACAGCGTTCGACTCAACCGTAATCGTTTTTCGAATCGCACCTGGAGCCATATTGTATTTCACATCAATCTTCCCAGTTTTTCCCGGTAAAATCGGCTCTTTCGGAAACGACGGAACCGTACAACCACATGTTGACTGCACATTCGAAATAATCAAAGGAGCATTTCCCGTATTTTTAAACTCAAAACTTCTCAAACCATTATCCGTTTCCTTCGAAACCGTTCCGTAATCAATCGTATTGTCCTTCGCCGTGAACTCGATTTTCGGTCCAGTTTGTGCCAATCCAGTCGCACTAGCACCAACAAAAGCTAATAAAAGTAATAATTTTTTCATTGTAAAATAGTTATTTCGGTTAGGTAAATTTACTTTCTTTTAATTAAAGTACAAATTATTAAAGTTAATTTTTTATACTCCGTTAATTATTTACTTTTGTATCCATTACAAAAAGAGTACCAAAAGTTTAATTTCTATTTTTAGGAGCGAATCGCTTGGGCTTTTTCAGAAACCATATTCCTGCTGGATGCAAATATCTTTTGTTCTGAACCCCAGAACAAAAGGATATTTTGCAACCATCAGGGCTAGAAAAATAAAACCATATTCCCGTCCCGAGACTTCAGGACAAAATATAAAAGAGCAAATAGAGAAACAAACAACGTCTAGCTTACAACGAATACCGTATAACTTACAACGTATAACATATAACGTATAACAAAAATGACAATTCCATCACAATTCGACGCCAAAGCCATTGAGCAAAAATGGTACGACTACTGGATGAAAAACAATTATTTTCATTCAGAACCCGACCACAGGACACCTTACACCATTGTAATTCCACCGCCAAACGTGACGGGAGTTTTGCACATGGGACACATGCTCAACAACACCATTCAAGACGTTCTAATCCGTCGTGCCCGACTAAAAGGATTCAACGCTTGTTGGGTTCCAGGAACCGATCACGCCTCCATTGCAACCGAAGCAAAAGTAGTAGATAAGCTTAAAAAAGAAGGCATCAACAAGAATGATTTGTCACGTGAAGAATTCCTAAAACACGCTTGGGAATGGACCGATAAATACGGTGGAACCATCTTGGAACAACTAAAACAATTAGGTTGTTCATGCGATTGGGACCGAACAAAATTTACAATGGATCCAGATATGTCGGCTTCTGTAATCAAATCCTTCGTTGATTTATACAACAAAGGAATGATTTACCGTGGCTACCGAATGGTAAACTGGGATCCGGAAGCAAAAACAACTTTATCAGATGAGGAAGTAAATTACGAAGAACAGCAAGGAAAATTATATTTCCTAAAATATAAAATCGAGAGTTCGGAAGAATTTTTAACGATTGCAACAACGCGTCCGGAAACCATTTTTGGAGATACTGCCATTTGCATCAATCCAAACGACGAGCGTTTTACACATTTAAAAGGGAAAAAAGCAATCGTTCCTATTGCAGGAAGAATAATTCCAATCATCGAGGACGAATACGTTGACATCGAATTTGGAACTGGTTGTTTGAAAGTAACTCCGGCTCACGACGTAAACGATAAAGCGTTAGGCGACAAGCACAATCTTGAAGTAATCGATATTTTCAACGACGATGCAAGCTTGAATTCCTTCGGATTGCATTACCAAGGAAAAGACCGTTTTGTAGTTCGAGAAGAAATTGCAAAAGAGCTTGAAGCAAACGGAAGTTTGGCCAAAACCGAAATCCACCTGAATAAAGTAGGAACTTCTGAAAGAACAAAAGCGGTTATCGAACCACGTTTGTCCGACCAATGGTTCTTGAAGATGGAAGAATTGGTAAAGCCAGCCATCAAGGCGGTTTTAGAAACCGAAGAAATTAAATTATACCCAAAAAAGTTTGACAATACCTACCGTCATTGGTTGGAAAACATCCGCGATTGGAATATTTCACGTCAGCTTTGGTGGGGTCAGCAAATTCCAGCCTATTATTATGGCGACGGAAAAGAAGATTTCGTAGTTGCCGAAAATATTGAAGATGCCTTAAAATTAGCACAGGAAAAAACATCAAACTTTAAACTTGAAACAAAAGATTTAAAACAAGACGTTGATGCACTCGACACTTGGTTTTCTTCTTGGTTATGGCCAATGGCCGTTTTTGGAGGCATTTTAGAACCAGAAAATAAAGATTTCAAATACTATTATCCAACAAACGACTTGGTTACAGGTCCGGATATCTTGTTTTTCTGGGTAGCCAGAATGATTATAGCAGGTTATGAATATACAGGTGAGAAACCCTTTAACAATGTATATTTGACAGGATTGGTTCGCGACAAGCAAAGACGAAAAATGTCGAAATCATTAGGAAATTCTCCAGATCCACTTGGCTTGATTGAAAAATTTGGAGCTGATGGCGTTCGTGTAGGATTGCTTTTGAGTGCTTCTGCCGGAAATGATATTATGTTTGATGAGGAACTTTGCAACCAAGGAAAAGCCTTTTCTAATAAAATTTGGAATGCTTTCAAATTGATTAAAGGATGGGAAGTTTCGGATTCAATTTCACAACCAGAATCATCGAAAGTCGCAATCGAATGGTACGAAGCAAAACTGAATCAGACATTGGCTGAAATTGAAGATAATTTCGAGAAGTACAGGATTTCTGATGCCTTGATGGGAATATATAAATTGGTTTGGGATGATTTCTGTTCGTGGTTTCTGGAAATGATTAAACCGGCCTACCAACAACCAATCGACAGCGTTACTTTTGCGAAAGCGATAGAAATGCTAGAAAATAATATGAAGTTATTGCATCCGTTTATGCCATTCTTGACAGAAGAAATTTGGCATTTGATAAAAGAAAGAAGCACAGAAGAAGCCTTGATTATTTCAACTTGGCCGGAATCAAAACCATTCAATGCCGATTTGATTACTGATTTTGAAACTACTATTGAAGTAATTTCCGGTGTGAGAAGTATCAGAAAGGATAAAAACATTCCGTTCAAAGATACAATCGAATTGAAAGTAATCAATAACGATAAGTTTTCAACTTATTTTGATTCGGTTATCATCAAATTAGGAAACATTACTTCTTTTCAATACGTTTCAGAAAAAGTAGATTCAGCCTTGTCGTTCCGTGTAAAATCAAATGAATATTTCATCCCGATTGCAGGAAACATTAATGTTGACGAGGAAATTGCAAAGCTCTCTGAAGAATTGAATTATATCAAAGGATTCTTGAAATCAGTTCAGGTGAAGCTTTCAAACGAAAAGTTTGTTGCCAATGCAAAACCTGAAATCATTGAAAATGAACGTAAAAAAGAAGCCGATGCTTTGTCTAAGATTGCTACAATCGAGCAGAGTTTGGCGAGTTTGAAGTAAGATTTATTTTCACAAAAATAGAAAAGTCCCATTAATTTGGGACTTTTTTTAATGAATAAAATCAATAAAAAAATGCCCCTAGAAAAAGGAGCATTTGAAATATAAATCTTAAAATTTATTGTGCTACAGCAGTTTTTGGTTTAGCACTATCAAACTTTTTAGCAACTTCCTTCCAATTGATTACACTAAAAAAAGCATCGATATAATCAGCTCTTTTGTTTTGATAGTTCAAATAATAAGCGTGTTCCCAAACGTCAAGGGCCAAAACAGGAGTTCCCGTTACACCAATATTCGGCATCAAAGGATTGTCTTGATTTGCGGTACTAGCAACTGATAATTTACCAGCTTTATCAACCAAAAGCCAAGCCCAGCCTGAACCGAATTGTTTAGTTGCAACATCGGTAAATTGGGTTTTAAAATCTGCAAAAGAACCAAAGTCTTTCTTGATGGCATCTGCCAAAGCTCCAGTTGGTTCTCCACCACCGTTTGGTCCCATTACGGTCCAAAAGAAATTATGGTTATAATATCCACCAGCGTTATTTCTAACCGCTTTATTTTCTAAATCTAACTTATTCAGAATTTCCTCGATAGTTAATTTCTCAAGTGCAGTTCCAGCAATTGCTTTGTTCAAATTATTGGTGTATCCCAAATGATGTTTTGAAAAGTGAACTTCCATCGTTTTGGCATCAATATAAGGAGCCAAAGCATCATAAGCATAAGGAAGCGGGATCATTTTAAAAGTTCCTTCATCGGCCATAACATCTGCTGGATTTCCCATTGGAGCATTGGTAACTTCTTTTTCAGGAAGCGGAACTTCGACTTCTTGGAGTTTTTTATCGTTGCAAGATTGTAACGAAACTGCCAAAACAAGGCTTGAAATAAAGTAAACTGTCTTTTTCATAATTAAAAAAATTAGTGTTGTATAAAGATAGGGCTTAATTGAAAAAGGAAATAAATTTTTAAAAATGATTAACGTTTTAATGTTATTCCTTTTCAGTTATGGAATGAATTGCTTCAATATATAATTCCTTTGCCTCTTCAACCGAAAGATGGCTGATTTGCATCCAGGCATTGGTTTTGAAAGCATTTCTCAAGTCAAAATTACTATTAGCTTGGTTGTAATCAATGGTTCCAAAAGTGGATTGTTTGTAATAGGCATAAAGACGCAACTGAACATCTTGGGGCAAGGATGCTTGCGACATTTTTGAAGCAATTTCAACAGCTTCTTGAAACCGAGTTTCTAAATCTCTATCAGACATTGTTTATGATTTCTGAGCAATTATGGTTTTGTTTCCCTTGACAACTTCATTTAGTTTTACATTTAATTCCGTACCTAAAGGCAAAAATAAATCGACTCTCGAACCAAATTTGATAAAACCTGCGTCATCTCCTTGAACTACCTGAGTTCCTTCTACAGCATAATTTACGATTCTCTTTGCAAGAGCACCAGCAATTTGGCGGTATAATATTTCACCGAACTCTTGTGTTTCTATTACAATAGTCGTTCTTTCGTTTTCCTCGCTTGCTTTTGGATGCCAAGCCACAAGGAATTTACCGGGATGGTATTTGCTGAAATTAATTTTTCCGCTTGCTGCATATCTTGTCACGTGAACGTTTATTGGCGACATAAAGATTGAAACCTGCAACCGTTTGTCTTTGAAATATTCACTTTCGTAAACTTCTTCAATGACAACCACTTTTCCATCAACAGGAGCTACTAAAGTTCTATCTTCTGGTCGGATGCTTCTGTTCGGATTTCTAAAAAATTGAAGAATGATGATAAGGAATACCAATGCTATGATTTGGACTGTTTTCAACAACCAAAAGTTTTCCTTAAAAAAATAATCCGCTGCAAATACTATTGCAACTGTAAGCAAACAAGCTCCTAAAATAGTTTTCGCGCCTTCTTTATGAAAATGTAACATAGTTTAAAATTTGATAAAATAAAAATATAAAGGGTGCTACAAATATAACACTATCTAATCGATCTAAAATGCCTCCGTGGCCCGGCATTATTTTTCCGCTGTCTTTTACGCCAGCAATTCGTTTAAATTTTGATTCAATCAAGTCGCCAATTGTTCCGAAAAGGCCAACAATGATAGCAAAGCCTATCCAAATGTTCTGTGCAATTTTCCCTCCTTCAATATAATATTTGGAAATTAAAAAACTTGCAATTACCGCAAAGATAATCCCTCCAAGGAAACCTTCAATGGTTTTTTTTGGAGAAATACGTTCGAATAATTTATGTTTTCCAATTGATTTTCCCACGATATAGGCAAAGGTATCATTTGTCCAGATCAATATAAAGATTCCGATGATAATTTTCGGGTTGTATCCTTTTATTCCGAAAGGAATTTTGGTAATAATAATAAAGGGGAGAATGATGTATCCAAATAAATAAACATATCTGGAAATTGCATCAATTTTAGTTTTCTTATCGTCGAATAAAAAAATAATACATTTTATAGAAACAACTAAAGTTGCAAGGAGTAGTGTAAGGTCGAAGTTTTGGCTTAATTTTATTTTATTTACTGATAGATAAGCAACACTTCCATAAGCAGAAATGGCTATTAAGATTGGAAAAATCTTATTGAGATGAACCAATTCGCAAAACTCATAAACTGCAATAATCAAAAAAATACCAAAAAGAATAAAAAAACTTTCTGTGGAATAAAGGATTGAAGCTATTAGTAAAACGATGTATATAGCACCAGAAATCGATCTCTTTAGTGTTTCATTCATCTTAAAGATCTTCTAAAAGCAATAAATAAAGGTTTTTAGCGACACTTCCGTAATGGAGGAAATCTTCTTCTTTTGCTTTTTCAAAATATTTAATAGTAGTGATATTCGTTGGGTAATTTGTTTCGTACCGCTTTTTAATTTCTCTCAAACCATCACTTTTGTTAGCAATAATTTGACTTGTTGTTGCCATAATGATAATATTAGCTGGCAATTCAAGTGGTTTGTTTTGCTTAATTTGGTTTGATGAAAAAAGGATAGAACCTTCGTCTGCGATTAAGTTCTCGCAACTAGCCAAAAGAAATTTAGGATTTTCAGGTTTGGTATAATTTAGTTTATTTTCTTCTAAAAGGTTAAAAAGTTTCGGCTCATAACAAACCGCTTCACTTTCGAACCAATCGTTCTCTTCAAGAATGTCTTCAAAATGGGTTTTTACTTCTCCGATATTTTCACAATACAAGAATTTACCTCCATTTTTTTTAAAATTCAAGGTAAATAATTCATCGATAGGCGTGTTATCTAATGAAAAAGGGTTGTAGTCGCTGTCTTTTTCCTCATCGGAAGAATCGTTACCAGAACCAAAAAATTTCTTAAAAAGACTCATATAAAATTATTCAACTACTAGATTTGTGACTTGAGAACGTTCAAAGATAAAAAAATCTTAATTCAAAATATTTATTGAATTAAGATTTTTCTAAAAAAAGGTGCAAATACTTATTAAAGAGTTGTTTCTTCCTGAAGATTTGCGTCAAAATTTCTTTTTCCGAAGATATTTTCAAGATCATCCTTGAAAATCACTTCTTTTTCTATCAAGATTGCAGCCAATTGATTCAGCTTGTCTTTATTGTCTTCTAGAATCTGGATGGCTCTCTGGTATTGACTTTCAATTAAATCTGAGATTTCCTTGTCAATTACTTTTGCTGTATCTTCTGAATAAGGTTTAGAGAAATTATATTCGCTTTGACCAGTAGAATCATAATACGTTACATTTCCAATCTTATCATTCAAACCGTAAATTGTAACCATCGCTCGGGCTTGTTTGGTTACTTTTTCCAAATCGCTCAAAGCTCCAGTCGAAATTCTATTGAAAGTAACTTTCTCAGCAGCTCTTCCGCCCATAGTGGCACACATTTCATCCAACATTTGGTCCGGACGAACAATTAATCTTTCTTCTGGCAAATACCAAGCTGCACCCAAACTTTGACCTCTAGGAACGATTGTTACTTTAACCAGCGGAGCGGCGTGTTCTAACATCCAACTCACAGTTGCGTGACCCGCTTCGTGAATAGCAATTGCTCTTTTCTCCTCTGGAGTGACAATTTTGTTTTTCTTTTCTAAACCACCAACAATCCTGTCAACGGCATCAAGGAAATCTTGTTTATCTACTGCTTTTTTATCTTTTCTGGCAGCAATCAAAGCAGCTTCGTTACACACATTAGCAATATCAGCACCAGAGAAACCTGGAGTTTGTTTTGCCAAAAAGTCGGTATCTAAAGCTTCTACTTTTTTCAATGGAGCCAAATGCACTTCAAAAATTTCCTTTCTCTCACGGATGTCTGGAAGGTCAACAAAAATTTGTCTGTCAAAACGACCAGCTCTCATCAAAGCTTTATCTAAAACATCAGCTCTATTAGTTGCAGCAAGAACAATTACATTTGAATTGGTTCCGAAACCATCCATTTCAGTCAACAATTGGTTTAACGTATTTTCACGTTCGTCGTTACCACCTGACATATTGTTTTTTCCACGAGCTCTACCAACGGCATCAATTTCATCAATAAAAATGATGGCTGGCGATTTTTCTTTTGCTTGTTTGAATAAATCTCTAACACGAGAAGCACCGACACCTACAAACATTTCTACGAAATCAGAACCTGACAAAGAGAAAAAAGGCACTTTTGCTTCACCTGCAACGGCTTTCGCCAACAAGGTCTTTCCGGTTCCCGGAGGTCCAACTAATAAAGCTCCTTTAGGAATCTTACCTCCAAGGTTGGTATATTTTTCTGGGTTTTTCAAGAACTCAACTATTTCCTGAATTTCTTCTTTTGCACCTTCAAGTCCAGCAACGTCTTTAAAAGTGATTTTGATATCGTTTTTCTCGTCAAAAAGTTTCGCTTTCGATTTTCCGATATTGAAGATTTGACCCCCACCACCAGCTCCGCCACCAGCTCCGGACATTCTTCTCATTACAAAAATCCAGATGACAATGATGATGATAAACGGTAGAAGAGGCAGGATTATATCGCCAAGACTACTTCTTTGGCTGAATTTGAAATCTTTTAATTTATTCTCTTTAGAAGCTGTTTCTAGCTTTTTCTGGAAAGACTCAATGTCGCCAATTTCAAAAGAGTAGTGTGGTCCTTTGTTTGGTTGGTCCAAAAGGTTTTTTGAAGCTTTTGAATGGATCTTTTCCTTCAAGGCCGCTTCCGTAAGGAAAACTTCTGCTTCCGTTTTGTTGTATATGATTACTTTATCAATTTCACCTTTGTCTAAAAAAGTGTTGAAGGTAGAAGAGGAAATTTCAGTTGGTTTTTCAAAAGCTGAATCGCCACTGAATATTGTAAAAATTAAAAAAAATGCAATAAGTGCACCCGGAATCAACCAAGGACCTATCTTGAATTTATTTGAATTTGGATTATTTTCTTTAGCCATTTTTTAATATTTATTTTGAATGGTTGTGATTTTGGCATCACCCCAAAGGCTTTCAATGTTGTAGTATTCGCGAATGTGTTTTTGAAAAACGTGCACCACAATGTTCACATAATCCATCAAAACCCATTCGGCATTTTCCATACCTTCAACGTGCCAAGGCTTGTCTTTTAATTCTTTTGAAACTGTTTTCTGAACCGAATTGACAATTGCACTAACTTGGGTGTTAGAATTTCCGTTGCAAATGATAAAATAATCACAAGCCGAATTGTCAATTTCTCTTAAATCTAGGATATCAATATCATTTCCTTTAACTTCTTCTATTCCTTTGATAATGTTTGAAAGTAAAACATCATTATTTATAGTTTTTTTCGCCATCTAAAATTTTTCTATTTTTGCAAAGTTATCATTTTTTGTGATTAATTTTGAACCTTAACATAAGATTAAATCCCTATACACAAAATATTTTCAATGAAATTAATCAAACTCGATGCCATAGATTCTACAAATGATTTTCTTAAGGAATTATTGACAAACAATAACCCTGAAAACTTTACCGTGATTACTGCCGAAGCACAAACCAAAGGCAAGGGGCAAATGGGGTCTGTTTGGGTTTCTGAGAATGGTAAAAATCTAACTATGAGTATTTTAGTTAAGGATTTTCTTTTTGATATCAATCAGATTTATAATTTGAATATCTCGGTTGCAGTTGCAATTGTTACGGTTTTACAAACGTATAATATTCCGAAATTAAGTATAAAATGGCCTAACGACATAATGTCAGACAACAAAAAGGTTGGTGGCATACTTATTGAAAATGTGATAAAAGGTGCCACAAAAATTGATTCCATCATCGGTATAGGTTTGAATGTAAATCAGGTAAATTTTGATGGATTGCCCAAAGCTTCTTCGCTTTCGCTGATGGCAAATGCGACTTTTGACAAAGATGAATTGCTTGAGAAGATTGTTGAAGAAATCAAGCTGAATATTTCAAAACTGGAAGCCAATAAATCGCAAGAATTATGGATAAAATATACCGATTTATTATTTAAAAAAGGAGCTCCTATGCCTTTTGAAAACGCTTCAGAAAAGAGATTTATGGGAATTATCCAAGGCGTTTCTAAAATTGGACAATTAGAATTATTATTAGAAGATGATACCGTAAAAACCTATGGCATAAAGGAAATCCAGATGTTGTATTAAATGAAAAAGGCCGAGAATTTCCTCAGCCTAATTTATTTATTCGTGATTCAAAGGAAAATACAATTTGAATTTTGCACCTTGATTTTCAATACCTTCAGCTGTGATTGAACCTTTGTGGACCTGCATTATTTTTTTACACAAAGCCAGGCCTACACCAGAACCTTTGTATGCTTCCTGACTGTGAAGTCGGCTAAAAATATTAAAAATATTCTCTGCAAATTGCTGTTCGAAACCAATTCCGTTGTCAGAAAATTCAAGAACTTCAAACGAATTTGAATTTAATTCACATATCCCTAATGATTTAATCTTTACGATTGGAGTTTTATCTGGAAAGGAATATTTCAATGAATTTTGAATCAGATTGGTAAACAATTGCTTCATCAAGAATGGAATTCCGGTTATTTGAGGCAATGTTTCGATTTGAATAATGGCTTGTTTTTCATTTATCATTTCATTCAAATCAGAAAGAACTTCTACTAAAACATCATGCGGATCTACTGTTTCAAATGAATCATTGATGTGTTGGATTTTTGTATATTTTAAAATATCAATCAATAAGGTCTGCATCCTTTTTGCGGAATTGTTCATTCTTTGTACAGAATTGATTACGGTTTCAGAAAATTGCTCGTCTTCCTTACCCAACAATCTTGAGGAAAGCATTTGGATTTTTCGCAACGGTTCCTGCAAATCGTGTGTACTGATCCAGTTGATGTTCTCTAATTCAGAGTTGGTTTCCTTTAAAAGTTCGCTCAATTTCCGGTATTTTTCTTCCTCCTGACTGATGATTAAAAGATTGAATTGCTTTTGAAGCGTATGAGCATAATTTGCACCAGCATTCAGTTCCGGTTGCAACCAAAGTTTGCTTTGACATTTTACGATTTCCTTGTAAAGTTTAAAAGAATTCCTTGGATATAAACCATTTGCATCTTTTACGATGGCCTTGTTGGGATCGCCTGCCCAATTTATTTCGGTTAAGGATTCAGGTCGGAACCAAATAATGCAATCATCATTTTCTGTGCTCAAGGAATGATAAAGAATACCCGAAGCTTCTTCGCAATAATCATTAACATCGGGTAAAAAATCAAGCAATTTCTCTGTCGAAAAAGTACCATTATTTGTAAAAACAGAAAGCCATTTTATCAATTTATTGATGTTCCTGTCATCAGGTGTCAATCCATTTTTATAGATGGTATTGTTGAAAACGATGGCAACTCCCGAAGCATTGCAAGTTGCAAGCAAATTCTCGTTTTGCACTACTGTTTTAAAGGCATCTTCATTTGCTGAAAGATGCAGTGCATTTAATTTTTCAAGAGCAATATTCGATTTTCGTGCTATTTCATATTCTTCATTGGATTGGCGAATATCAATTTGTGAAGTGATGAAATGTCCTTGCAATTGAGCTGCCAAACGAATTTCTGGCGTCAGATTTTTTTCACTGTAGTGATGACATGCAATCAGCCCCCATAATTTATCTTTATGAATCAAAGAGATGGTTAATGTTGCCCCAACTCCCATATTTTGAAGGTATTGAACATGGATTGGGGAAGTGCTTCTCAAGATGGAAAGACTCAAATCGAGATTTCTATCCTCGCCATTATCAACCGTATAAAGCGGAACAGGAGTATAGTTTATATCAACAATTAACCTCAAAAGATTTTTCATATACAGCTCTCTGGCTTGAACGGGAATATCGGTGTGAGGATAATGAAGTTCTAAAAAGGGTTCCAAATCTTCACGGACACTTTCGGCAAAAACCTCACCGTTGTAATCTTTATCAAAACGATAGACCATCACGCGGTCGTAACCCGTAATTTCACGTATGCCTTTGACTACCATTTCACATAATTCCTTAAGAGTGTGTGTGGAGTTCATATAAGACAAAAACTGTGAAGTCTGGTCGTAAACATCTGCTACTTTTTTTGAATTTTCTTTTGCAGATTCAGCTTCTAAAATATAGATTTCATTGCTTTTGTGAACTGTACATAAAAAAGGATAGCCTAAAAGTTTAAGCTTCAGTGGGGAAGAGGAAAGCAATGCGTTTTTTTTGATATAATCTTTAATCAGAGCTTCTTTTTTTTCTCCAAATATCGCCTTGAATTCGTTTCCTAAAATTGCCTGATGTGTTGATGGTATATAGTCTTGAATATTTCCACTGCAAAAATCAATCTTCCAAGAATGGATGTTGATGCCTAATAAAAAACCGTGTGGCTGGATGCTTCCCGGAATGTGAATTGGTTCGAACTCACAATTTGTAAGGTTTACAATATCACGATTTACAATGTCTTTAATCTTCATATACTAGGCTACGGAATTTTCAGATAAATGTTTATGGATGGCTCTGAAGGCATAATCTGCACCTGAAATAATTTCCTTTTCCGAATTGGTTTGTTGTTCAAAATCAGTCATAGAATTTAAAAATTTCTTCCAAAAACTTCCCGTTTTGTTCCCATATCCACCAAAATAGGACGCGCCATTTTCTTCATCAAAACCAAAGCTTTCTTGAATGTTTTTGATGATAAATCTTCCACCAAGTGTAGATCCTTCAACGACATACATTATTCCCATTGCAAATGGAACTGAAATTCCGGTAGCATCAAAAGGCGAATGATTTTGTTTTTTCTCACTTTTTGTAAATTTCAAATCATTCAGGATAAAATGAGTTTTTTTCCTTTCATTTAAATCTGGAATTGCATCCGAAAGAATCGGATAAATATCTTCTTCTAAATTCTTCACGACATCGTGCATCAAACTTAAATACAAGGCATATTCTTCGATTGTGATTTTTGGATTCACTATCGATTTTGAAATAGGCAACGATTCAAGATTTTTATGCGATGCTGAAGTTTTGTTTCTAAGTTTATCTAAAAACGTAACAGTGGTTGGTTCTTCGATGTTTGAATTTTCAAGACTCATTCAGGGAAATTAATTATTTATGTATACAAAATTTTCTTTGTTCGGCTTGAAGGTATCCCAATTTATATTCAAGGTATATTGGATTGTTTTTTTGAACAGGGAAAAATCCGTAGGTTTTGTAATATAAAAACTGGCTCCAAGCTCGCGACTTTTGGCAATGTTTTTCTCATCGCTGGAAGTTGAAAAGATAACGATAGGCAGATTTTTAAAGCTCTCAGAATTTCTCAATTGTTGCAGAACATCAAAACCGCTGAAGCCCGGCATATTTAGGTCAAGAAATACAATATGCGGATTTGGTGGAGGATTTTCTAAATCGTATAATAATTTTTTTCCATTGTTTTGGGTAACAATATTTAGGTGATCGCCTAAAGCGTTTGTGACTTCGGTAAAGAATTCTAAATCCTCTATATCATCGTCTGTGTAGAATATGGTAATCTCATTTTTCATAATCAATCTTCTTGTAGCTTTTTATACAAATGTAAAGATTAGAAAATAAAAAACGTGTTAAAAACTTCCCAAGGCTGATGTCATTTCGTTTCATTTTAAACAAAAAAAACCTTTCAGAATCATCTAAAAGGTTTGAATTTTTATATGTTGTAAACTACAACTTGTGCATGTTTTGTGCCAAATTCTCAATGAATTTACTGATAGGACCTTTTATCATCATTGCCATCATTGCGTTAAATTCGCCTTCAAAGAAAAGTTGCACATCTGAATTGTTTTCAGAAATAGCATCAATATTGGCAGTCAATGTAAAGGGAAGCTTGTCAGAAGCGGCACCTAAAACTACTTTTGATGGTGCTACCTTATCTTTCATTTTCAATTTGATTTCAGGCATTCCTTTCAATCCAAAAATAAAAGCATTTTCATCAAGCACTTCAAATTTTGCAATGCTATCGGGCATTAATTTTTCAAAATTTTTAACGTCGCACAAAGCATCAAATAGATATTGAGCTGATTTAGGAACGCTAACTTTCGGACTTTCTAAATTCATTTTTATTAGTTATAAGTTGTGAGTTATAAGTTATTAGTTGCTTTTTTAAAAATATAAAGTGAATCTAAAATCTACAATCTACACTTCAACACCCCAAGTTGATGGACTGGTTCTCCATTCTTGCAGTGTTTTTTCTTCTTCTTCTGTGATGTATTTTTTGTTGACTGCCAATGGTAAGAGATTTTCATAATTGCTTAAAGTATATAAATCAACTTTTGCATTTTTAAAATTATCCTCGGCAACTTGAAAACCGTAACTGAAAATTGCAGCCATTCCTTTTACATTCGCTCCAGCTTCTTTCAAGGCTTCAACTGCCATCAAGCTACTGTTTCCAGTACTAATAAGGTCTTCAATCACCACAACATTTTGTCCTTTTTGAAGGAAACCTTCAATCTGGTTCAGTCTTCCATGCTTTTTTGGTTCTGGACGAACATACACAAAAGGAAGTGCCAAAGCTTCTGCAACAAGCAATCCAATCCCGATTGCACCTGTGGCAACACCGGCAATTACATCTGGCTTTCCAAATTGTTTTTCAATGTTTTTCGCAAATTCATCTTTCAGGTAATTCCTGATTGGTGGAAATGAGAGTGTTATCCTATTATCACAATAAATAGGAGATTTCCATCCAGAAGCCCATGTAAAAGGATTTCCTGGATTCAATTTAATTGCATTTATTTGTAAAAGCAATTCGGCAGTTTTGCTGGCTGTATCTTTATTAAAAATCATAGTACAAATGTATAAAGTTTTTGTGAACGACAAACCACTTTTTTTAACTAATCAAATCTTCAAGGAGACCGATTTTCAATTGTTTCTGTTGGAGAGTGCTGATATCAAGCAGATTATTGTAAAAATATTTCAAAATAAAATTCAAAAAGCCTATTTGTACCATCCCGATGAAAAGGAAATTCTGAAAACCTTGAAAACCAAATTGCCTGTTCAAAAAGCAGGTGGCGGATTGGTTTACAACAAGAAAAATGAGGTTTTGTTCATTTTTCGCAACGGAAAGTGGGATTTGCCGAAAGGTGGAATCGAAAAAGGAGAGGAGATTGAATATACTGCTTTACGAGAGGTAGAAGAGGAAACAGGAGTGAATAAATTGGTAATAACCGATAAATTGCAGAAAACCTATCATATTTTTAAGCGAAATGGCAGATACAAATTAAAAATAACCCATTGGTTTGAAATGAGAACCAGTTTTGAAGGTACTCCTCAAGGTCAACTCGAAGAAGGAATTGAAAAAGTAGCTTGGCTTGGTCCAGATGAAATCAAGGAAGCCCTGAAAAACTCCTACGAAAACATAAAGTTATTATTTGAAGAAAAGGCTCCTTGATGTGCTCGGTCTCAACACAAATATTTTTATTGTTGTAAATTTTTAAAAGAAATTGCATCTATGAAAATCTGTAAAATCTGTGTTTAATTCATTTACCTTTGCCAAATGAATCAAAATCACCATTCCAACAACATACTTTTGAATTTAGGATTCGAAAGCCTAAACGAAATGCAGGTTGCTGCACAAGAAGCCATTTTAGAAGAAAGTAATGTTTTATTGCTTTCGCCAACGGGTTCCGGGAAAACCTTGGCGTTCCTGTTGCCGATTTTCGAAATGCTCCAACCCGAAATACTTTCTGTTCAATGCTTAATAATCGTTCCATCAAGGGAATTAGGATTACAAATCGAGCAGGTTTGGAAAAAAATGGGAACTGATTTTAAGGCCAATGTTTGCTATGGTGGACATTCTATCGACACTGAAATCAAGAATTTAAGCAATCCGCCAGCAGTTTTAATTGGAACGCCGGGAAGAATTGCAGATCATATTGACAGAGGAACTTTTAGGACAGATAAAATCGAAACTTTGATTTTGGATGAATTCGATAAGTCTTTGCAACTCGGTTTTCACGAGGAAATGTCGTTTATCATTGGGAAATTATCAAAATTGAATAAGAGGATTTTGGTTTCGGCTACTTCCGATATTGAAATTCCTAAATATACAAGGGTTGTTAATCCGACCATTTTGGATTTTATTCCGAGAGAGGAAGAAATGACCAATCTTTCGATGAAAATGGTGGTTTCGAAAGAAAAGGATAAAATCAATACATTGTTCAGTTTGATTTGTTCGTTGAAATCAGAATCGGCTTTGATTTTCTGTAACCATCGTGATGCCGCTGAAAGAATCAGTGACACTTTGAATGAAAGAGGAATTTATGCAACATATTATCACGGCGGAATGGACCAAGACGAACGCGAACGTGCCTTGATTCAATTCAGAAATGGAAGCGTGAGTTATTTAATTACGACCGATTTGGCTGCACGAGGTTTGGATATTCCAGAAATGAAACACGTTATCCATTATCATTTGCCTTCAAAAGAAGACGAATTTACCCATAGAAATGGTAGAACTGCCAGAATGTTGGCTTCAGGAACGGCTTATATTCTCATACACGAAAGTGAGAAAAAATTAGATTATATTGATTATGGAATGACGGTTTTGAATGTCGAAAATTCGAAAGCATTGCCAAAACCACCTGAATTCCAAACCATTTATATTTCGGGAGGAAAGAAGAATAAACTCAATAAGATTGACATTGTCGGTTTCTTTTCTCAAAAAGGAAAACTAGAAAAAGGCGATTTGGGATTGATTGAAGTGAAGGATTTTATTTCTTTCGCAGCCGTAAAATTCAATAAAGTGAAAGATTTGTTGCACAACATCAAGGATGAAAAGATGAAAGGTAAGAAATTTAAGATTGAAGTAGCGAGGAAAGTCGTGAAGAAAGAGGAGTAAAGTCGCAGTTTTCAGTCTCAGTTTGCAGATTCAAACTGAGACTGCGACTGAAAACTGGATACTATATTTTCTTTACATAAGCCGTAATAATCACAATTTGTTGTCCATCTACTTTTCCTTCGATATAGGTTTCGTTTTCGTGGTCTAATCGGATGTTTCTCACAGCAGTTCCTTGTTTTGCAATCATGCTCGATCCTTTTACTTTCAAGTCTTTGATTAAAACTACAGAATCTCCGGTTTGTAAAATCACACCGTTACTGTCTCGGTGAACCAATTTATTTTCATCGTCTTCGCCTTCCCCAGTTGCTTGAGCCCAAGCCAAATCATCTTCGTCAAGGTACATTTGCTCCAATAATTCTTGGTTTTTCAAACGGCTCAACATTCTCCACGAAACCACTTGAACAGGAAGGTATTCGCTCCACATGCTGTCGTTCAAGCATCTCCAAAGATTGGCATCCATTGTTTCAGGATTTTCAATTTGACTTAAAAGTGTTTCATTTATTAAAATACTTTCGTCGATGCCACCTTTTCTAGTTGGAAGAATTTGATATACTTTTAGGTTTTCTGTAGCACCAGAAAGTTCACATTTTCCGCCACTTCTTTTGATTAATTCTCGTTCTAAACTCATTTTTATCGTGTGTTAATTTTTGGCGAAAGTACTCTTAAAAGAGGTTCTTTGCAAATTTTATTACTTTATCCTAACAGCATCGGGAACCAACATTTGGTATTCGCCACCATTTCGCAAAACATCACGAACAATGCTCGAACTGATGTAGGAAGTATTGGCAGCGGTTAAAAGGAAAACGGTTTCAATCTTTGAAAGTCGTCTGTTGGTATGTGCGATTGCCTTTTCGAATTCGAAATCGGCTGGATTTCTCAAACCACGAAGGATGAATTTAGCTTTCATTTTTTTGCATAAATCAATCGTCAAACCTTCGTAAGTTACTACTGAAATTGATGGTTCATCTGCAAACGATTCTTCGATGAAGCGTTTTCTTTCTTCGAGTGAAAACATGTATTTCTTTTCGGCATTTACACCAATGGCTACCACAATTTTATCAAAAAGTGGAATGCTTCGTTTGATAATGTCGTAATGTCCTAATGTTATCGGGTCGAATGAACCTGGGAATATTGCTATTTTTTCCATAATTATTTCTCTAAAGCCAAATCAATTGCATTTGTAAATAAATCGGTCAATGAAATTCCAGCTGCTTTTGCTTGTTGCGGAATTAGGCTTTCGGTTGTTAGTCCTGGAATGGTATTCATTTCCAGCATGTGTGGTTCGCCATCTACAATGATGAATTCACTTCTGGAGAAACCTTTCATTTTTAAAACTTTGTAAGCACGTTTTGCAACGGCACTCACTTTTGTTGTCATTACATCTGAAATTCTTGCCGGTGTGATTTCCTGTGATTTACCTTGGTATTTTGCTTCGTAGTCAAAAAAGTCGTTTTCGGATACGATTTCGGTAATAGGTAAAACCGTAACTTTTCCTTTATAATTGATAACACCAACCGAAACTTCGGTTCCGTCAAGGAAACTTTCGATGATGATTTCGTTGTCTTCCTTGTAGGCGACTTCGATTGCAATTGGAAGTTCTTCGGCTGTTTTTACTTTTGAGATTCCGAAACTTGAACCTGATTTGTTTGGTTTTACAAAACAAGGCAGTCCTACTTTTGAAATAATTTCTTCGGTATTGATGTGTTCGCCTTTGTTTAGATAATATGAAATCGCGGTTTTGATGCCATAAGGTTTTAAAACAGAAAGTAAATCACGTTTGTTGAATGTCAGTGCAGCTTGGTAATAATCACATGAAGTTTGCGGAATGTTGAGCAGTTCAAAATAGGCTTGCATTAATCCGTCTTCGCCGGGAGTTCCGTGGATGGCATTGAAAACGCAATCGAAAGTGATTTTCGTTCCGTCAACTGTTATTGAAAAATCGTTCTTGTCAATTGGAAATTCAGCATCATTCTCATCTACATAGACCCATTTTTCCTTGAAAATATGAATTCGGAAACCTTTGAATTGATTTTTGTCGAGAAATTGATAGACTACGTTTCCGCTGATGAGTGAAATTTTATATTCGCTCGAATATCCGCCCATGATGATGGCTATGTTTTTCATTTGATGAAAGAATTTTAAATTGATGACTGATGCCCTAGCCCTGATGGAAGCGGTATCCTTTTCCTTTTTTCTTTAAAAAGGAAAAGATTTAGCGTACAGCAGGAGATAGCTCCTAAAAAATAGGATCAAACAAAATTATCATTTTTTTTCAAACGAATTGCCTTTAGTATTTTTATATCTTTGCGGAAATAGATTTTTTATGAGTTTACGCAAGTTTCTTACAAGCAAGGATTTTTTTACGCAAGTAGCAATTGCACTTGTTATTGTGGTTGTGTTGGTTTTTGTACTGTTGAAATGGTTGGATTTTACGACCAATCACGGAGAGGAAATTACGGTTCCGGATTTGAGCAAATTGTCGGTTGAAGCTGCAGAGGAAAAACTGGATGAAGTTGATTTAGAGTATGTTTTGTTGGATACGACTGATTTTCAGGCAGGATATCCTAAATTTTCGGTTGTGAAGCAGGATCCAATTGCCGGAGCGAAAGTGAAATCAGGAAGAAAAATATATATTAAGATTAATTCTGATAAATACCAGGAGGTTATAATTCCGAATTTGATAGAGAAAACTTTGCGTCAGGTTGAGCCAACTTTGGTTTCTTTGGGACTTGAAGTGGGTAAAAAAACGTACAAACCTTATTTAGGAAAGGATATGGTTTTGGAAGTTTATTCAAATGGAAAAAAGCTGAAAGCTGGCGATAAAGTAGCTAAAGCTTCTACGATTGATTTGGTTTTGGGCGATGGAAAAGTAGGTTATGAAGAAGAAACTGATAACGTTGATACTAATATTGACAGTGAAACACCGATAGATGATGAATTCTGAGAACACCGTTGATATAGAATTAGAAGACGATTTATTTGAACATTTTAGGTTTGATGTTCCCAAGGGGCAATTGTTGTTGAGAATAGACAAATATTTGATGCACATGTTGCCGAATGCGACTAGAAATAAAATCCAAAATGCCGCAACAAATGGCAATATCTATGTGAACGATGTTCCTGTGAAGTCCAATTATAAGGTGAAACCTTTGGACGTTGTAAGGATTTTATTGTCGCATCCGCCATTTGAAAACCGTGTTGATCCCGAAGATATTCCGCTTGATATTGTTTATGAAGACGATGCCTTGTTGCTGATTAACAAGGAGCCGGGAATGGTTGTGCATCCAGGACACGGAAATTACACAGGAACTTTGGTGAATGCTTTGGCACATCATTTTGAGAATTTACCGATGAACAGCAGTGAACGTCCGGGGTTGGTGCATCGAATTGATAAGGATACTTCGGGGCTTTTGGTCATTGCAAAAACGGAAGCTTCGATGACGCATCTGGCGAAACAATTTGAAGCGAAAACTACCGAAAGGGAATATATTGCTTTGGTTTGGGGAAATGTAAAGGAGGACGAAGGAACAATTGAAGGAAATATTGCAAGACACGTTAAAGACAGAATGCAAATGGCTGTTTTTGCCAATCCCGAGATAGGAAAGCCTGCTGTAACGCATTATAAAGTGTTGGAACGTTTTGGATATGTAACCTTGATTTCTTGCAAATTGGAAACAGGGAGAACACATCAAATCCGTGTTCACATGAAACATATCGGACATACTTTATTCAACGATGAACGTTATGGCGGTCATTTGATTTTAAAGGGAACTACTTTCACGAAATACAAGCAGTTTATTGATAATTGTTTCAAAGCCTTGCCAAGACAAGCACTTCACGCAAAAACTTTAGGATTTATGCATCCGACAACAGGGGAAATGATGCGTTTTGATACGGAATTGCCTCAGGACATGCAGGATTGCATTGAAAAGTGGCGGAATTACTCAAAGTCGCATACGGCGGAAGAGGAAGAAAATTAGAAAAGGAAACGCCTTGGTTATTAAAATCAAGGCGTTTTTGTTTAAAGCTAAAGCGGAAATAAATTAATTTAACAAATATTTTATGCTTTTTTAATTATTTTTAATACGATTTTATTTATAGTGTGAATATTTAATATATTTTTACACACTTTAAAAAAGCACAAATTATTGAGTCTTTTTGTACGTTAATCAAAAAAAAATAATTAAAAGATTTTATTTATGAGAAAATTTTACTCTTTTCTTATTGTTTTCACTGCGGTTTTTATTTTCAGTTGCGAAAAACCAGAGCCTGAATGTTTTTTAACAAGTCCACAATTGTATGTCAATGGAGTATTATATACTGGACAGCCCATTACGGTTGAGGTTTTGGAAAATGAAAATATTACTATCGGAACTACGCAAAGTCCGGGATTTGAGTACCAATGGACTGGACCAAATGGATTTGAATCAAATCTTGCGAATCCAATTATTATCAATGCTTCCAATGGAGACTCTGGGATTTATAATCTTAGAACTACAAGAGGAATTTGTACAACAGAAACCTCACTTGATTTAGTAGTAAATGCAACAGTAATTCCATGTACTCCGCAAAATAATAAGCTAACCTTTACCGCTTCTGTAACTCCAATGAGTTTTTATGGTTTTTATAATCATGCACCATCAGATTATTACACAATGGTCATTAATAGCTCTCAGGGAGATCTTACATTAAGGTTTTCAGATCAAAATCCTCCGGAATCAGGTGTTTATCCTATAAATTCCCAATCTCCAACATCGCCAGGTTTAGAACAAGTAAGTGTTGCTGTAAACTATAATGGATATTATGGTGAGGCTAGAACAGGAGAGGTTTACCTTACCAAATTGTCTAATGAAGAGTATAAGATATTATTCTGTGATTTTAAATTTTTTAACGGTTATCCGATTGAATTAATAGGTTCAGCTTTAATAAATCAAAATGAATTATGAGATATATAATTTTTTTAAGCATACTTTTCTTTTCTTTTAATGTTCAAGGACAAAACGCCTATTTTGTTGATAAAAAAGGTAAGAAGACCATTATGCGAGATGATGCGGTCGATTTTTATTTAATCGATCAAAGGCTCTCCTATAAGCAAGTAGGTAAAACTTGGGAAAAATATATTAAATTCAGTGATCTTGATTATGCCAAATGGGATGGTTTATACTTTAAAGTATTAAAAATTGGTAAAAGCAAAAGAGATAGAGGTTTGTTTTTACATGCAGAAACTAAAACTCATAAATTATTTACTGTTGCAGTTTCCCAAAGTAGTACAAGTTCAACTGGATTTACACGTTCAACAATGTGGTATCGTGTGCTAATAGTTGATGCTAAATATAACGTTATTGAAGATATGGAATTTAAGTCTTTCAAAGGAGACAAGGAAGAGCGTGAGAAAGTAGGTCCTTTAATACGTAAGTATTTTTCTGATTGTGATACTCTCATTCAGAATTTGAATAGCACGGGAGAAGACGAAGATAAAATACAAGATTTTCTTTCCAGTCCAGCATATATTAACTGTCAATAACAATTAATCTCATCATGAAATACTTTACATTTTTTATAATTTTTTTATTATCATTTAGCATTCAGGCACAAGCACCTCAGGGATTTTCACTATCAGCAGGAGGGAATTATTCGGGTCTTCAATCCGATGATTTACAAAACAGTGCAGCACTAGGTTACAAATATGGAATTGTTTTTACCTTTGGATATCATGAAACCTATAATTATCAAATCGAATTTTTTCAAAATAAAAGTACATTTGATTTACCAACGATTGATGCCGATTATCAATCATCGGGAAGTGCTAAGTTAGATCGCAATACTTCCGATGTAGGATTCTTTTTTAATTATTATGTCATTTTACCAGATGAGGACAAATTTTATATTGGTCCACAAGTAGGTGTTAATTTCTCATTTGGAGGAGGAGAATTGAAGCCCCAAAAAAATGTTGCCCCTGGAGATGAGTATTATTTACCTCATATTTTGAGCTCATATGATCTAACGTCACTATCAAAATTTAATTACGGTGCGGGAATTGGGCTAACAGGAGGTTACAATGACTTTAAATTTGATTTGAGATATACACTGGGATTGAATAATGTTTTGCAAGATGTTCAGACAAATAGTTATGATGAAAATAATCGATATACAGGGCCAGCTTTGGATGGTAAAGTGCAGTCACTTTCACTTGTGGTTAGCTATCGATTAAATAAGCTGTTTGGTTACGAATAAAAGTTACTTAATCTTCAAAAAAAAGCTTCTAAAGTAAAATTTAGAAGCTTTTTTTTGGCAGTCATTAAGTGTTTTAATAGCTGTTTGCATACAAAAACTAATATTTATACAACTGGAAAATGATATGCTTTGATACCGAATTGCATTAAAAATGGAGGAATTATTTGAAGTCGCATACGGTAAAGGAGGAAAGGCTTATCTTTTCAAAGAAAAATGTCCTTTATGGATTACTTTTTTGTCTAAGAAACGTGTTACCTTGAACCAATAATCCGTTGAGGGAAGATTCTCGCCATTGTATTTTCCATCCCATCCTGGACTGTTTTTGTCGAAAGACGTGAGGAGATTTCCATAGCGATCATAAATTTCCACATCAACAGCAAATTGAAATTGGGCATATTTTATTTTCCAGAAATCATTGTAGCCATCGCCGTTTGGAGTGAAAAACCTAGGATAGGTTAGGAGATACACTTGTTCAGTAACTTCAGCACAAGCTTCCAAAACGTCTTTTACATACACCAAATATTCTCCTGCAAGAACATTCTCGAAAACGTTGCTAGTTTGATAGTGTATCCCATCAATCGAATACAAATATTGAGGATTTGCAGGAAGGACAGTGATTGAATTGTTAGCTACTGTTCCATCTTTGGTGATGATTTCTGTAATTTCTGGCGGAAAAATCAAAGAAATTGTCAGTGTTGCAATTTGATAGCAGGAATAGTCATTGTAAAGGAATCTTACATAGATATTTTGAGCGTTTGCCTGAAATGCTTCAAAATTTTGAATTGGATTTGAACCATTTTCAGCATCCACAAGGCTGTTGTGGTAGGAAATGTTATAATCGTTAGGATTTCCATCTAAAAGAAAGGAGATGTAATTTGATAAATTTAATTGCTCGAAATTGTTTCGGTCGGAATCACAAAGATTTAGAGTATAATCTGTTACAGCTACACTACTTTGGGCTGGAATGTTGAATGGTACTCTTTCGCTCTCACAACCTGATACAGTTTGGCTCATATAATAAGTAGCATTAGGATCAACAGCGGTTGTAGTGCTCAATTTTACTTTAGTTGTTAAAGTTTCATAAAATGCGATATTCGTTCCTTCGACATTTACATCTTCTAAACGTAAATTGCTAGTGTAGCAGGGTTGAATTGAGGCTAATGTTGGAGGTGGTGGATTTGGTATTATTGTAACTAAAACTGCAAGCCGGCCTACTACTTGTGGACAATTTCTCTCCTCGTTTTTTTCGGCATAATAGGTTTGTCCATCTTCCAATGGGATGTTGTTTTCCAATTTAACTGTAGAATTTAAGCTTGCATACCAGCTAACATTATATTCATTTGCCTTCAAATCTGCAACGGTTGGGTTTTCACCCGAACAAAAGATGAGGTCATCACCCGTTGGCGGAAACGCTTCACAATAGTTCAATTTCAATAAAAATAATTTCTCCCTACCATTACTTTCAATGATGTATTCGTTTATAGCATGAGGGTCAAAATCGACAATCCATCTAAAACGACCATACATGATAATGTTGTTTTCGCTATCTACTTGCAGCTCTCTAACATCATGGTCTAACTCAATGTAATTGATCAATTCAAGTGAAGCACTCATTTTTAGTAGAATAGTTTTTTCATCGGATATTATCGAGGCAATTTCTTCATTATCACTATTTTTTATAGAAAGTCGATCATTTGTTTTTGAAGTAATAATAAATTCATCAAATTCATTTACGGTAAAAGAAAATATATCTGCCACATATGTGTCATTTAAGCCAGATAATGTGAGATGGGAAATATAGTTTTCATCTAAATCGGTTGTAAAAATAACAACAGGATGTCCATTTCCTTCTTCAAAGGGTAAATTAGCAATAGTGGTATTTTGAAAGACAAAAGTAGATGAGGCATCATATCCAGAAGAAAAATAAAGCTTATCATTGACGATTGATGGATTATTTTGGTATATAAAAAAAGGTAGTTCTAAAAACCATTCCTCATTACCATCTGAACTTATTTTACCTTTAAAAAGAGAACTATCATTTTGATAATTTTCGCCACCAAAATTTATAAAATTAGTGTAACGTCCTATAAGAATAATATCGTCGTTACTTTCGATGGTTAATTTTGAAATAGTAGATGCTGGAGCATCTAGCTCATTCACCCAGATTTCATTTAAATTTTCGTCTAATTTGAGAACTTTAGCCTTGTGAATTGCTAGCATGGGAAAATTTTGTATTCTTTCACTCACACCGGCAATAATATTCTGATTAGAATCGAAAAGCAACCTACCAAAAGAAGAGTTTTGATAATATTTGCCGTTTAGATAATTTCCGTCTGAATTTAATTTGATTATTGCAGAAGAATTATAGTTGGTGGGAGTAGGGATAGTAGGATCTATTAAAGTTTCTTGTTGACCTGGATCAGGATTCAAATCAATGTAAGAACTACCAAATATATTGTATGTATAAACTGTAATTAACAAGTTTTGATTTGCATCCAAATAAAGTCGCATTGCACTGGTATTTACATTAAAATTAAAACGCCTAAACCAGATGATGTTTTTATTTTTATCTAGTTTCACAATAAAAGAATGGAGTAGTCCAGTATCAAAAACTAGAGAACCAGCCCCATTACTAAAATCCTGAAGTCCATCACAATCTATTGCAATATACATATTATCTTGATCGTCGATTAGTAGATCTGAAATAGAACTATAACCACCAAGATCATTTGCAGAATTCGTTTTTAGGGTATTATACACCCATTCAAAATCCTGTCCAAAGGAATTGGATTGAAATACTATTAGAAAAAAAAGTATAAAACCAATTTTTGTATGTAATTGTATGAAACGCATAAAGTTACTGCTTGAATGTGGGGTTTAAAATCTGTATTTAGCGAAGTTAAAGAAAAAAAACGGATTGTCAGAAAAAACAGATTTATTTTGGAATATTTTTCAAATTCTATTACCGATTTATTGTTTCAGCCATTCTTTAAAAGCCTTCATCTTTAACCGACTAATTTTTAATGAAATTAATGATAATGAATTAATTACAACTTCATTTTTATAATTGATTTCCGAAATAAATTTTTTGTTGATGATATGTTTTCGATTGATTCTAAAGAACTGTTTGCCATCAAGCTCCGTTTCGAGTTTTTCTAAAGATGAATGTACGGGAGCCTTAAAATTTTTATCAGTTATCAGGAACGTTGCATTATTTTCAGATACAAAACCAATGATTTCATCGGTCATAATTTTTTTTATTCCTTTTGGTGTAGCAACCAAAAAAGACTTTTTATAAGTGTTTGATAAATTGTTCTTTACGGATTCCAAATCAGCAAGAAAATGTTCTTTAAAAACATCAACTTTCGAGAGCATTTTCTTTAGCTTTCCTCCATCAATTGGTTTTAATAAATAGTCGATTGCATTATAATCAAAGGCTTTCAATGCATATTCATCATAAGCTGTCGTGAAAATGACTTTTGATTCGATTTTAGTTTTTTCAAAAATCTCAAAGCATTTTCCATCCGCCAATTCAATATCCATAAAGACATAATCGGGCATATTATTTTCCTTGAACCAAATTAAAACCGATTTGACCGAATGCAATTGGCTCAAAACAACAAATCCATTTTCCAAGAGCAATTTTTCGAGTCGTTTTCCGGCGGGAATTTCATCTTCAATGATTAATGCTGTCATTTTGTTAAGTGTAAGATGGGGATTTTTACTTCAAAAAAGGTATCGTTGTCAGTTACCGTAATTTCTTTTTTGGTCAGCAACTCATATCTTTTATTGATGTTTTCCAATCCTTTTTTGGTTGAATGAACTGTTTCTTTTTTAATCTTGGTATTTCTGATAATCAATTCGTTTCGATGAATAGAAATTTTGATAGCAATAGGATTTTGTGTATCTAAAATGTTATGTTTGAAGATATTGTTAATCAGTTCTTGTAATGATAAGGATAAGATATATTGAGTTGGAGAAGCTTCATTTTCAATTTCAAAAGCAAAACCGCTTTCAAATTTAGCTTTAAAAATAGCCTGATATTCTAAAATGAATTGTAGCTCATCCTTTAAATGAACAAAATCATTATCATCATTTTTTAAATAATGGCGATAAACGTTTGACAAATGATGCCCAAATGCTATTGCCTTTTGCGGATTGGTTTCGATAAATGCAATTAAAGTATTCAGATTATTAAACAAGAAATGCGGATTGATTTGGTTTTTGAGTTGTAAGTATTCCGTTTCTTTTTTAGAAAAGGATAAAGATAATTTTTGGATTTTGTTGTTGTAAACAAGCATAATAACTGTTAATGAACAGCAAAATAGACAAATCAAGAAGAAAAGTGAAAAGTGAAGAATACCGTTTTCTCCCCAGAAAAAATTTAAAAACAGATTCAGGAAACTTGAAACTACTGAAGCTAAAAATACGCCAATCACAATTTTTTTTCTGAAATAATCAAAATTATAAAACATCCTTAGGGCTATAAATGAAATCAATGTAAATTGTAAGCTAAAAAGACAAACTCTGCCAGTCATATCAACTATTTTAGGAAGAGGAAATCGATTTAGCAAAGGACTAACAATCATTATAAAAAGAAGAAAACTTACAATGAGGACAATTTTTAGGAATATTGAGAAAAAAAATATTGGTTTTTGATTTATTATGATTACCTCTTTTTGAAGTGATCTTTTGTATATCTCAATAACAAATACAATTAGTAAAAAGATACAAACCGCTAATGTTGATTGTAAAAAAGCAACATCATAATTAGAATTATGAAATAGAAAATATCTCCAAAAAAGAGAAAACAGTAAGGTAATTGTAAAGACACTTACGATAGAAAAGCTGTAGGTTTTTAAGGGTTTGATTTTTTTATGATTCAAATTTTCATAAATATAAACATAGCAAAATGAGATTATACTAAAGAAGCTCAATACAAAAAGATTGATATGAAAATGACGTATATCTTCTAAAGATTTCCTGTTAATTATTGCAAAAATAACGATGAAAACAATCGGAATCAAAGTAATAAAAACAAATTTCTTGAAGGATTTCATAACTACAGATTTAAAATTTCAATCAAAAGTGATCCAATTTTTTTATACCAAAAAAATAAAGATAGTGAAACGCACAAATTCGCAAGTGAACGGTAAAAAAAGGTTTCAAAAAAAATCAAAAAAACCAATTTTGAATTCCGATTATAAAAGTTATTTTTGCACATGCAACACAACGTACTTATTTTAGATTTCGGATCGCAATACACACAACTTATTGCCCGACGAGTTCGCGAATTAAATATATTCTGCGAAATTTTCCCTTACAATCATTTCCCGAGTGATTTATCAAGTTTTAAAGCCGTAATCCTTTCAGGAAGTCCATTTTCTGTTCGTGGAGAAGATGCTCCACATCCTGATTTATCTCAGATTCGCGGTAAAATGCCTTTACTTGCCGTTTGTTATGGAGCCCAATACCTTTCGCATTTCAGCGGAGGCGAAGTTGCACCATCAAACACCAGAGAATATGGAAGAGCAAATTTGTCCTTCATCAAAGAAAACGAAACTTTCTTCGAAGGTGTTTCGCAAAATTCTCAGGTTTGGATGAGCCACAGTGATACCATTAAAAATTTACCAACAAACGGTGTCAAATTGGCAAGTACTCACGATGTAGAAAATGCAGCCTTTAAAATTGAAGGAGAATCAACTTATGGAATTCAGTTTCATCCGGAAGTATATCATTCTACGGATGGAAAACAAATGTTAGAGAACTTCCTAGTGAAAATTGCCGAAGTTCCTCAAAATTTCACACCAAATGCCTTTGTAGAGGAAATGGTTGCCGAATTGAAAGAGAAAATTCAAAACGATAAAGTAGTTTTAGGACTTTCTGGAGGAGTAGATTCAACTGTGGCTGCGGTTTTATTACATCAGGCAATTGGTCCAAATTTGCATTGTATTTTTGTAAACAACGGACTTTTACGCAAAAACGAATTCGAAAGCGTTTTACATCAATATAAAGATATGGGCTTGAACGTGAAAGGAGTGGATGCTTCTTCACGCTTTTTAGATGAATTGGCTGGAATTAGTGATCCTGAGACGAAAAGAAAAACCATCGGACGTGTCTTTATCGAAGTTTTTGATGATGAGTCAAAAATCAGCGATGACGTAAAATGGTTGGCTCAAGGAACAATTTATCCTGACGTAATCGAATCGGTTTCGGTAAAAGGACCATCGGCAACCATAAAATCACACCACAATGTAGGAGGTTTGCCCGATTTTATGAAATTGAAAATTGTTGAACCGCTTCGAATGTTGTTCAAGGACGAAGTTAGGAGAGTTGGTGCAACATTAGGAATCGATCCAGCGTTATTAGGAAGACATCCTTTCCCAGGACCTGGATTATCAATTCGAATTTTAGGAGATATTACTCCGGAAAAAGTCCGTATCTTACAAGAAGTTGATGCCGTTTTTATCGACGGATTGAAATCTTGGGGATTATACGACAAAGTTTGGCAGGCTGGAGCAATCCTTTTACCTGTAAACAGCGTTGGAGTTATGGGTGATGAAAGAACTTATGAGAAGGTTGTTGCTTTGAGAGCGGTAGAGTCTACTGACGGAATGACGGCCGACTGGGTTCATTTGCCTTATGATTTCCTGATGAAAGTATCAAATGACATCATCAATAAAGTGAAAGGTGTAAATAGAGTTGTATATGACATCAGCTCAAAACCACCAGCAACTATTGAGTGGGAATAAATATTTTTAAATTTTAGCATTCTGGCTCTTTTTTTGAGAAGGAATGCTAAAATCTTTTTTAACAATACATTTTATGAAGAAGCACCTTTTAGTATTTGCCTCATTCCTTTTGCTTTCAGCAACAGCTTTTGCACAGGATAATTTTATTAAACACACTGTAGAAAAAGGTGAAACGGTTACCAAGATCGCCCAAAAGTATAAAGTTACACCAGCCAATATCTACAATCTTAATCCCGATTCTCAAAACGGATTGAAACCGGATATGGTCTTGCTGATTCCAAAGGGAAATGGTGCCATCATCATAGAAAAACCTGACGCTACAACCAAAACACATACTGTTGCGGCAAAAGAAACCCTTTATGGTTTGTCAAAATTGTATAATGTTTCGGTAGAAGAAATTGAAAAAGCCAATCAAAGTCTAAAAACCGAAGGCTTGAAAGTGGGAAGTACGATTGCAATTCCTGTTAAGAAAGAACTTGCAACTGTTCCTCAATTAGATAAAAAACAAGATAAGAAACAAGATAAAGATTCAAAAAATCCTTCTATCCATCAAGTTGAAGCCAAGGAAACCAAATATTCCATTGCAAAACAATACGGAATTTCAGTTGAAGAGCTAGAAAACAGCAACCCTGAAATTAAAGACGGACTTCAAATTGGATTTCGATTGAAAATTCCAGCAGGTTCGAAAACTATTGCCAAACAAGAAGAAAAAAAGGTTGAAATTGAAACCAAGCCACAAACCAAAACGGTTGATGTTGAAAAAATTGGTTATGTAGTGCAATCCAAAGAAACACTATTTGGTATTTCTAAAAAGCTAGGGATTTCTAAAGAAAACCTAATCAAGTTGAACCCTGAATTGGAAAATGGTTTAAAAGAAGGAATGGTTTTGAATCTTCCAGATAATGAAAGAATTGCTAATTCAGATAGGGCTTTCGCCGATTTGACAAAAACGGTAAACACTGCCAATAGAAAAAAACTGACGTTGTTATTGCCTTTCAATATCTCTAAAATTCAAAGCGATACCGTAAATTCTACTTCTTCAAGGCTTAAAAAAGACAAGTTCTTGAACATGACGCTAGATTTTTATTCCGGCGCTTTGATGGCAATTGATTCGGCTAAAATCTTAAATTTAAATGTAGATGTCAAGATTTTTGATTCTCAAGAAACCAAAAATTCTTCAAGTATTGCAACAATTATCCAGCAAAATAATCTTCAAGAAACCGATTTGGTTATCGGGCCATTCTATCAATCTAATGTTGAAAAAACGGCTGGAATTCTAAGTAAAAATAAGGTTCCTGTAATGTCGCCTTTATCCAAGGAAACAGGAATTTTATACGAAAATCTAATCCAAACAATGCCTTCTGCTGAATATATGAGGGATGCAATGTTTGATTATATGAATTCAAAAGCGGCAAATATTGTTGGTGTTATTGATCCAAAAAAGGTTTCTACAAAGAAGTACATCACTGAAAATCATAAAAATGTAAAGTTTGTTTCTTTTGATGAGAAGGGGAATATTTCGCTTGAAAGTTTGAAATCATTATTGCTTAAAAATCAAAAGAATTTTGTGGTTTTGGAAACCGCAAACACCTACATGATTAAAATAATTATGAATACACTCGTGGCTTCAATGGCAGATTATCAGATACAATTAGTTATCTTGGAACCAAACGAAAAAC
Source organism: Flavobacterium arsenatis (assembly GCF_031456785.1). Lineage (NCBI taxonomy): Bacteria > Pseudomonadati > Bacteroidota > Flavobacteriia > Flavobacteriales > Flavobacteriaceae > Flavobacterium > Flavobacterium arsenatis. Next base: position 103,278 of record NZ_JAVDVI010000010.1, read on the forward strand.
TGGATTCAGATGAAATTGTGACAGCTAATTTGGCAAAATTAAATCTTCTTTATCCTTCTCTTGCTAGGGAAAATGACAGCCCAGAAGCTCAAATTTTTGAAAAGAAATACAAAGAGGTAAATAAAGTTTTTCCAAATCAATATGCAACACGAGGTTTTGATATAACCTTTGATGCCTTACTTCGTTTGTCGCAAGAACAGCCGTTTGTTGAAACTTTGGAAACAGCCACGACCGAACAAGTAGAAAACAAATTTGAGTATGGAAAAAAAGATGGAAAAGCCTATATCAATGATGGTTTTTACATTCTTTATTTCGATACCGATTTATCTGTTAAAGTAGCCAATTAAGTTTTTGAACACAATTTAGGAATTTTTAATTCCCAATTTTTAATTTTTAATTGAATAATATGACTTCAAAAGTAACCTATCTAGGAGAATTAAGAACTTCATCCGTTCATTTACAATCGGGAACTGAAATCCTTTCAGATGCACCAACTGACAACCACGGAAGAGGCGAGGCATTTTCTCCAACTGATTTATTGGCCAATGCATTAGGAAGCTGTATGGTTTCGATAATGGCAATAAAATCAAAGGATTTAAATGTGGATTTGGAAGGTTCAACAGTTGAAGTAACCAAGATTATGCAAGCCGAACCAAGAAAAATCGCCAAAATTGTAATTGTAATGAATATGTCGGTTCCAGCTGATGAAAAGACAAGGACTATTTTGGAAAGAGCGGCAATGCATTGTCCGGTTTTGTTGAGCTTACATCCAGATATTGAAAAAGAAGTTAGTTTTAATTGGAAGTAGAATTACAAGGCATCTTTGAAATTACTTATCTTTGTAGAACGAAAATGAAATTGATATGGAAGTAACAATCAAAATAAACGAAAAAACCAAAGCAGGAAAAACGTTCAAATCCTTGCTGGAATTATTTGTACAAGAACACAAAGGTGTTGAAATTGTAGAAAATAAAAGTCCTTATAAACCTGAGTTTGTTGAAATGGTTAAGAAACGAGTTGCTGAAGAAAAATTTGTAGCTATTGAAACTAAATCAATATGGGAAAGTATTTAGTCAAGTTTTCTGAAAGTGCAATTAAGGAACTAGAAAAACATAAGAAGTCAGGAAATAAAGCTATTAATAATAAGATTGACAAGATATTTAGCGAATTGAAAGAAACTCCTTTTACTGGAGAAGGAAAACCTGAACAATTGAAATACAACCTTCTTGGTTTTTGGTCTCGACGAATAAACAAAGAGCATCGAATGATTTATAGTGATGACGAAAGCATTGTAACAGTGTATGTCATTTCCGCAATGGGACATTATTCCGATAAATAAATTACTGAAAAACGCCCTTGAACCCAGACCAACAAAAACTCATAAAACTAGCCCATACCAAAATGCCTTTCGGCAAATACGAAGGTTGGCACCTGATTGATATTCCAGAATATTACATCGTCTGGTACAGCAACAAGGGGTTTCCAAAAGGGGAACTTGGACAGCAACTGCAACTTATCTACGAGCTAAAACTCAACGGACTGGAGGAACTTATCCGAAACATCAAAAAGCAATATCCAAAACCGCTATAATTTGAGGATTTGGCAATTTGAAGATTTGAAATCGAATTAAATTCACTACTTTTGCCACGTTTTTTACACAACTACACAAACAACAACACAATGAATCAAACGAAATATATTTTTGTTACAGGCGGTGTGACATCTTCCTTGGGAAAGGGAATTATCGCAGCTTCTCTAGCAAAATTATTGCAAGCCAGAGGTTACAGGACAACCATCCAAAAATTTGACCCTTACATCAACGTTGATCCAGGGACATTAAATCCTTATGAACACGGAGAATGTTATGTAACAGATGATGGAGCCGAAACCGATTTGGATCTAGGACACTACGAAAGATTTCTAAATGTTCCTACATCGCAAGCCAACAACGTTACCACAGGAAGAGTCTATCTTTCTGTAATCGAAAAGGAAAGAAGAGGAGAATTTCTTGGAAAAACCGTACAAGTCGTACCGCATATTACCAACGAAATCAAAGACAGAATGCAATTGTTGGGCAACACAGGCGAGTTTGACATCGTGATTACCGAAATAGGAGGAACCGTAGGAGATATCGAATCATTGCCTTACATCGAATCGGTTCGTCAATTAGTATGGGAATTAGGAGAAAACAACGGAATTGTAATCCATTTAACGCTTGTGCCATTTTTGGCTGCAGCTGGAGAATTGAAAACAAAACCAACCCAGCATTCCGTTAAAACATTAATGGAAAGCGGAATAAAAGCCGATATTCTAGTTTGCAGAACAGAACACGAACTTTCAGACGAATTACGCCAAAAATTAGCCTTGTTTTGCAACGTAAAACGGGAAGCCGTTATTCAATCCATCGATGCTTCAACGATTTACGAAGTGCCAAATTTAATGCTTGAAGAAGGATTAGATGTCGTTGCCTTGAAGAAACTCGATTTGCCTAAAAAAGCGACTCCAGATTTAAAAAACTGGAATGTATTTTTGCACAGATTAAAAAACCCAAAACACATCGTAAACATCGGTCTGATTGGGAAATATGTAGAATTGCAGGATTCATACAAGTCAATTTTGGAAGCATTCATTCACGCAGGTGCTGCAAACGAAACCAAAGTAAACGTGGTTTCCGTGCATTCAGAATACATCGATGCATCGAATGTTGCTCAAAAATTCGAAGGTCTCGACGGAATCTTGGTAGCTCCAGGTTTTGGCGAAAGAGGAATCGAAGGAAAAATCGAAGCCGTTCGTTATGCCCGTGAAAATAACATTCCATTTTTCGGAATTTGTCTCGGAATGCAAATGGCTGTAATTGAATATTCTAGAAACGTTCTCGGACTTTCAGATGCCAATTCGACCGAGATGAATATGGGAACTTCACATCCGGTTATCGACCTAATGGAAGAGCAAAAAACTATCACCGACAAAGGCGGAACAATGCGTCTTGGAGCTTGGAAATGCGACATCAAGGAAAATACCTTGGCACATAAAATATACAATGCTGTAACAATTCTCGAAAGACACCGTCATAGATACGAGTTCAACGGTGAATATCTGGAGAAATTGGAAAAAGCAGGCTTGAAAGCTTCGGGTGTAAATCCTGACACAGGCTTGGTAGAAATCGTCGAAATCGAGAAACATCCGTTTTTCATCGGCGTTCAATACCACCCGGAATACAAGAGTACAGTTGCCAATCCGCATCCACTTTTCGTGAGTTTCGTAGAAGCAACCGTAAAAGCAAAGCAGAAGTAGTAGAATCAGGAGCGAAACAGAAGGCATTTTAGGAATCGTCATTCCTGCTTTCCGTTCCCAATCTTTTTCCTCGCTAAAGAAGCGAGAAAAAAGGATTTCCACTCCAATCAGGGCTAGATAAAAATCCATTCTCGTTTTCAGAATGGTTCCAAAAAACTAAGAATCAAGTTCTCATTTTCTTAATGAAGCTTAATTTCTTAATGGTTTAAAATTTAAAAAAACAAGTTTTAAGTTTAAAAGACTTAATTTCTTAATGGTTCAAAAACAAAACGTCTAACGTTTTCAAAATAAAAGTTTCCAATCAAAAACAGGAAACACATATAAGTGAAACAAAAATAAAAATGGAAGAAAAAAAGTTTGACCTCAATTCAATAATTGGGTTTGCATTAATTTTCGGAATCATGGTTTGGATAATGTTCCAAAACCAGCCTTCAGAAAAAGAACTTGCCGATAAAAAAGCAAAACAAGAGCAAATAGACAAAGAAGCAAAAAATCAAGAAGTTGCCACAAAAGAAACAGCCGTTGTTACTATTACGGATTCAACAGTAGCCGATGCTGCACAACTTGCAAAACTGAAAGGTTCTCTAGGAAACTTTGCCTATTCCGCAACTCTTCCATCAGCAAAAAATGATTTCACAACCATAGAAAACGATTTACTTTCCTTAAAAATAGCCAACAAAGGTGGATATATTGTGGATGCTACCGTAAAAAACTACGAACAATTCGAAAAAGGTTCAGGTAGTTTGGTAAAAATCATCAAGGACAACAACGCAAGTTTGAACTTGAAACTGCAAACACAAGACAACCGTTCTTTGGATACTAAAAACTTGTTTTTCGAACCAACTTTAACCAAAGAAGGTGCTAATCAAGTCTTGACAATGCGTTTGAAATCAAGTGCAAGTGCTTTCTTGGAATACCGTTACGTCTTGAAACCAAACGAGTATATGCTCGATTTTTCTGTCCGTACACAAGGAATGAATTCAGTTTTGAATACTTCCAAACCAATTGATTTGGAATGGAATTTAAAAACCTACCGAAACGAAAAAAGTGTAACCTACGAAAACCGTTATGCCGAAATCGTTTTTGAATACGAAGACGGAAAAGACGATTATACAGGACAAAGTGGTCTTTCAGAAGAAAATCCTTCGGATGTGACATATATTGCTTTCAAACAACATTTCTTTACATCCATTTTATTGACGGATACGCCATTTGCTTCTGCAAAACTTACATCAGAAAATTTGGTTAAGGACGAAGAAATTGATACGGTTTTCACTAAAAATTTCAAAGCAGTCTTGCCATTGGCTTTCAAAGGTGGAGAAGTAAACTACAATATGAACTGGTATTATGGTCCATCGGATTATAGAATTCTAAACAATTATAAAAGAAATCTTGATGAGATTATTCCATTAGGTTGGGGAATCTTCGGATGGATCAACCGTTATGTGTTTATTCCAACTTATGATTTCTTGAGCTCTTTCATCGGTTCTTTCGGAATCGTGATTATTGTGTTTACTATCTTGGTAAGATTGGTAATGTCGCCGGTAACCTATAAATCGTATTTATCTCAGGCAAAAATGAAGGTTTTACGACCAGAAATTGCAGAATTGGGAGAGAAGTTCAAAAACGACCCGATGAAAAAGCAACAGGAAACGATGAAGCTTTACAATAAAGCAGGAGTAAACCCAATGGCAGGATGTTTGCCAGCTTTGATGCAGATTCCGGTTTTCTATGCCTTATTCCAATTCTTCCCATCAGCAATCGATTTGAGACAGAAAAGTTTCCTTTGGGCAAACGATTTATCTTCTTTTGATGCGGTAATCAATTTGCCATTTTACATTCCATTCTACGGAAACCACGTGAGTTTGTTTCCAATTTTGGCTTCAATCGCCATCTTTTTCTATATGAAAATGACAACGGGCGATCAACAGATGTCGGCTCCACAACAGGAAGGAATGCCGGATATGGGGAAAATCATGAAAGTGATGATTTATATTTCGCCTTTGATGATGTTGTTTTTCTTCAATAACTATGCTTCAGGATTGAGTTTATACTACTTTATTTCAAACACAATTACAATCGGAATTATGTTGGTTATCAAGAATTATATCGTTGACGAGAAGAAAATTCACGCTCAAATTCAGGAAAATAAGGCAAAGCCAAAAGCGGAAGGAAAATTCCAAAAGAAAATGAGAGAAATGATGGAACAAGCCGAAGCTCAAAAGGCACAACAAAAAGGCAAGAAATAATTTCTTTATAATATAAAATCAAAAAGCATCCGCCAAAAAACGGATGCTTTTTTCAGTTAAACAAACTAAAAGAAAAAACTAATCTTTATTTATGAACCAGGTAATATAACTTTATCGATTGCATGAACTACACCATTCGAAGCTTGAACATCTGTAGCGATAATCAAACTCACTCTGTCGTTTGCATCTCTAATTTGAGGCCCTGAACTAGGTAATTCAACAGTGAAAGTTCCTCCTTGAAATGTAGTTACAGATTGATTATTAGTTAATGCTGTAGACAAGACATTTGCTTCAGTAACGACATGATACTTTAATGTGTTTTCCAATATGGCTTGAGGAACACCTGCCAAAGAAGACAATTCCAATTCAGCCAATAAATCTACAAAAGCTTCATCTGTTGGAGCAAAAACCGTGAATGGAGAACTTGTAGTTCCAGACAAAATCCCAACAAAATCCGGTTGGTCATTTCGGGTCAGGGCTTGAACTAAAATTCCAAAGCTTGGATTTGCAATTGCATGATTTACAATGGTTGGCAATCCGATAACGCCATTTACAACGTGAATCACACCATTACTGGCTTGAATATTAGCAGTAGTAACAGTAGCTCCACCATTTGTTGTTCCTCCATTCAATACAACCCCATTTGTTGTATTTACAAACATGCTTAAAGTGTTTGAGGTAGAAGCACTTCCTTTTCCAAGTGTTTTCACATAACCAGTTGATAAATCAGTTGAAAGATTTTTGCCTGCTACAACATGATTCAATAACACTTCTTTCAAAACAGCAGGAGGAACCGCATCCAAATTTGCGAATCCATTTGCCGAAAGGAAAGCTGTAAAAGCGGCATTTGTTGGTGCAAAAACCGTAAATGGACCATCTCCGTCTAAAGTTGTAACCAAATTTGCCTTGGTCAATGCCTGAACCAAAATACTGAAGTCAGGATTTGCAACAGCAATATCTACGATGGTTTGCTCTGGAACAACGACAGGACCGTTATCGTCATTACTGCAGGAGGTTAAAAATAATACCGTCAAGGCGGTAATGGCTAGGTTTTTAAATTTGATAAACTTTTTCATATTGTGTAAATTTTAAGGTTTATCAAATTTAAAGAGAAATACTTTTTGTTTAATCTATTTATTAAAAAGTTAAACAAAAAATTATTAGTTGTTTAAACAAGTAGAAGATAAAATAAAGTGGCTTTAAAACAGAAAAATCCGTTACCATAGGGAAAGCAAGGTTTTTTTTAAATTATTGATAGATATGATTCGAATGTAATAAAGGCAACAAAAGTTAAAAAAGTTCGAAGTTTTGAATAAAAATTTTAGTCGAAATTAAAAAAGCCAGTAAAATTCTTTCACTGGCTTTCAATTTGGATTATATTCTATTCATAGTGGAAACCACAATATCGCCATCTTCTTCGGTTGCAGTAGTAGTTACTGTGTTGTTATTGTTGGAAAATACAGTAGTGAATTCTAAAGCATACGGAGAAATTTGCCCGTTGATATAAAAATTAACCTTGTAGGAGTTGGTTGCTATATTAACCCATTTAGTTTCAATAGTTATTCCAGGTTCGTTGGGATCATTTAGAATACATTCCCCATCAACAAGGTCGTAATCTAGCGATAAAAAGATTCCTCCTATTTTAAATTCCGCTTCTTCTTGTAAATCACAAGCGTTTAGTGTCAATGCAACTCCGTTTTCGGAAGCACTAACTTGTTTCCATCTTCCAATAATTGGGTCGCCACCAGTTTCATCTCCTTCACTATCGCTAGAGCACGAGAAAGACAGACTTGCTATTAAAAGCACACTTAAAAATTTTGTAATTGTTTTCATGATTTGTTTTTGATTAAAATTAATGATGTAAAAGTAGGTCTGGTGAGATTTGTAGAAAATACGATAAATGCCTTATTTTTTATACGATTTACTTTAAAGTTTCGTTTTATGATCAATAGTTCTGAAAATATAAAGTATAAATTTGCAGTAAATAATAATGAAGGTTATGAAGATTATAAAACATCTTATGTTGTGTGTTTTTTTAATGACACTATCACAAACAAGCGCTCAAAACGATTTCAACAAGACCGATGCAAACGGAAAAAAGCACGGTTTGTGGAAAGGAGTTCACGAAGAATCAAAAAGGCCAAGGTATGAAGGGACTTTCGAACATGGAATAGAAGTGGGAACCTTCAAATATTTTGACGATACCAAGGCAGGAAGTTTAATCGCAACCCGTGATTTCAGTGAAAACGGAAAAGTAGCTTATACGATTGTTTATGATCAAAAAAACAATATTGTATCGGAAGGGAAAACCGTAAATAGAGTGAACGAAGGCCTTTGGAAATACTATCAAAAAGAATCCAAACAAGTCATGAGTGAGGAAAATTATGTGAAAGGAAAACTTGAAGGTATTAGGAAAGTATATTTTAGGGAAGGTAAAATTGCAGAAGAAACCCAATATGCAAATGGCAAAAAAAATGGTTTATCGAAGGTTTATACCGAAAACGGAACTGTCATTGAAGAGGCCACTTACAAAAATGGCCAATACGAAGGTCCGGCAATTTATAGGGAACCAAACGGCAATATAGCTTCTAAAGGAAATTATAAGAATGGAGCAAAACACGGGACTTGGCAATTTTTTGTAAATGGAAAGTTGAAAAAAGAAGAAAAATATCCGAAGAAAGTTAAATTCGAAAAAAGAACAGACATCCCAAAACAATAGTTTTGGGATTTTTTTTATTATCAATTCTAAAAGGTTTTAAAAACCTGTGAGGTCTTATCTTAAAAAAAAGAAGGATATAAGCAGACTTATACATCCATAAATAATTACAATCGCCTTAACTTTCAAAACAAATATTTAGTATTACTTTTGCACTCTAAAAGTATTTTAAGATGAAACGTGTTGTCGTTGGACTTTCCGGTGGTGTAGATTCGAGTGTTGCGGCTTATTTGTTGCAACAGCAAGGTTATGAAGTGATTGGTCTTTTCATGAAGAACTGGCACGATGATTCGGTTACGATTTCCAACGAATGTCCTTGGCTTGAAGACAGCAACGACGCACTTTTGGTAGCCGAAAAACTTGGAATTCCGTTTCAAACGGTTGATTTAAGCGAACAATACAAAGAAAAGATCGTTGATTATATGTTCAACGAATATGAAAAAGGGAGAACTCCAAATCCGGATGTTTTGTGCAATCGCGAAATCAAGTTTGACGTTTTTATGAAAATCGCATTAGATTTAGGTGCAGATTTTGTTGCAACTGGACATTATTGCCGAAAAGGCGAAATTGAAGTCGATGGAAAACCAGTTTATCAATTACTTTCAGGTGCAGATAATAACAAAGACCAATCGTATTTTCTTTGTCAATTATCACAAGAACAATTGTCGAAAGCTTTATTTCCTATTGGAGAATTGACTAAACCTGAAGTTAGAAAAATAGCTTCGGAAATGGAACTGATTACTGCCGAGAAAAGAGATTCCCAAGGCTTGTGTTTTATAGGAAAAGTACGTTTGCCGGAATTTTTACAACAAAAACTACAACCAAAAGAAGGTTTGATTGTTCAGATTGATAAAAACGACACGATTTACAATCAAAATAAACCCGAAAATGCATCGGAAGAAGCTCTTTTAAAATTCGAAGCACAAAGTTTACCTTATAATCCAAAAATGGGAAAAATTGTAGGGAAACACCAAGGAGCTCATTATTTTACAAATGGCCAACGAAAAGGTCTTGGAGTAGGCGGAACAACCGAACCACTTTTTATAATCGCTACAGATGTTGAAACCAATACGGTTTACACCGGGTTGGGAAGCGAACATCCAGGCTTATTTAAAAAAGCATTGTTTGTAGAAAATTCCGAAGTGCATTGGATCCGTCAAGATTTGGCTTTAAAAGCGGGAGAAAAAATGGAAGTGATGGCGAGAATTCGTTACCGCCAGCCTTTGCAAAAAGCAACGCTACATCAATTTGAAAATGGGATGTATGTTTCATTTGAAGAACCTCAATCAGCGATTACCGAAGGTCAGTTCGTTTCTTGGCATATCGGTGCTGAATTAATTGGCTCAGGAGTTATTTCTTAACTACATATTCAACACGAATTATACAAATTCTCACTAATCGTTATCCGTCCTAACAGGTTTTTAAAACCTGTTAGGACTATCAAAAAACTAATTTGTCTTTTCTACAATAATCAATTCGTTATGCTGTTCAACACGCGGAATTTTTCGAACAATAAAGTCTTTTTTATTAAAAACAGAAACATATTTCTCATTTCGAATGTTATCACTTTCCTTCAAACACATTGTATTGAAAAGGATAAAACCATTTTCGTTTAAAAGAAATCCGATCCTGTTGATGAAAAATTCTTCAAACAAGAAATTCGGCATCGTCGTATCTTGAAAAATATCAATGATGATCAAATCGTATTTTTTCTTGGTTTTCAACACAAATTCAAAAGCGTCATCAATCACGATTTCCAAATTTGGAATTTGATTAAGCTGAAAATATTCATTTGCAAGTGCAATAACCGACGAATCTATTTCAACACCAGTAATCTTGCCTCTGCATCCAATTTCGTTCGCCAGCGTCTTTATAACGCTTCCTCCGGCAACACCAAGAACAAGAACGTGTTCCATCTTGTTTATTTTCTCATAGCCAATGCTTTTCAACCCTTTTCGTAAAATTCTCTGCAAACTGCCATACGAATAGTTCGTGTTGGCCGAATCCAAAACCAATTCGCCATTTGCCCAAGTGACTTCTAATGATTTACTTACGGTTGATTTTTTCTTTAAGATGTTGATAGGAAGAATATAGCTAAACCATTTCTTGAGCATTTGGCAATTTTTTCTCAAAAATAAACGAATAATATTATTTTTACAGAAATATTTCTTGAATGAAACAAATTATTTATAAATGGATATTTTTCAAGCTGATGGTATGGAAAATCGTCGGCGAAATGAATCCAAATATCAAGAAAAGTATAATGATAGTAGTGCCTCACACCAGTTGGCATGATTTCTATATTGGATTATTTGCAAGAGGGATTATTGGTTTGGAAATGAACTATGTAGCCAAAAAAGAACTTTTCATATTTCCTTTCGGGGCTTATTTCCGTTGGATGGGTGGAGCTCCGCTGGACCGTTCTGGGGGAAAGAATATCGTTGACAGCATTGTTTCAATTTTTAAATCGAGAGAAGTATTTCGCCTGGCTATCGCTCCGGAAGGAACGCGTAAAAAAGTAACGGAGTGGAAAACTGGATTCTATTATATTGCTTTAAAAGCTGAAGTGCCGATAATTCCCATCGCTTTTGATTATGGAAAGAAGCAAGTTGTTTTAAATGAACCTTTTTATCCCACAGGAAATATTGAAGCCGATTTTGAAATCCTTAAAAGTTTCTACAAAGATGTAATAGGGAAAATACCAGAAAATAGTTTTTAGGCAAAACCAAAAGAAAAGATTTATCGTAAATGATTATAACGCTGGGAAAGATTGCTAAAGATAAATTTTTGTGTTTTGTTTTATTTGGTTTTGAAAGCCTCAATTCAACTTTTGAATTTGAGGCTTTCTTATTTTTATGACGGATTGAAATCTTTAAAAGTTCCGTCTTTGTAAAAAAACACAATCTTGAAAATGTCGGAATCAGTTTTTAAATTTTGAATTTCCGATGACTTATTTTTTGAAATTTCAACTTCAGTTTCTTGTTTTATTTTTTTTTCAGATGGTAAATCTTGAGTCAGAATAGGAGTGTGGTCTTCTTCTTTTTTCGACAGAAATCTTTCTGTAAAATCAACTTCATCTTTCAATAGATTTCCTTTTCCGTTCAAAATCCAATAGAGATTTACCTCTGGAAAAAGGTCCATAATTTTCATTACAAAATCCAAACTTGGTTTGTTTCTTCCAGATAAAAGATGCGAAATACTCGAACGTTGTACGCCAATTTTATCAGCAAAAGAAGAAGCATTCATACCGAAATGTTCCATTAAAATCTCAAGCCTTTTGATGAAATCGTCTGTGTTTACCATTGTAAATTGTGTGTTTTGTTGAAGTTGTTACAAATGTAAATAAAATCAATTGCAAAGCCTATTTCACAATTGTAAATTATCTAAAATCAGTATTTATTAGTTCTATTTTTTGTTTATATAAAAATATTTAAATTACTGAATATTAAAACTTTGATTACTAATATATGAATTTAAATTATTTTGGTAAACAGTAACTGTTTTTGAATACAATATCTTTAAAATCTTTGTTTACAATATTAAATTTTGAATTAAATCAATACGGTTACAGTTGTAAATGCAAAGATGTTTACTTTTGTAAAACGAAAAAGCAACCCATGGATTACGAAAAAATATTTAGCCAGAACAAGGAAAAAAAAATCAAAGGCCGATATATCACCTTGGATGATATCGAACCTTTGTTGAAGAAATTAAACAGGGAAAATCAACTTCAAATAATTGGGAAATCGGTTCTTGAAAATCCAATTTATTCCTATCAAATTGGAACAGGAAAAATCAAGATTTTGCTCTGGTCACAAATGCACGGAAATGAAAGTACGACTACGAAAGCCTTGATTGATTTTTTGAATTTTTTAAATAGTGAATCAGAAGTTGCAAATCAGTTATTAGGATTTTTTACGTTCTATTCTATTCCGATGCTCAATCCGGATGGAGCGAAATTATACACTAGGGAAAATGCCAACAAGGTAGATTTGAATCGGGATTCTCAAAACCTGACCCAGCCGGAAAGTAAAATTCTTCGAAAGGTGTATGAAGATTTCAAGCCGGATTATTGCTATAACCTTCACGACCAAAGAACAATTTTTGGAGTTGCCGACACAGGAAAACCGGCAACAGTTTCTTTTTTATCACCTTCGTATAATGAGGAACGATCAATTAATGAGGAACGAGTAAAGGGGATAAATGTAATCGTAAAGATGAACGAAGTCCTTCAGCGATACATCCCAGGACAAGTAGGGCGTTTTGACGACGGTTTCAATATCAATTGCATTGGAGATACTTTTCAAAGCATGGGAACGCCAACTATTTTGTTTGAGGCTGGGCATTTTCAAGGCGACTATGATAGGGAAGAAACCCGAAAATTTATATTTTTTGCATTATTATCAGGTTTTATTGCGATTTACGAAAACGTTGTAGTTGGTAACCAAATTGTCGATTATATGAATATTCCGCAAAATAATCCTAATTTTTTTGATTTTGTTTACAAAAATGTCAGAATAAATTATGATAGTTCAGAATTAATCACGAATTTTGCTGCTCAGTACAAGGAAGAATTAATCAATAATAAAATCTTTTTTAACGCTTTTGTTGTTAAAATAGGCGATTTAGAGGAAAATTTCGGACATTTAGAGTATGATGCAAATAAAGAATTGTATTCAGATTCAAATCAAAATATTCCGAATTTAAATCAAAAAGCCGACTTTTATCTTGGAAAAAACGTTCAAATTGTTAATGGTTTGGTAAAATTATAATCAAATCCTGATTTTATTTAAAATTATTTAATCTCTTTGACTTGGATTATTTCAAATAATAAACAAAAAATAAAACTAAATACTATGAGCAAGTTTCGTTTAGATGAGGTAGATCACCAGATCTTGGATATGTTGATTGACAATACAAGAGTTCCGTTTACAGATATTGCAAAAAAATTATTGATTTCTGCAGGAACGGTTCACGTAAGGGTGAAGAAGATGGAAGATGCAGGAATCATTATGGGTTCTTCATTGACTCTTGATTATGAAAAACTAGGTTATTCTTTTATAGCTTATGTTGGGGTTTTCCTTAACAATACTTCTCAAACTAAATTTGTTTTAGAGCGAATCAACGATATTCCGTTTGTAACAGTTGCACACGTGACGACAGGAAAATTCAATATTTTCTGTAAAATCAGAGCAAAAGATACCAAACATGCTAAAGATGTAATCTTTATGATTGATGATATTGAAGGGGTTTACAGAACAGAAACCATGATTTCTCTTGAGGAAAGTATCAACGACAAAAAACGTTTGATGCACACGATTTTCAAAAATATGTAAGAAAGCATTTCATAAGATATTTAAATCTTCAAGGTAAGCACTTACTTTGAGGATTTTTTATTTGTGATGAGTTACAAAACCAATTCTTCAAATAATCGAGTAATGGTTTTTTCTAAATCATTCGACAAACCGGGATGCGGTCTTGAAGTTTGAATCACAGAACTTCTCACGGCCGTGAGCCATCTGAAGCGTTCAGGAACTTCCATTGACGCAATTGGACCTCCATTTTTATCGCCTTCGCCAATTTTTTGAAACGAAAGCAAATTCAGCTCCAGCTGTACAATATCAATTTCTGAACAGAGGCATTGGATTTTTTCAACATTCAATTCAAATAAGACTTTTATAAACCGTGATTTCTTGCAAAACAAAATGATGCCTACATTCACGAATTCTTCGCGTTCAACCCTTGGAACAACGCGAATCACGGCATATTCATATAGATTTCTGTCTTGCATTTTGTGCTTCTTTTATAAAAATTTCTGAATGGGCCAATCGGGTCGTCAAGAAATCAAAATAGACGTTCTTGATTGCTTCTGGACTTTCGTCCGATTCTTCCCAATGAAGCCATTCCTCTGGGATTAAATTCACGATTGCCTTTATTTTTTCTTGCGTCAATAAAGTCTTGAAAGCTCTGTCTGTTTCTTCAAGCAATGAAGCTTTTGGCAACAAAACGTGGTCTTTTATTAAGGCAAATGGACTTTTAGCATGGTTTTCCCAATTACTAAACGAATGATGAAAATAGAACGAAGCTCCGTGGTCAATCAACCAAAGTTCCTTGTGCCAAATCATCATGTTGGTATTCCGGAAAGTCCTGTCAACATTGGTAACAAAGGCATCGAGCCAAACAATCTGTGAAGCTAATTCAGCATCTACATTGGTTACGACTGGATCAAAATTAATAGCTCCAGATAAAAAGTGAAGTGCCAAATTCAATCCTTGGCTTCCTTGAAGCAAATCCTGAATTTCCTCATCGGCTTCGGTTCTTCCAAAATCTTCTGAAAGATGGGCGAAAACTAATTCGGGAATCCTCAAACCAAGTGTTCTTGCAATTTCGCCACCAAGCAATTCTGCAATCAAGGCTTTCACTCCGTGTCCGGCACCTTTGAATTTCAGTACATATTTAAAATCATCATCGGCTTCGGAAAGGGCAGGTAAGGAGCCACCTTCTCGCAAAGGAGCGATGTATCGGGTAACGTTTATGGATCTTAATTGGGGTAAATTATTCATAAGCAATTTTTATGTATCGTAAAAATACATCGTTTTTTAGAAATGGAATTTAAATTATTCCTCTTTATGATTGGCCTTGATGAAATCCGTCACCAGATAACCAATTAATTTTCCGATGAGATGGTTGTTCTTTTCTTCTCCTAAATCGGGTGCACCTTCGCAAATATGCAAATAGGAAGCATTTTGGTTTTGAGCAAAATAGCTGACAAACAATCGAACTTCTTCTACGGAATAACCACTCATGGTCATGGCACTACTGGCGATATTCGGCAAGGCATCCAAATCAATCTCAATACCAAAAGGATCGTTTTTGATGAAGTTCAAGGCTTGAAAAAGTTCCTGGTCGAAGTTTTTTTGCTTTCGGATGTTCACTTCGTCGTAGGTATTATACCGAACTCGGTCTTCAATTTTCTTGATGATGTCCAAAACACTTTTTGAAGTATAGCTTTCGTGAAGTCCGAAAATGAAGTATTTTTTAAGGAAACCTTCCTCAAAAGCATAAGAAAAACCGTTTCCGCTGTGACGTCCTTCCAAAATCCTAAAATCAGAATGGGCATCAAAATTAATGGCATTGATTGGTTTTCCTTTGGCCAAAGCTGAACCTTTTATGTTTCCGTAAGCATTGTTATGACCTCCTCCAATTACTATGGGAATTTTTCCAGCTTTTACAATGTTGAAAATTATATGGGCAACTTCCTTATCAATCTTTTCTACGGTTTGGCTTAATTTCACACGATCATCAGAGTTCATAAAATCAAGATTCTTAACCGATTCCATATCTTCTTTTACATCGAGAGAGCCTAAAACCAAAAGCCTACTTCCTTTGCAGAAACGGTTGTGCTGAATATTGGCAATGCTCTTGATGGCACTTTCCCAGGCAGAAGCTGCACCAGGACGACCATAATTGGCACGAATTCCAATATCTTCTGGAATTCCAAACAATACATACTTTGCCTCACAGGTTTTTAGAAATTCCATAGCCGAAACACCTCTCGGAACGGTATGCATTTTTTCGCCAAACTTGATTTCGCCGCTTCTGTGGTTGGTGATTTTTGCAAGGTCTGCAAGTGTAAATGGTATTAAGTTTTCCATGGGGTTATTTTGTGCTTCAAAAATACTATAAAAGTATAAACTTACGTTAATTAGATTGACACAGCTTAATATTATTTTAAATTTGTTAAAAGTAATATTTAGAATTAACCCTTTATTTATTAAAACTCACACTTTATGGAAAATCAAAAAAATAATTCAAGCCTAAAAGCAATTGTTGTTGTCTTGGCACTATTATTGGCTGGTAGTTTGGCTTATATTTTTAAAATGACAACTGATGCAAATGCACTTCAGACGGAATTGACTACTGAAAAAGGCGAGAAAGCCGATGTTCTTAAGCAACTTGAGCAATTGAGAGCTACTTATGATCAGGCTATTGCTGATAATACGGCTCTTTCTGACGATCTTGTTGCTGAAAGAGAAAAAGTTGTCAACTTGATTGCTGATTTGAAAAAATCTAAAGGGGATGCCGCTTCGATGGCAAAATACCGTGACCAATACAACAAGCTTCAAAGCAACATGAAGGTTTTGATTGCTGAAAACGAAGAGCTTAAAAAACAAAATCAGAAGCTGACGACCGAAAGAGACAGTACGGTTTTGGTTTTAGGAGAAGCCAAGAAATTCAATGATACTTTAGTGGTTCAGAATGAAAATCTTGCTAAAACGGTTGAAAAAGGTTCAAAAGTAACAGTAATGAATTTGAGAACCCAAGCGATAAAAGTGAGAAGTTCTGGTAAACAAATTGAAACTGAAAAAGCCAGAAGAGCCGATCAATTGAAGGTTTGTTTTGCCTTGGCTGCGAATTCAATTGCAAAATCTGGAGACAAGACTTATTATGTTCAGATTATCGACAGCAAGAACAATGTTTTGGGCGAAAAGAAAACCGAGAATTTTGGTGATATGTCGCTTACTTATAGCTTCACGACCACCGTTGCCTACAACAATGAAGCGGTTGATGTTTGCGAATTCCTTGATGGAAAAGGCGTTGATTTTGAGAAAGGAACTTATTATGTGAACATCTTCGATAAAGGAGATTTGGTTTCTAAAACAAGTTTTACATTGAAATAAGAATTTTAGTTAATTATTGATTCAACTAAAAAGAGTTCGTTGCAAAACGAGCTCTTTTTTTGTTCATATGAAAATTTACTCTAAATTCTAATATTTATATTTCAAATAATACTGTTAAAGGTTTGTGATCACTATGCTTAGTCCAATTTTCGTATTTCCCTATTTCGACATTTCTAATTTTTTCAATTAAATTTTTTGATGCAAAACAAAAATCAATATGGTACGGTCTGTCGATTTTTCTGTGCATAAAAAGTGTTGATGCAGTTTCTTTTCCTTGCTGTTGATTATAGAAAATATGATAAGTACTATGAATATTCATATTTTCTAAAAAGTTTACGAGATTTGTATGATTGTATATTCTGTTTGGTTTATCCCAAATAGAACTGCTATTAAAATCCCCTGCAAGAATTATATTTTCTTTTTTCAACAAGTCATTGTAAAAATGAACTGCATCCCAAATTTGTTCTGTGTAACAGTCATGCTTTTTAGGCTTTTGAGCCCATATAGCAAAAATTATAAACTCGGTTTTATTATTCTTAATTGATAAAGGTAAAACATATTCAAATTTAGGATTGTGAATACTCAAGAGTTCAATCTTATAGTCTGAATATGAAAATATCCCAAGTCCTTTATTTAGATTATTACCAAACCATAACGAGTCTGTAGGTTTAGTTATTTCATTTTTAAATATTAATTTATCGGGATGTTCACACTCTGGTACAATTAAAATGTCTGGTTGTTCAGTTAGAATAAATTCTGCTTTTTTACGGAAAGCCATATTACAATTCCAAGTAATAATTTTCATATGTTGGTATCTTATTTTATACTTTATAAAGTTTAAGTTAATTAAAAATTCTATTCTTAAATAAATTATATAATCACCCCATTAATAATAACATCCTGAATCAAATTACTTCCAAAAGCATAAGGCAATTGATAAAAAGAAGCAATTTGTTTTGTAATGATTAGATTCGCTTTTTTTCCAACAGTTATACTACCGTGAGTTTCGGAAAGTCCCATGGCGTAGGCTCCGTTTATTGTAGCTCCGTTGATGGCTTCTTCGGGAGTCATTTTCATCTTGATGCAGGCGGTTGCCACTACGAGATTCATATTTCCGGATGGTGTTGTTCCTGGATTGAAGTCTGTGGCTAATGCCAAAGGTAATCCTGCATCGAGCATTTTTCGGGCTGGCGTGTAGGGAATGCTGATGAAAAAAGAACAGGTTGGTAAAGCGACTGGCATTGTTTCGGAGTTTTTCAAGGCTTCGATGTCTTCCTCGGTTACGATTTCTAGATGGTCAACCGAGAGGGCATTGTATTTTACGCAAGCTTCGATTCCGTTGATGGCGGTGAATTGGTTGACATGAATTTTGGAACGCAAACCGTATTTTAATCCCGCTTCCATAATCCTTTCTGTTTCTTCCACTGAAAAATAGCCTGTTTCTAGGAAAGCATCGATGTAATCTGCCAGTTTTTCTTCGGTGATTTTGGGTAGCATTTCGTTGATGATGACATCAATATATCCCGCATGGTTTTCTTTGTATTCGGTTGGAAAAGCGTGTGCTCCAAGGAAAGTTGCTTTGATGGCAATTGGGTAATTTTCTTTTAATTTCTTGATGACGCGAAGCATTTTGAGTTCGCCTTCAACTGAAAGTCCGTAGCCTGATTTGATTTCGACAGCTCCTGTTCCTTGTTGCATTACTTCCTCAAGACGGAGTTTCGATTGGTTGTAGATTTCATCTTCGGAGGTTTCGTTTAGCTTTTTGGCTGAATTTAGGATTCCACCACCACGGTTTGCGATTTCTTCATAGGACAATCCGTTGATTCTATCCACGAATTCTTGTTCGCGACTTCCAGCATAGACGATATGAGTATGACTGTCACACCAAGTTGGCAGGACGGTTCTTCCTTGACAGTTTATTTTTTTATCGTATTGGAAATCGGGAAGATTTTCCATTGGTCCGAAGTCTTTGATGATTTCGTCTTCGATCAACAGATAGGCGTTTTTTATTGTTGGAAGGATGGCCATTTCTGCTCCTGAAACTTTTTGGATGTTGGTTTTTCGGATTTGAAGAAGTTCTTGTATGTTGGTTAATAAGGTTTTCATTTTCTATTAAAAGTTATACGTTATATGTTGTAGGTTATACGTGGATTGTGGAAATAGATTGTCTTTTTTTAGTTTAAAAGTATGCCTTTTGAATGTTCTCTAGCCCTGACTGGAGGGAAAATCCTTTTGTTTTTTTCTTTAAAAAACAAAAGATTTGGAAGGAAGGCAGGAAAATGGATTCCGATAAAGCCCAAGCCTTTCGCTCCTAATTGTGCTAGAGAATATATTTTGTAAATGTAAAATGGAATTTTAAAAACTCCTATCTTTATGACAAATTAATGTGATTTGAGACGGATTAAATATAAGAAGGTTCGAAAAGTTCAGCCGAATTTTTTTGAATATACTGGGATTCATACGAAGGATGCTGTTGAAATGCAGTTGTTTGTGTATGACGATTTGGGATATGAGGAGTATAAAAAGGTGTCGCTGGAGCGTGTGAAGAAGGAAATTTCGGATCCGTTGCAGGCGGAGGATGTGAAGTGGCTGAATGTTCACGGGCTTCATGATGTGGAATTGATTAAGGAAATTGGTGAGTTTCTGGAAGTGGAGAATTTTATTGTGAGTGATGTCTTGAATGTTTCCAGGCGTTCGCGAATGGAGGAATTGGATGATGTTTTGTTTTTTAGCATCAAATCGATTTTGCAAGAAGATGATGCTGATGTGATGAAAGTGGAACAGATTAGCTTTTTGTTGAAGGACAATTTGCTGGTTTCGTTTCAGGAAAAGAAGAGTGATTTTTTTACGCATATTCGGGAACGGATCAAGACACACAGCGGAATTGTTAGGAAAAAGAGGAGTGATTATTTGATGTATTTGTTGCTGGAGGCGGTGATGGAAAATTTTTATATCACGATTGAAAGCAACGAAAATGCTATTGAGGAATTGCTGATTGAGGCGAAAAGCAACCATAAATCGGAGGTTTTGGAGCGGATTGAGAAGGAACGGGAGAGTTTGAGTTTCTTGAAACGTGCTATTGTGCCACTTCGGGATGCTTTGTTTAATTTGAAAAGCATCAGGCAGGATGTGGATTTTGGTGGAATAGAGGAGGCTAATTTTACTTTTTTTGTTCGTTTGCACCAGAAGAGCTTGGAGATTCTGGATCAGATTGATTATGATTTGAAATCGCTTGAAAGTGCTTCGAATATTTTTTTTTCGATGCAAAGTCAACGGATGAACCAGATTATGAAAACGCTGACGATTTTCTCGGTGATTTTTATGCCCTTGACGTTTATTGTTGGTGTTTATGGAATGAACTTTGAAAATATGCCGGAATTGAAAAGTGAGAATGGCTATTTTATTGTTCTGGGTGTGATGTTTTTGACGGTGGTGGGGATGGTTTATTATTTTAGGAGGAAGAAGTGGTTTTAGTATTTAAGATTGGAGTATTAAGTATTAAGACAGCACTTGACGGATGTTAATACCTTAATGGTTTTGATTTTAACATTAAGAAGTTAAGGTTTGAACAATTAATCGATTAAGGGAAATTAAGGTAAAGCTTAATGAATCTTAATACCTTAATGGTTTAATTTTTTAAAGAGAATCTTTGATTATGGAAAAGTTTATTAGTGATATTTCGGGGAAGGAATATTCGGAGGTTGAGAAGGTTTCGGCGAAATTGGTTCGGAAATCGATTTTGGATTTTATACGAGAGAAGCATCCTGATTTTAAGGGTGAAAAATGCATGTCGATGAGTGAACTGCATGCCTTTCGGGAGAAATATATTGCGGAAATGCTTTTGAAGGAAACCGGAGAATTATCAGCAATGGAGCAAACAGTGGTTGATGCTTTGAGCGATAATGCCACGCTTTCGGACAAGCTGGATGATGAAATTCAGGATTTTACCTTTGGGCAGAAAGTGGCTGATAAAGTAGCATCTTTTGGCGGAAGCTGGACGTTTATTATTTCGTTTCTGTCGTTCTTGATGATTTGGATTGCCGCGAATGTTTTTATTTTGGCGAATAAAGGTTTTGATCCGTATCCGTTTATTTTATTGAATTTGATATTGTCGTGTGTGGCTGCTTTGCAAGCTCCAGTAATCATGATGAGCCAAAACAGGACGGAGGAAAGGGATCGTGACCGAGCAAAAAAAGATTATATGATCAACCTGAAATCGGAATTGGAAATCAGGATGCTGCATGAGAAAATCGATCATCTGTTATTGCATCAGGAACAATCGATGATTGAGATTCAAAAGGTCCAGATGGATATGATGCAGGATATTTTAGAACAGTTGAAGCAGCGGTAAAACTATAGGTTGTTTGTTAATTGGTCTCTGGTTTGGAAATTCAAAACAAAAATGACACAGATTTCACTGATTGATTAGTGAGAATTTGTGTCATTCTTGTTTATTCATGATAGGCTATCTGTAAATCTTATCGTATAAATCTTTGTAGATTTCCATGACGCTTTTTCGTTTGAGTTTCATAGTAGGAGTGAGGTGTCCACCGTCAATCGACCATACATCTGGAGTTAGTTCAAAACGTTTTATCTTTTCCCAATGTCCAAATTTTTGATTGATGGTTTCAACCTCTTCGTCAATACGTTTTTTAACTTCATCATTGGCACTGATTTCTTTATTGGTGCTACCGATGCTGATGTTTTTCTTTTTAGCCCATTGCTTTACGAATTCAAAATCGGGCTGGATAAAAGCACCCGGCATTTTTTCGCCATCGCCAACTACCATAATTTCGCCAATAAACCGTGATTGTTTCATGGCGTTTTCAATCAATTGAGGAGCAATATATTTTCCGCCAGAGGTTTTGAACATTTCTTTTTTACGGTCGGTAATCTTCAGGAAACCTTCGGCATCGACCTGTCCGATATCTCCGGTATGGAAATAACCATCCACAATGGCTTCGCTGGTGAGTTTTTCATCTTTATAATAACCCATCATGACGTTTGGTCCTTTGCATAGGATTTCGCCGTCTTCGGCAATTTTCACTTCTACATTATCGATTATTTTACCGGCTGTTCCGATTTTGAAACCACCATTACGTCTGTCGTTAACGGATATTACAGGAGATGTTTCGGATAATCCGTAACCTTCCATCACATAAATTTCAGCTGCGGCAAAAACACGAGCTAATCTAGGTTGAAGTGCGGCACTTCCGTTTACAATCAAATCCAGATTGCCACCCAAACCGGCTTTCCATTTGCTGAAAATGAGTTTTCGGGCAATTGATAGTTGGAATTCATACCACCAACCGTTTGCACCATCTGGTTCATATCTCAAACCTACAGAAATCGCCCAAAAGAATAATTTCTTCTTGATTCCAGTAAGTTCAGAGCCTTTGGCGATGATTTTTTCATATACTTTTTCGATAAGTCGAGGAACACCTGTCATTACGTTCGGTCCCACTTCTTTTACATTGTCAGAAATTTTCTCGATGGATTCGCCAAAATAGATGGCAACTCCATAGTATTGATAGATGTAGGTAACCATTCGCTCATAAATATGACAGATAGGCAGGAAGCTCAAGGCTTTGCTTTTTCCTGCTTCAAATGGAATTCGACTGGCAGAATCCAACACGTTCGAAACGATATTATTATGCGAAAGCATTACTCCTTTAGGTTTTCCTGTTGTTCCAGAAGTATAAATTATTGTTGCAAGCTCAAGTGGTTTTACATTGTTTTTACGTTCTTCGACTTCTTCTTGATTGCTGATGTCTTTTCCTAGTTCCAATAATTTCGACCAGTTTTTGCAACCTTCAATTTTATTAAAAGAGTAAATTTCTTTAAGTTTTGGAACATTTTGTTTGATGGCATTCAGTTTGTCCAGAACCACATCATCCGAAACAAAACAATAGCTGGCTTCCGAATGATTCAGTATGTATTCATAATCAGCTTCCGAAATTGTAGGATAAACCGGTACGGTTTGAGCTCCGGTTTGAAGAATTCCGATATCCATTATGTGCCATTCGGTTCTGTTATTCGAAGAGATTATGGCAATCTTGTCGTTTTTCTGAATTCCTAATCGCAACAAGGCTCTAGAAATGGTATTGGCTTTTTCAACATATTCTTCTGTTGAGGTTTTCACCCAAACACCGTCCTGTTTTGTCACCAAAGCGTCAGGAATATTATAGTTTTTTTGTTGATGGTAGGGAAAATCAAACAGTCGGGTTATTGCACTCATTTTTGATTGTATTAGGATTTACTGACTGCAAATTAATTAAATATATAATCATTCACAATATTTATGCAGAATATTAAATTTTCCTTATGAAATATGTAGTTTTGTACTTTTTAAATTTAAAATGAAATGCAGCAATTTTTCCGCTTCAACGAATATAAAGTCCTGTTTTACAGAATATTTTTGGCTTATCTCTTTTATTTTATAACCCGAGTTCTTTTTTACTTTTATAATTCCGATCTTATTGTAGTTGACTCTTTTTTTGAGTTTTTCAGGTTGTATTACCACGGTTTGGCGTTTGATACTACAGCAATCCTCTATTCCAACGGATTATTTATACTGCTCTCGATTCTTCCTTTGGTTATCAATACAAAAAAAGGCTTCCAGAAATTTTTATTCTATTTGTATTTCATTACCAATTTCATAGCGTGGTCCACCAACTTTATCGATTTGATCTACTACCGTTTTATTTTTGGACGAACCACGATTGCTGTAATGGATTCTTTGGAACACGAATCGAACAAGGCAACTTTGTTTGGAAACTTTTTGGTGAATTATTGGCACGTGTTTCTCTTGCTTGTTTTGTTTTCTTGCCTATGGGTTTGTCTTTATAAAAAAGTAAAGCTGGCTCCAGAAAAACCTGTAAAAAACTTCAAGTATTTCGGACTGTCAACACTCGAATTTTTATTTATCGTAACGATGTGCATCGGCGGTATCAGGGGCGATTTCAAGAAAAGTACCCGACCAATTAATTTATTGGATGCCAACCGTTATGTGAGTCATATTTCCCAAGGGGATTTGGTCTTGAATACACCTTTTGCAATTATCAGGACGATTAGTGCAAACAGTTTCAAGAAGCAGGATTTTGTACAACCAGAAGTCATTGCAAAATACATCAAACCTATAAAGCAATACGACCACAATCCGTCAACAAAGCCAAATGTGGTGGTTTTGATTTTGGAAAGTTATGCCAGAGAATATATTTCGAGTTTCAACAAAGAGCAAAATATCCCAAATTATAAGGGCTATTCTCCGTTTGTAGATTCGCTTGCACAGCACAGTATGATTTTTACGAATGCCTATGCCAACGGTTATAAATCCATTCACGGAATGTCGTCTATCTTGGCGGGAGTGCCTTCTTTCAAGGATGCCTTTACGTCTTCGCCTTACACCAAACAAAAAATCCAATCGTTGATTTCGGTTTTAAATGACGAGGGATATGACACCAACTTTTTTCATGGAGCTCCAAATGGTTCGATGGGTTTTTTGGGTTTTGGAAATATCTTGGGAATCAAGAATTACTATGGCAAAACCGAATTTAACAATGACGATGAATTTGATGGTGTTTGGGGAATTTGGGACGAGCCTTTTTTTCAATATATGAAAACCACACTCGACAAGAAACAGCAACCTTTTATGGCAACGCTTTTCTCTGTTTCATCGCATGAACCTTATAAAGTTCCTGAAAAATACGAAGGGAAATTTCCTAATGGCGATGTAAACATCCATAAATGCATTGGTTATACGGATTATGCTTTGAAGCAGTTTTTCAACGAAGCCAAAAAGCAACCTTGGTTTGACAACACGATTTTTGTCCTTGTTGCCGATCATGGAAACACGGTTTTTTATGAAGAATATATGAAGGAATTCAACCGACATACCGTTCCGATTCTATTTTATTCGCCTAATGAAAAATATTTCAAGGCTGGAAAAAGCGACGAATGGGCCCAACAAATAGACATATTTCCAACTATTATGGATGTAATGGGTTATAAAAAACCTTTCAGAAGCTGGGGTAGAAGTCTTGTTAGTAAAAACGAAGAGGAGGAACCGTTTGTAATTAAATATTCGGCCAACATCTATCAGTTTATGAGTGGCAACTACATCTGTACTTTTGATGGAAAAAAAGCGACCGGTTTCTATGACAAGAACGATAGGGGAATGGCAAAAAACTTAATCGCCAACCGAAACGCCGAAATGGATTTGATTGAACTCAAATGCAAGGCCTTTATCCAGGATTATATGGAACGGATTATTGACAAGAAGCTTGCTGAAAATTAAACGCAGATTAGACTTATTTTTACACGAATTGCACGAATTTCCACAAATTAATTAGTGAAAATTCGTGCAATTTGTGTTTAAAACGGAACTCTATTAATGAGGAACAACCTCGGTTAAAACAGCCGTTCTAAAACCATCTGCACCATAATAATCCGAATGGCTGTCGGATAAAAGTTTCAAAACTCAATACGCCAAGTTCTATTAAATCTTGGATGTAGTTTGGAAAATCGGCACCACTTTTCACTTTCGAGCGGGCCTGTTTAATTTGTTCTACTGTAAACATCTTATTGATTATTATTTATTGCTATTGTTTTATTGTTATTATTTATTTTTCATCCACATTGGCTTTTGCTTTGAAATAGCCATTTGTATCTTGCAGTTTGCATCATGGGCTCCAGGCAAATAACCGATACTCATCAGGAATTCATTTACAATTTCTCCGCCTGTGAATTTAAAGGTTTTCTTGAAAAGTTTCACCCATTCTTCCTTGGTTTTCGGATGATGGTGTTCCAGCCATTTCTCGAACGAACCGTATTCTTTTTGAAGTAGCAATATGGTTTTTGCATTTTCAATTGCCGCGTTTACTTTCAATTTATTTCGGATGATTCCCGCATCGGCCAATAATCTTTCACGGTCGGTTTCCATGTAATTTGCGACCTTGTTTATATCAAAATTATCGTAGGCACTTCTGAAAGTAGCTTCCTTTTTCAAGATGGTTTCCCAGCTCAACCCCGCCTGATTGATTTCCAGCACCAAACGGCAAAACAGTTCGTTGTCGTCGTGTATCGGAAAACCATACAGCTTGTCGTGATAGTTTTTATGAAGCGATTTTCTCGGTTCGGGCATATTTTCGATGGCGGTACAGTAGGACATAATGTATTATTTATTTGTTTATTTTTTATTATTTAAGGGTTATAATTTTTAATTCAATATTGCTTAATTCTTCTTCCTTCCTCACTAGCAGTAATTGCTTTTTCAAGTCTAGACAAACGTGTTGTTTCCTGTTTTGCCGTTACAATCCAATGGATGATGAGCTTCCTATAAGAAGGCGGTTGAACATTAAAGAACTCCCAAGCCTTTTTATTGATTTTAAATATTTTAGCTAAATCTTCATCGAGTTCTTTCGCTTCACTTTCGAACGAATATACTTTGGAGAGATGGTCTTTCCGGTGTTCAAAAGCTTCCATTCCTGCAGATGTCATAAGTCCTTCTTTTTGGAGCCGTTCTACATTTGCGATGTTCTTGGCACTCCAGATGCTGGTCTTTTTTCGAGGCGTAAATCGGTTGGAGTAACTTTCCTCATCTATTTTCCTTCTGATGCTGTCAATCCATCCAAAGCAAAGTGCCACATCAACGGCTTCTTCCCAAGTGATGCTTTTTCTGCCAAGTCCTTTTCTATAAAAAGCAACGATGATTTCGATTTCCTTCTGATGGTTCTTTTCCAGCCATTTCCTGAAATCTGCTGGTTTTTCAAAAAAATGATGCGACATAAGTAACAATTTAAGATGTAAATATAAATAAATCCTTTCTTTGATTTCCAAATCTTCAAATCCTTTCCTCTTTCAATCTTTCAATCCTTTTAACTTTGTACCTTTGCACTTTATAATAAAGAAAATGATTGAAATAGGAAAATACAACACTCTTACGATATTAAGAGATACAAAAGTGGGATTGTTTTTAGGAAATGAGGAAAAAGACCCAGAAGGCATCCACGATATACTTTTACCCAATAAATACGTCCCGCAGGATTTTAGGATTGGCGATGAACTTACCGTTTTTGTCTATCTGGATCACGAGGAACGTCCGGTTGCTACAACTTTGGAGCCTTATATATTGTTGAATGAATTTGCACTTTTGCGTGTGAATTATACCAACCAAGTAGGTGCCTTTATGGATTGGGGAATGGAAAAAGACATCCTCGTTCCGTTCAAAGAGCAAGCCCGTCCGATGGAAAAAGGAAAACGTTATTTGGTGTATTTGTATATGGATGAAAAAACCAATCGTTTGGTGGCTTCAAGCAAGACGAATCAGTTTTTGAGTAACGAAAACCTGACAGTCGAGAGAGGGGAGGAGGTTGATTTGATTGTTTCGCACATCACAGAAATCGGTATCAACGTCATCATCAATGAGCAACACAAAGGTCTGCTTTATAAAGATGAAGTTTATGATGATTCCATCCGAACGGGAGATCGAATGAGAGGCTACATCAAAACCATCCGACCGGATAATAAGATTGATGTTTCGATTGAAAAGATTGGTTATGAAAGAATCGAACCAAATGCTGAAAAAATTCTAAACGAGCTTCGTGCAAGCCGTGGTTTTCTTCGTTTGAACGATAACAGCCATCCAGAAGACATCAAAACGGTACTTCAAATGAGCAAGAAAACCTTCAAGAAGGCCATTGGAGCTTTATACAAGGATAAATTAATAGAGATTAAGGATGACGGGATTTATTTGGTGAAAGAATAAACCGAAATACAGTTTTTTTTTACACCATCAACTCAATAAATATCTGATATGAAACACTTTTATTTTTTAATTATATTCTTTGTCTTCCAGAATAGTTTTACTCAAGAATTTACCACCGAAAAATCTACGTTTAGTGGACAAATAGGTTTCTTTGGGGCATGGATTAATAATGAATCGCGACTTTCAAACCAATTTACGTTAAAATCTGAAGTAGGTCTAGATGCTTTTACTCGCCGATATGGTGATGGAATTAGTTTTGATGTTTATGCACCTGTAATCACGGTCGAACCTCGATGGTATTACAACCTGGAAAAGCGAGGAAATAAAGGAAGAAACGTTCACAACAACGGAGGTAATTTCTTGGCATTGACTATGAGCTATCATCCCGATTGGTTTGTTATTAAGGGAGTTCAAGAAGATTTGTATATTCCACATCAATTAGCAATCGTTCCAAAATGGGGAATCAAGAGGAATTTTGGAAAAAGCGATTTCAATTATGAAGCTGGAGTTGGGTTGGGCTATAATTTTATGTTTTTAAAACAATATGGCTATATGGAAAATCGTGGCGATGTGCTTTTAGATCTTCATCTTAGGATAGGTTACACCTTCAAATCTTCTAGAATCAAACCATAAATAGAAACGCTTCCTAAAGAGGCGTTTTTTTATGTAGATGATGTCTCTGTCTAAAAAATAATATTTAAATTGTTCACACAGGAATTCAATATTTTTGACCACATTACCCATAAAAGCAAAAAACCGTCAACGTTAATGAACGAGACGGTTTTTTAAATATAAAAAATGGTTGGTTGATTAGCTAATTTTAGTTGTTCAGCATTACAGGCATCACAAGCATGGTAACAGTTTCTCCATCTTCAAGACCGTCAACAGGAGTCAAGATACCCGCTCTGTTTGGCAATGACATTTCCAATTGAATTTCATCCGATTGAAGGTTGGTCAGCATTTCTGTAAGGAAACGTGAGTTGAAGCCAATCTGCATGTCGTCTCCTTGATAATCACAAGTCAAACGTTCTTCGGCTTTGTTTGAGTAATCAATATCTTCGGCAGAAATATTCAATTCTGCACCAGCAATTTTCAAACGGATTTGGTGTGTGGTTTTGTTTGAGAAAATCGCAACACGACGAACAGAACTCAAAAATTGAGCACGGTTGATCAATAATTTGTTTGGATTTTCCTTAGGAATTACCGCTTCATAGTTTGGATATTTTCCATCAATCAAACGACACATCAAGATATAATTATCGAATGAGAAAGTTGCATTCGAATCGTTGTATTCAATTTTTACTTCAGCATCCGAAGCTCCTAAAATACTTTTCAAGATATTCAAAGGTTTTTTCGGCATGATAAAATCGGCAACTTGAGAAGCTTTCACATCCGTTCTTGCATATTTTACCAATTTATGAGCATCCGTTGCCACGAAAGTCAATCCTTCTGGCGAAAACTGGAAGAAAACACCCGACATCACCGGACGTAAATCATCGTTTCCAGCAGCGAAAATCGTTTTGCTAACGGCTGTTGCCAAAACATCAGCAGGAACCAAAGTAGTAGAAGGGTCGTCTAAATTCACTGATTTTGGAAATTCCTCTCCTGGAGCATAAGCCAAGGCATATTTACCAGAATTAGAGCTGATTTCGATGGTATTATTGTCTTCTACCGTAAAAGTTAGGGGCTGTTCTGGAAATGTTTTAAGGATTTCCAAAAGCAATTTTGCAGGAACGGCAACGCTTCCTTTACTTGTAGAATCAATTTCAAGTGTGGCCGACATTGTGGTTTCTAAATCAGATGCAGAAACCGTCAATAAATTATTGTCTAATTCAAAAAGGAAATTATCCAGGATAGGCAAGGTGTTGTTGCTGTTGATAACGCTACCTAAAACCTGTAATTGTTTTAATAAGTACGAACTCGATACTATAAACTTCATTGTCATTTTTTTTAAATCAAACACTTTTTGTGGAGTGTAAGGTTTTTATATCCCACAAATATATCTTAAAGAATCAAATATTGGAAACAAATTTATTAACATTTGCTTTTTATAAATAACAAAAGGTAAATTCCAAATTCCAAATAAATTTCAATTGTTTAAATTTCAAAAACTTAAATGTGAAGTTTTGGAAATTATTTCTTCAAAAAATCGGTTTTGTTATTTGTGTTTTGTCTTTTGGAACTTTCTCCTAGCTGTATTTCCTCTTCCTCAAAAATGTAAACACCAAACCAAAAATTCCTAGCATAACAATTGGTAATCCAACAGTTATGATTTGAGAAAACGTATATTTTTCAATTACTTTTTGATCGTCAAGCAAAGGCAATTCAATGTTTTTGCTTCGGATGTTGATAAGTCCGTTGTCGTCCAAAAGATAGTTGACACAATTCATCATAAAATCTTTGTTGCCATAAACTTGTTGTGTCCATTGGTCTAAACCATTCACTAGCGGTTTTTTGTTCACATAGTTGTAGTTTACGATATCGCCATCGGCAATTACAATCATTTTGTTTGGAACTCCATTGTCAGCTGGTTTTGGGATTGCAAAAGGTTTCACTCTGTTTTTGAAAGAAGAGGTGAAATTTCCTTCCAGTAAAGCTCCTGTAATTTGATTCCCGTTGTTAAAGATAGATTCGTCCAGATCTTGCATAAATTGGTTTAAACCAACCAAAACAGGCGTTCCAACGACTCTCGATTGGGGAGATGTTTTCAAGAGAACCGTTTTCTTGATGTTGTTTTTTAAGGTATCAATCTGGTTGGCGAATTCCATTTTCACCAAATTGATATTTTTATTTATTGGATGATTTTCTTCAGATTTTAAAATAGGAGAATACAACCAATCAATTGGGAAATCAACTCCTTCGGCAGATTTTGCCGTAATTGGCGTCGATAATAAATCTTGAATCAATCGTGGATTAATTCGGAAACCATATTTAAAGAACATATCATCAAGATTCAAATCATTGGCTGTGGCCAAACTCATCTGATCTTCATTTTGAAGATGGTCCAAATCAATATTTACCTGATCGATAAGCCAAATGGTTTTCCCGCCATTCATAATATATTGATCTAAAATGTATTTTTCCTCTTCCGAAAAAGCTTCGGTTGGTTTTGCAATTATCGTAGCATCAAAACGTTTCAGGTTTTCCAAAACCCTTGGCAAATCATTTTTCAAGGAATCAAGATTGAATTCGCCTAAAGCGTAATATTCCTTCGTACTCAACAGAAAATCAGCCAAGTATTTGTCCTGCATTTCGCCATTTCCTTTCAGGATGGCAATTTTTTTCTTTGACGGATTGGTCAGTTTTGTGATGGCATCCGTGAAGGCAAATTCCAACAATTGAACGGATTGATTGATGTTTTGATCCGGATTATTGCCAAAATTATTCACCAATAAAGGAACCGCAACTGATTTTTCTCCGATATTGGCAATTGCCCAAGGAAATATTGGTGTCAGCGATTTTTTTCCTTTTACATTTTGGTTGATATTGGTTGGCGTCAAACCATAGCTCATAAGTTCAGCCGTATATTGTTGAGCAGTTGCTTCATCGGCAAGCGGATCGTTGAACCTGAAAATAATATTTTCGTTATAGGCCTGATATTCTTCTAAAATTTGACGTGTTTCACTTTGCAGACGCTTGAATTGAGCTGGAAATTCTCCATCCAAAAAAACATCAATCACAAGAGGTTCTTTGATGTTTTTTAAAGTATTCAAAGTTGTTTCCGACAAGGTATAACGGTTGTCTGAAGTAAGATCGAAACGCTTGAAAAACTGGTTTCCAAGTATATTTATGATAACGATAAGTACAACCGTAATCAATAATTTTTTGATGTTATTTTTGGTATAGCTGGTCATTACGATTTCAAGGATTTTAGTTTAAAAACAGTAAACGATAAAAATAAAACCGTTACACTCAAAAAATAGATAATGTCTCTAGTGTCCAAAACGCCACGGCTCATGCTCTTGAAATGGCTGTCCATTCCAAAGGTTGAAACCGTCTGTTCAAAACCTATTAGATAACCCGCAAGTCCTTCGAATCCAAAATAGAAAAAGAAACACAGGAACACCGAAAGTATAAAGGCCACAATTTGATTATCGGATAGGGTAGAAGTGAAAATACCGATGGCAGAATAGGCAGAAATCAAGAATAAAAGGCCAAAATAGGAACCCAAGGTGCTTCCCAAATCAAGGTTTCCTTCGGGTAATCCCAAACCATTAATCACCCAAACATAGATCAGGGTTGGAATGATGGCAATTATGATTAAAAGTAAAGCTCCAAAAAACTTTCCGTTCACTATTTGCCAGATGGTGACTGGTTTAGTCAATAGCAATTCAAGTGTTCCTTGTTTCTTTTCATCCGAAAAACTTCGCATTGTAACGGCTGGAATCAGGAAGATTAAAATCCACGGAGCCAAGGTGAAAAACGGACTTAAATCGGCAAAACCGCTGTCTAAAATATTAAAATCGCCTTCAAAAACCCAAAGGAACAACCCGTTGAGCAAAAGAAAAATGGCAATCACCAGATAACCGATTGGCGAACCGAAAAAGGATTTTATTTCTCGTAATAAAATTGATTTCATTAAATTTTCTTTATAATTAAAATATCTTGATGTTCATTCAAAATGCCGGGTTTTGCTCCAGACCAGTTTCCTCTGAAAAAGTTTGTTACTTCAAACCCATTTTGAGCAAATAAATTTAAAATATACTCTTTTTGAAATCCGACATTGGCTTCCTTTACAGTTTTATCCATTAGGGAATAGTTGCCAAATTTATGAGGAAAGTTCTTCTGGCCATTCTTTAGCATTGAAATTTCAGAGTCTTCATCCAAAATGAAAAAAGTGGCAAAGCACTTTTTCTCTTTCTTTAAGACTCTATGAATTTCTTTTACATAATTTTCTAAATCGGTAGGCATCATATGTGTAAAAACGGATGTCAGAAATACAAAATCAAAAGTGTCACTTTTGTATGGGAATTTTAAATTCGAGGCAACATCTTCGGCACTTAAATTATACAAATCATTTCTTAAAGGAATTAATTTAAAATTGAAATTTGGGAATTTTTTCGAAATATTTTTGTTACACCAATCAACACCTGATTTAACAATATCAAAACCTTCAAATTTACCTTTTTCTGAAAGAAATTCAGTAAAAGGAACGGCCATTCTTCCAATTCCAGATCCAATATCCAGAATGGAATCATCGGGAGTCAATTCTCCGTATTTTTTAAAATAACTAAAAAATTGTTTTCCAATTTCCAGATAGGCTCCAGAACCAGTAAATATCATTCCTTTTGGAGGCATTAATGGATGTCTTTTTTTTATTAAATCTTGAGGCAAATAAATAATTCGCCTTACCATATAGCGAAAATTTACAGGCAAAAAATAAAAAGCTTTTCGTAGAATCACATTCATTATACTGTATAAATTTATTCCAAGCTGGCTAGTTTATCCACACTCCAAGCTTCGGGTTTGTCATTAAAAAACTGTTTTGTATAGGTCCAAATCTCATCAAAAAGGGCTGATTTTCTGTAGTTTTCCAAGTCTTCTTCGGTTTCCCAATAACTGTAGGTAAAAAAGATGCTCTTGTTGTTCTTGTCCTGATACAATTCTAAAAAACGGTTTCCTGGAGCATTTCGTATTTTTTCCTTCATCAATTCGAAATTTCCCAGAAATAGCGGAATCTTTTCTTCGTGAAAACTCAATTTTACTATTCGTACAAACATTATTTTATTCAATTAAAAATTAAAAATTAAAAATTTCAATCTTAATCTCCAAACTCACAACTCACAACTCACAACTCCGAACTTACTTCCCAAAAACAACCGTAACTTCATCCCTATAATACAATCCTAACAAGCTCGAAGCACTTCCTACAGAATTTGGATTGCTTCTAAAAATCGCAATTTCAAGATAGCCCGCTTCGTTAAAGATGGCCATCTTATCGCCTTCGTAATATTTTACAGGATATTTTTCGGAAACAGCGATATCCGAATATTTTGGCCAGATGTTCTTGATGTTGGTCTTATTCTGATAGCGAACATTTTTATTTAAAATAATTTCATAAGGTCGGCCTTTTGCGGTTTCAACAAAAATTTTCTTGGAAATATTGGTCACAACGTTTCCAAAATGATCGATGTAAATCACATATCCTTTGATTGAATTTCCGTCGGTGGCAACCACAGGCTGTAATTCGGTAATCTCTTTTATGTTTTTAATTTCCTTTCCAATAACGTTCAATAAACCGCCTTTTGCCAAATGACAGGCTACTTTTACAAACACATCCAAATCGGTTGCATCCGTCGGAAAGCGATCGTGAATATTGATCGTTACCATCTTTTGAGGCAGGATTTTTTGTGTCAGCATGCTCAAAATTCCATTATCTGCACAAATAAAAAAATGATCGTTCCATTCAATCGCAATGTGCTGATTTTCCTTGTTCCGTTCTAAATCTACACCAATCAAATGTACAGTTCCTTTTGGGAAGCTAAAATAGCCTGCTCCAATAACATAACTGGCTTCGGCTGTATTAAATGGATCAATGTCATGCGAAATATCAATAATTGTTGCCTCTGCAAATTCCGACAGTATCTTTCCCTTCAAAGCACCCACAAAGTGGTCTTTCAATCCATAATCGGTAGTGAGGGTAATTATTGACATAATTTTGTTTATAACTATTGGCGGAACTTTAGCCTATTTTTTATTAAATTTGAGAAACGCAAAGCTAAAGCATTTTCGGCTTTTAATTAAATAGAATTTTTTATTTGTAGTTTCGGAATAACATAAAAATAGTAACCCTAAAAAATCTGCATTTGAACGAAAGAACAATCGAGCTCATAGACATCGCCCCGAAAGATTTTTGGGGTGCTCAAGACACTCATCTTGAAACCATTAAAAAATATTATCCAAAATTGAAAATCGTTGCCAGAGGGACAACAATCAAGGCATTTGGAGAAAAAGAAGTGCTGGACGAATTTGAAAACCGTTTCCAGCGATTGATGCTTCACTTTACACGTTATAATAATATTGATGATAATGTCATCGAAAGAGTCATAGAAGGAGGAAGCCAACAAGTAGAACGAATGGGCGATCACGACAAGATTCTCGTTCACGGTGTTGGAGGAAAAATCATCAAGGCGATGACACCCAATCAGCAACTGCTTGTCGACACGATGAACAAGAACGATATGGTTTTTGCTGTTGGTCCAGCTGGAACAGGAAAAACCTACACAGGTGTCGCAATGGCCGTGAAAGCCTTGAAAGAAAAGCAAGTCAAGCGAATTATCCTAACTCGTCCTGCCGTTGAAGCTGGTGAAAACCTCGGATTTCTTCCAGGAGATATGAAGGAAAAACTCGATCCGTATATGCAACCGCTTTATGATGCCTTGCGCGACATGCTTCCAAACGAAAAACTCGAAGATTATATCCTAAAAGGAATTATCCAAATTGCACCATTGGCGTTTATGAGAGGAAGAACTCTCGATAATGCTTTTGTAATTCTCGATGAAGCCCAAAACACGACGCATTCTCAAATGAAAATGTTCCTAACCCGTATGGGAAAAAACGCCAAGTTCATGATAACGGGCGATCCAGGACAAGTTGATTTACCTAGAAGAACCATTTCCGGGCTCAAAGAAGCGATTTTGGTGTTGAAAGATGTGGAAGGTATCGGAATTATATACCTGGATGACAAGGATATTGTTCGCCATAGATTAGTGAAAAAGGTGATTGATGCTTATAAACAAATCGAAAACCACGATTAAGATATAATTATTTAGGAACGAATCGCTTGGGCAGAGAATAATCCATGTTCCCGCTTTCCGTTACAATAAAATTCCCCCAAACCCTGGGGGAATTTTATTTCCACTACAATCGGGGTTAATAGGTGAATGTAATTTATGAAAAAACTAGTCGTAATTCTTTTTATTTTAGGTATAATACTTCTCGTATTACTCAACAATTTTGACTTTTTTACCTCCATCATTCCAGGTTGGCATGCCACCATTTATCCACTTTGGGCAATCGGTTTAGCAATTCTGTTAGTTTCGACTTTTCTACTAATAGCAATTAAAATTCTAAAATTATTTTTTAAGAAAAAGTAAAAAGCCTTTAAAAATCTGTGCATCTGTGGCAAAAAAAACGATATAGTAATCTTTAAAACAAACTTTGCAAAACTCTCTGAAATAGTTTTAAATTTGTACTTCAAAATAACAACACAACAACAACACACCCAATGAGTAATACAATAACTACAACCGACTTCAATTTTCCCAATCAAAAATCAGTTTACAGAGGAAAAGTTCGCGAAGTCTATAACATCAACGATGAGCTTCTTGTAATGGTAGCTACCGATAGGCTTTCTGCATTTGATGTCGTGATGCCAAAAGGAATTCCCTACAAAGGTCAAATCCTTAACCAAATTGCCACTCGTTTCATGCAAATGACCGAACATTTGGTTCCAAACTGGCTGATTGCGAATCCAGATCCAAACGTTGCAGTTGGACATTTATGCGAACCTTTCAAGGTAGAAATGGTCATCAGAGGGTATCTTTCGGGTCATGCCGCAAGAGAATACAAGGCCGGAAAAAGAACAATTTGTGGCGTTACAATGCCAGAAGGTTTAAAAGAAAATGATAAATTTCCAGAACCCATCATAACTCCAACCACAAAAGCAGCAAATGGTGAACACGACGAAGATATTTCGCGTGAGGATATTTTGGCAAAAGGAATCGTTTCGGAGGAAGATTACCTAGTTCTTGAAAATTATACACACGTTTTATATAACAAAGGAACCGAAATTGCAGCCGATAGAGGTTTGATTTTAGTAGATACAAAATATGAATTCGGAAAAACCAAAGACGGAAAAATCGTCTTGATTGATGAAATCCACACACCAGATTCTTCGCGTTATTTCTACAAAGAAGGTTATCAAGAACGACAAGATAGAGGAGAGGAACAAAAGCAGCTTTCAAAGGAATTTGTGCGTCAATGGTTGATTGCAAATGGTTTCCAAGGAAAAGACGGTCAACAAATTCCAGACATGAATGAGGAATATATCGCTTCGGTTTCTGAACGTTATATTGAATTATTTGAAAATATCTTAGGAGAAAAATTCAACAAAGCCGATATTTCAAACATCAATGAGAGGATTGAAAAGAATGTAAATCAGTTTTTACAAGAATATAAAAACGCTCAATCTTGATTTTTTGTTAAAATTAAAAAATTTTTTTGAACGAAAATACGCTCGAAACCGCCGTCAATTGGCGGTTTTTTGTTTTTATAAGAGTTTGATAAATGTTAAAATCTATTTTTTAATAAACTGATGGTGTAACAAATAGAAAAGCTTGGCGTCTACTTTTATATAATCATCAATCAATCATTTAAATCAATCATCATGAAATCAATCACAACATTAGTACTGGCGTTAGTCGCTTTTTCTAACGTAACATTAGCTTCAACTTCAGAATCAAAAGCTAATAAAAATTTAACTTCAATTGAAACCTTACAAAAAAATTCTGAAGTAATTTTATCAAAATTTAAAAAGGTAAAATCTGTAGAATCTGAACAGTTAAGTCCTGAAGTTGAGAATTTTAAACATCAAAAAACCATCGACGAAGTTATTGCCGAAGATTTGAAAGTTATCGAAAGTAATCCATTCGAAACTGAATTTTCAGAAATTGAAAGTTTAAAACGTCAGCAAACAGTTGAGGAAACTATTACAGAGAACCTGAAAATAATCGAAGGAACGGATGCTCTGTAATTTCAAAAAGTAATTTAATCAAATAATCAATAATCATTAAAATCAATCATCATGAAAAAATCAATCGTTTATTTAAGTTTGGCACTTGCCCTTTCTGCAAATGCATTTGCAGGGGATTTCAATCCAACTTTTTACAAATCAAGCAATCCGCTTTGTGTAGCAATCAGTAAAGGAGATTCTGAAACTGCAAAAAAAATCATCGAATACGGGGGTGATGTAAATCAGTCTTATAACGGAATGACGCCATTAATGATCGCTTCTCGTTATAACAACGTAGAAATGATTAAGCTTTTGCTTTCTAAAGGAGCAAATTTTAATACAAAAGACGAAAAAGGCAATACAGCTTTAAAGCATGCGGAACTTTCAAATGCAAAAGAAGCAGTTGAATTTTTAAAAGCATACAAGAAATAAGAAAATTTAATTTGAGTTAGTTTGAAAAGATAAAAGGTAAACCAAAAATTTACTTTTTATCTTTTCTTTTTTTATCCCTAGTCTTCAACATATTTCGGTTTACGGAACCCGAGGTTTTCTTTTTGGTTTTGGATGGGCCTCCAAGATTTACTTTCTTATTCTTTTTAGCTTTTTCGTGAAAAGCACCATCGCCATCAAGTTTCACCTTTTTCATTAAAAACTTGATTGGTTGTTTGTCTTTTTCTGGTCCAATTAGCACTGTTGAAATTTCTACTTCTTCTGGAAAAGTTTCAACATTCAATTCGGTATTCATTAGCAATTCAACCTCAATTTTAAATTCTTCTTCGCGAGGAGTAAAGAAGCTTATCGCAGTTCCTGTAGCATCAGCACGACCAGTTCTACCAATCCTGTGCATATACAATTCAGGAAGTTCAGGCATTTCAAAATTGATAACGTGGGAGATGTTTGAAATATCCAAACCTCTTGCCATAATATCAGTAGTAATAATTCCACGAAGATTTCCTTCTTGGAAAGAGGCCATTGTGCTCAAACGATAATTCTGGGATTTGTTGGAATGGATTACACCAAACTCGCCTTCAAAATCAGCTTCAATTCTTTCGTGAAGCATATCTGAAATCTTTTTATTGTTCACAAAAACCAAAACGCGGTCCATTGTTTCATCTGTTTTTAGAAGATGTTTCAACAGGTTTATCTTGGTGTTGAAATTTGGAACATTATATGTTATTTGTTTGATGTTTTCCAACGGAGTTCCTGATTCTGCAAGTGTAACTTCTTCTGGAAAATCGAAATAATCGTTCAAAACAGCATCCACTTCATCGGTCATTGTAGCTGAAAACAAGATATTTTGACGTTTTCCTTTCATCATGGCCAAGATAGCGGTCAATTGTGTTCTGAAACCAAGATTCAGCATCTCATCAAATTCATCAATGACCAATTTTTGTGTATCGTCAAATCGAATTACGGCATCCAAAGCCAAATCCATCACACGTCCAGGAGTTCCGACTAAAATGTCAATTCCTTCATAAACGGCTTTTTTCTGTGTGTTGATGTTGACGCCTCCATAAATCCCCAAGGTTTTAACCGACATATATTTGGTCAGTTTTTCGACTTCTTCCACCACTTGAACCACAAGTTCCCGAGTTGGCACCAAAACCACGATTTTAGGGGTGTTAGTATTGGTAAATTTATACAGTTTTAGTAATGGTAAAAGATAGGCAAAAGTTTTCCCCGTACCAGTTTGGGCAATCCCCATCATATCGCGACCGGACATAATTACAGCAAAAGATTTTTCCTGAATTGGAGTTGGAGTAGTAAACCCTAATTCATCAATTGCTTTTTGTACGGATTTAGGAAGATTGAATTGCTCAAAAGTAGTCATTTGCCTTAAATTTTTGCAAATATACGTTTTTTGAAAGGAAAGAGTGGATTATGTGATTGTAATGGTTTTTAATACATTTAAAAATTCTCAAAAACACCTAATCCAAATAATGCAAAATCATATTTGACAGGGTCATTTTTATCTAGTTCCCGAAGTTTTGTGTCTAATTCCAATAAAGCTTTTCCGTCATTTTGCTTTCGCATAAGCAATCCGAGTTTCCGGGCTACATTTCCAGAATGAACGTCGAGCGGACAAGAAAGGAGGGAAGGCGAGATGTTTTTCCATATCCCTAAATCAACACCTTTATTGTCCTGACGGATCATCCAACGGAGAAACATGTTGATGCGTTTCGCTGCTGAATTATTTAGTGGATCCGAGATGTGTTTTTGAGTCCTATCTTGATGATCGATTTCAAAGAAAATCTTTTTAAATTCGTGTATGCTTTTTTGCATTGAATTTTCATCCTGATGCTTATGAAATACATTTTCAAGACCATCATGATTTTTATAAATGTGTTGAAGACCTTTTATAAAACTGATAAAATCCTGACCATTAAATGTTCTATGAACAAAATGTTGCAATTCCTCAAGCTGATAATCCTGATGTGACATCACAAAATCATAAGGCGAATTCCCCATTAGTTGGATCATCCGATGCGAATTTTTGATGATCATTTTTCGGTTTCCCCAGGCGATTGTGGCACTCAAAAATCCAGCAATTTCTATATCTTCTTTTAAAGTAAAAAGATGCGGAATCTGTATTGGGTCGCTTTCAATAAAATTCGGATTGTTGTATAATTCGACTTTTTCGTCGAGGAAAAATTTTAGTTCATTGAAGTCCATTTAAATCTCGTATTCAAGTTTACAATTTAATACAATCTTTGGTATATGAGATTCCTTGTTTTTTCGAGGTTCGGTTCCTTCAATGATGGCTTTGAATTCATATACCTGATGTCCACTTTCGTTTTTTATAATTTTGAATGAAGAGGGAATTGCCCAAAATTTTAAATATTTATGATCCGGATATTTGTTTGTCGTTTCATCATTGATGTACATCGTTAGGATTCCATTTTTTGGATCAAATATGATATGCGATTCATAGGATGAATAGTTCATCTTTGTATCATCGATTCTTAATTCGGTTTTTTCTAAAACACCAATAATGTCTTGTAATTCGGCATTAAATTCGGTTCTTCCTGAATCTGATTTGCACGTTAAGAAAGCAGTTCCCGAACCATTATTAAAACTTGTGAGGGTAAAGAATATAAGAAAAATTAAAATTGTATGTTTCATTGTGTTATGATACTTTAATATTTCCATCCACCATTACTAATTTCCTGTCGGCCATGTTTGCAAATTCCTCGTTGTGGGTAACAATAACAAACGTCTGACCAAATTCCTCACGTAATTTAAAAAACAATTGGTGTAAATTTTCAGCCGAAACGGTGTCTAGATTTCCCGAAGGCTCATCGGCAAAGATGATGGCGGGTTTGTTGATTAACGATCTTGCAACGGCAACCCTTTGTTGTTCTCCACCCGAAAGCTCTCCGGGTTTGTGGTTGATTCTGTGCGATAAACCTAAATATTCCAACAATCTTTTGGCTTCGGTTTCAGTTTCGGCTTTTGTTTTTCCTGCGATGAAAGCGGGAATGCAAACATTTTCCAAAGCTGTGAATTCTGGCAAAAGTTGGTGGAATTGAAAGATAAAACCAAGATTGGTATTCCTGAATTTTGATAATGCCTTGTCGTTCATCTTCAAAATATCTTCTCCGTTTATGATCAATTCGGTTCCTTTTTCTGAAGAAGGATGATCTAACGTTCCCAATATTTGCAATAAGGTTGTTTTTCCAGCTCCCGAAGCACCAACGATGGAAACGATTTCGCCTTTCTTGATGTGTAAATCAACACCTTTTAGGACGTGAAGCTTGTCGTAATATTTATGGATGTTTTTTGCTTGAATCATTTTTTGCAGTTTTAAGCAAAGAAACGAAGAATTTTTGTATTTAGGAATTAGGAATTAGGATTGTGGATTAGGATTGTACAGGAGGCTTGTTTGTTTTGGCGGAAGCCTTGTTTGATTTGTCGGAAGCTTTGTTTGATTTGTCGGAAGCCTTGTTTATTTTGTCGGAAGGCTTGTTTGTTTTTGCGGAAAGTTTGTTTGATTTGTCGGAAGGCTTGTTTGTTTTGGCGGATGTCTTGTTTGATTTTGCGGAAGGCTTGTTGTTATTTCCTCCTAAAATTAAAAAATAAACCACAGGTTATTGGTTTTTCCTGTGGTTTTATTGTTTGAAATGCTTTAATACTTTATGGGGGTAGGTATTCTTTTTCAAAATTGGTTATGGTTTTTTAAAATTTATTTTTGCTATTGCTTTGTATTGGCTTGACTTGGTGTCTAGAATTGTTGCTAAATAATCTTTTGCTTTAGTGAAGGTTTCTACATAATTATCTTTTGTGATGTACATTATGTTGTTGCGACTGCTTCGAGCATTGTTTAGCGGAACGAAAGTTTTGCCTACGTTTTTTGTTAGTTTCAGCATTTCTTCTCTTTCATTTTTTAGGGTATCTACTTGATATTCTGTTTCGTTTGGTTTATAGTTTGGGGTGTTTTCTAGTAATGAAATGAGTATTTCATAGTTGTTTGTTCGTTGATCATAGCTCAATTGTGAGGTGGAGTGTTGTTTTTTTTCTTCTGAGGTGTCGTTTTCATTGATTTTGGCAGGTTTGCTCGTGCCTTTTATTTTTCGAGAAATTGTCATAAAGTCTTCTACTTGTGCTGTTGAAACGTCTAGTGTTGACTTGTAAGCTTTTTTGAGCTTTGTTAATTTTTTACTTAGGGGAGCGAAGATTTCTTCTCTTTGATCTACTGCTAGAGAATAGGGGCTCAATGATGTATTGACTTTTGATTGTTCTTTACTTGCTTCTGTATGAAGTTCTTGCAGTTTAACAAGTTGGAGGTTTGGGTTTGAAGGGTTGTATGTTTCTGACATATCCTCAATATGGGTAATGAGCAATAATCCGTTTGCAATGTTTTTTGCATGTCCTTTTTCGCTTGTAGATGTTTTTTTAGTTTCCATTTTTTTAATTTTTTTTTGTTGGTTATTATTTATTTCTGTTACTTATTTTTTATAATCTTCTTGACAATTAGATCGAGTTCTTTTTTGTTTTCGCTGACGTATTTTAGTCCGTCCTGAATTAGATTTTTGATGTTTCTTGGAGAAGTGTCGTCCATTTCGGTTGAGGCATGAACCAGGTTTGGTGATAGCCTATGATAGTTTTGTTTGTTTCTTGGGCCTAGCGTTTCATACATTTTTTGTAATTGATAGTCGACTGTTTCGGCGTTTGCAGAAAGCAGAATATCGATTAGTGGGTGCTATCCATTTTAGTTTTCCGGCATTATCAAAGTCCTTAAAATGGTAGGGTTTTAGGACGGTTCCTGTTCCTACGGAAATAACTATCATATCGTTTGCAGTTGGATAATCGGATTTTTGGGGTTGACTGAGCACTTTTGAGAATTGAATTTTTCGTGCTTCGGCATAGGCACACAGGGCGGAATTATTGGCATATACGCCACCGTCTATTAGTGTGAAGTTTTGTTTGTAGAGCGATTGAATTTGTGCGGGTTCAAAATAGGTGGGTGCTGCGGCTGTGGCTCTGCAAACGTCTTTTACATAAAAGTTTTTGATGGGTTGTTGTGCATTATGGCTGGTGAAAAGCAGTGCTTTTCGAGCTGTGATGTCATAGGAGGTGATGATGCAGGGTTTTATGAGGTTTTTTAGTTCAAGTTCGCCAAAGACTTCCTGGAGTTGTTTTTCGAGATTGAGGTCGGATATTTTTTCTTTTAGAAGCCCGAAGGGATTGAGGAGGTGGTTAAAAAAGGGCACATTGAAGATGTCTTCGCCTTTTTTCGCATAGAGGTTTAGTGCTTCTTCGACCGAGAATTTTGCGTTTTTGTTTCCGTCTGGAAAGAGGAGTAGGGCGGTTATTAGTCCGCCGGTGCTGGTTCCTGCAATGAGGTCAAAATAGTCGCCAATTTTGGCGTTAGGGTTATCGTGTATTTGGAGTTGCTCTT
Organism: Flavobacterium arsenatis; assembly: GCF_031456785.1. NCBI lineage: Bacteria > Pseudomonadati > Bacteroidota > Flavobacteriia > Flavobacteriales > Flavobacteriaceae > Flavobacterium > Flavobacterium arsenatis. The sequence goes on from NZ_JAVDVI010000010.1 coordinate 146,615, forward strand.
CGATGTATTTTAGGATCACGCAGGAGATGATACCACGGATTCCGCCACCATCAAGGGATAGTATTCTGATTTTTGAGTTCATTTTTTTTTGGGTTTTTTGTTTTTTGGTATTACAACATCACATATCCGTTTTTGTCTAGCTTAAGTTTAGAAAGTTTTTGCCAGGAGTTGTATCCTTTTTTGTCAAAGTGAGGCAAATCTTTAAAGGTTTTCCAGTTTCCGCCCCATTCCCATCCGTGTTTTGCGAAAATTTTTACACATTCATACCAGTCGGCCACTTGGTCGTTATCCCAGTCTTTTGTGGTGTTCCAAGAAACATTTTTGCCGTCAATGATGAGTACCATATCTACTGCAAATCCATAGTTGTGAATGGATTGTCCTGCTTTTGCATTGGTGACTTTGTTGCCCATTGGTTTTTTTAGTGATTTTCCGTCGGGATTTACTTTTGTTCTGCCAAGTGCATAAAGGTCTTGTTGTTCTTTAAACGTTCTGAGACCTTGTGTGATTCTAATTTTGGCTCTTCCTGTTAATGCAATGTCACATTCGTGAATGATTTTGGCAACTTCTTCTCTCACTAAAGGGTGGAGTTTTGCAATTCGGTTTTGTGTTGGGATGTCCATAAATAGTTAATATATCGATTTGTATTTTTTTAGAACGAATTTACTTTATAAATATTTTATTTTATCACACAATTTTATTAAATAAAAGAAGTTATATGTTTTTATAAAGCTAAAATAGTGAAAAATAACTTTATATTTATTTTACTTAGGTTTTTTAGTTCAAATATTTATATATGTTTGTATATCTGTATTTATGAGTATTTTGAATAGTTAAAGTTTTAAATATGCTTAATGGTTAGTTAAATTTTTAAATTTTTATATATGAACAATGAAATTAAGAACACGCTCTTTAGATTTGTGAATTTTAGAGCACCAGAATTGATTAGTGATTTGGAAAAACATCCAGGGTTTGTGGTTTATGTTAAACCAGATCAGAATGCGAAACTATTAGGCGAAGATTTAGTAATTGCTGCTGGTTCAAAAGGATCAAAATTGAATGCATTAAAAACTGCTGCAACAAATTTTGGAGCAACTGCTAAAAAAGTGGGAGATATTAAGGCTTTTTCGGCTGACTTGTATGTATTTTCAGAATGGTTGTCTAAAAATCGTTTCAAGGCGACTGAGGTCGAAATTCAAACGAAAGCTACTGATTCAAAATTGAAAGTTACAGCCGTAACTAATTTTGACATGAAATTATTATGGGACAATTTGATTTATCAAGTGGTTACTCAAAATGATTATTATGTAAAAGAGTTGCTGATGCAATATCTGTTAGCCCTTCATGTTATTAAAAACACAGGAATTGGAACTTATAAAGAACGGGCATTGGCAAAAGTGGTTTTGCCGGAATATCTATTTGTTGAAAACTCAATTGATGAAACACCAGAAGCATCAGGAATTAAAGAATTTTTAAGTCCTAATCTATTGTTTCAATCACATGATGGGCAAGCATTGGCTCAACAAAACATTAAGCTATTGAACACGCTTCAAGAAGAATTAGAATTAGCCGAAGAACAATATCAAAAAGAATTTCAGCTAGCACAAGCTACTGCTTTTGAGGCTCACCAAGCCACTCCAGCCTATGTTGCTGAAATGTTGCGATATGAAACTGAATTAGATAACACAAAAAAAACTTGGATTGCAACAAGAAATCCGGCTATTGTTTTTAATCCTGCAGACCCTTCTCATCAAATTCCTGATGTTAAACCGCCTAAGTTTCCCAAATTTGTGTTTACTGCTGCATCACAAATGGATGATTCATTTTTAATTGATGTGTTGAGTGAACAAAGCTACAACGTATATCATGAAATTCTTCACTCGACAGACGATGATGATGATGCATTGGATGAAATTAATGTTTCTAAAATTGCCGCTGGATTTAGAAAGGTAAAAGATACTAATAGAACATTTGCAACAACAAAAGAGGTCATAAAGAAATTTATTACTGCAAATTCTAATTTTTTGAGTAAAAAAACAGTCGATTTAGGCAGTACATCCTTAATTATTGGAGGAACAACCTTGCAAATGTTGAATACTCAAAGCCCTTTACTTCCTTTTGAATGTGAAATAAAAACTCGAAGAACGTCAACTTTTTTTAAGCCTGGTGAAAAAAGCATCCAGCTTATGCTAGGACTACCAGATGAAGATTGGAAAGTCACTTTGGTTGAGTATAAGATGACGAAAACCAATAATACTTTTATTGTAAAAAAATCATCTCAAGTGGAGCATTATTCTGGATATGATGTAATGTTGGATTTGTCTATGGGGGGAATAGACGAAAACTTAAAAGAGTTATCACTTACGTTTCAATTTCTGAATGGAAAAACAGGTACGTTAAAAATTACGAATTTTGACTTAAACAAAGTATATAATGGCAAAGTGGTTCTGCCGCTAGAATTATTGACTACTTTTCCTGCCATTAGGAATTCGACTGTTGCACCAGAAAAGCATTTTATTCCTTCGGGTTTTGGTGTCAAAAACATTGGTGTAGCCGAATACAACAAAGTAGAGCAAAGCATCCAAGGATATGTTGAAGGCGAAGTGGCCCATATTGAAAACATTATGGCCCGTGAGTTTAAGGAAAAATCTACCAGAAGACTCAGACGAAAGGAAGAGACACAAACCTTAACCAGCGAAACCGAGCGTGAACAATTGACGGACACTTCTACTGTTGACCGATTTGAAATGCAAAGCGAAGTGGCTAAAGTTATTGCCAGTAGCAAGGATTTTAATGGTGGTGTTAATGCCACTTATGGCAATAAAGCGGCAAACTTTGAAATCAGTGCCATGGCTAACTATGCTTCCAACAACACGAAAGAGGAAAGCACCCGAATGGCCGTTACCCAAGCCAAGGAAATAACCGAGCGGGCTCTGGACCGAATTGTAAGCAAGGTAAAAGAAGAACGAATTGAAAAAATCGTGGAGGAGTTTGAAGAAAACAACACCCATGGTTTTGACAATCGAAAAGGTGACCAGCATGTTGTTGGGGTTTATAGATGGGTTGATAAAGTGTATAAAAACCAAATTGTGAATTATGGAAAACGCATGATGTATGAGTTTGCCATACCTGAGCCAGCACGCTTGCACAATTTAGGGATGAGCACTCTGGTTGATGAAAATAAGGCTAAAGCCCTACCTTTTCCTCAAGACCCTAGAACTTCAAGGCTTCACAAGCTTACAAGTTTTTCTGATCTTGATGACACTCGCCTGAAGCATTGGACTGGGGTTTATAATGTGGAGTTTACTAAAAAGCCAGATGAATTGGCATATTTTGGTAAATCAATATCAATTGAAAAACAAGATGGACCTCATGAAAGTGTTTCGAAATCAGATAGCATTAAAATAGATGAAAAGTATGTTGCAAAAAGATCTTTTGTAGTTATAGCTGGTCATGAGGATACAGATGCTAATCAAGCCCATGTGATTAGTGTGCTTGTAGGCGATACATCTATTTCTTTACTTACAAGATTAAGAGGTGTTCATACAACTGAAGGAACTTTTTCGAATGTTCAAGAAATGAGCAACATAAGGGGTGAAGTGCCATTTTCAATACAATATTACAACTATCATACCGGTGTTGTAAATGTAACAGTTGAATGTAAGCTTTCAGTCGAAGCCCTAGCCCAATGGCAACAAGAAACCTTCAATGCCATTATAAAAGGCTATGAAAAAGCTCTAGAAAAATACAACGAAGCATTAGCCGTTGAAACCGCTAATGGTGTTCAGATTTTGGGCTCTAATCCAGGTTTTTATAGAGAGATTGAAAATATCATTTTGCGAAAAAACTGTATTTCCTATTTGATTTCTAGTAATCCGAATTCAAAACTCACCTTTGGTAAGGATTTTTATAAGAAAAACAACTCCGAAAGTACGCTTCATTTTGGCAATGCCATGATCAATAACACGGCTGATTTAGACAGCTATGCGGCATTGGTTAAATTCATCGAGCAAGCCTTTGAGTGGGATATTATGAGTTATTATTTTTATCCGTTTTATTGGGGCAATCGCAGCAACTGGGTTTCGATGTATCAGTATGATCAAACCCATGATCCTCTTTTCAAGGCCTTTATGCAAAGTGGAATGGCGAGGGTTATTGTAACGGTTCGTCCAGGATTTGAAGAAGCGGTTCGCTATTATATGCAAACGGGCCAGATTTGGATGGGAGGCGAAGTGCCTGTAATTGGCGATAAATTATACCAATCTATTGTTGATGAAATGCGTAAAACCGAAGGTGAAAAAGTGGGTATGGCGTGGCCAACGCGTGTGCCAACTTCAATGACCATTTTACAGGCCGAAAGTATTGGTTTGACAGTTGAAAGTGCCTTGCCGTTTGACACAGAAGGCTTGAAGGATTTTGAATTCCCTGATGAAGTGCCACAATCGAAAATGTTTGTGCAAAATGAAGCACAAGTAGGAATTGAACAAAGGTCATAAAAACAGCACGTTTGACAGGAATTATAGGACCCTAACCGTTAACTTCAATGTTAGACGAAATTAAGTAACAGCCACTAGAAGCATTCTTGACTGCTTTTTTTTAAATTAAAATTGTGAATTAAGATTTAATTATAAAGCAGTTGAGGGTGTTTTTTTTAAAAACAAAAAAAATGAAAGCAATTGATTATGGAATCCAAAATTTTGGAAATTATTCCTATAAAAATACAACCTCCAATATCTATATTTTTAATGAAGGGATAGTGATAGAGGATGAAAGCAACGATTCTTCAAATCCAGATAGTATTGATTTAATTATTTATAGGCAAATTGAATTTGTAACCGAAGAAAAAGATGTTTTTAAGTATCTAAATGATGGCGATTATTTTCTATCGAGTACACTATTGTATATTCAAGAAAGTGGCATCGTTCCTGTTGAAGCTTTTTTAGTAACTACCAGAAATGAAACTACTTCAGATGATGAATGGAACTATAGTGAAAAAACAATATATACCATCGAAGGAAAAATGTACACCACTAATGATGATGTAAATTTTGAATTAGATGATGTTGTAGTTTCCCCTGCAACCCATACGAAAAAAAACAAACCCTTATTTCTTTTAAACGACATCTTGCATGAAAAATCCATTAGTGTAGTGGCTTTTATATCTGATGATGGCGTGAAACTGGAGCGAGCTTATCAAAGTATAGAATGCTATGCCAATGAAGTGGTTTTGTTTTTAGAAAACGATTTTGGGAGTAACCTCTTTGGTTCGACACTTCGAATAAAATTAGGTAAAAACATTACCGAAAACAGTAAATTTCCGGCAAGTCAAACCGCAAAAGTCATACAGGCTTTTAAGCTAGGAATCGACATTGATGCCAAAACCTTGACGCAAGCCATTGTAGCCCAAGTTAGAAGTAATGTGGGACTAATGCACTTCATGAAAAACCGATTATCGGCTGTTGATAAAATCGTTTCTATCCCTATAAATATTGCTTTGGATAAAGTTGAAATTGGTTTAACTGCTATTGCAAATGGCATCGGAAGTCTAAAATTTGATGAAAACCGATGGCGTTACTACAATCCCGATGGCACGAAAAACAAGGATGAAAACCTGCTGTTTTTTAATCCAGCAGTTTTTGAAGCCTCCGACGAAAAAGCCCAGAAAAAGGCACACAACATGATGTTTTCGCATGCCTTAAAGGAAGTAAACAGTCTTGAAAAAAGTTTTTATCAGCATGTCAATATCGCAAGAAGCACCCATGCAGATTTAAAAGATTTTGACAGTTTTTTAAGTACCGCTCTATCAAACCTTCTCAGAGCATTATACCCCGTGAAGGAGTTTTTGTTGAACCCAGAAGATTTGATCATCTCGATAACCAAAGATGCCCTCATTGCTTTAAACGCTTTTGTGGTAGGGTTAATTAATGGAATTATAGACATTTTCAAAGGAATTTTTGATATCCTTGCCCTTTTGTGCAAGGCATTTTCAGGAGCTAGAAACGGCTTTCGTGAAGTAGTTTCTAACCTCGGGAGCTATGTGGTGATGTTCTTGGAAGCACTGGAAAACATGGTGGACACCGTCACTAATTTATTTTCAAAAGAAAACCTCAAGGCCTTTGTGGTGTTTTTTATGGAGTTGCAAAAAATACTTTTTGTGTTGCCTTTTGTTTTTGCACTCTTTGTTTGGAATACTGGCCAAAGTATTCATGTTGATGCCCTTGGTTATTATACCGGCTTTATCATTGGGATGCTGGTTGACATTATTATCAGTATTGTATTTACAGGTGGAGCAAAAACCGTTGCAGATGTTATGCGACTACTTCAAGAACAATTAAAAACAGTTTTCAAACTCATTCAAAAAGCTGTTGCCAAAACAGGAGAAGCCATTCTTAGATCCATAGACGAAATTATTGCTATTTTTGCTAAGATTAGAAACGGGGCGAAGAACATAAAGCCGTTTTTGGATGAGATTTTGGAGTGGTTGAGAGTGTTTTTTGGAGCCTTACCAAAACAGTTGTATGAGTTTTTTACTAAGTTTGGTATAAGCATAAAAAAAGTACCGCAAGGGGTTTTATACTCTGGAATTCCAGTAAAAGTAGGGGATGATGTTTATGCTTTGATAAAAGATGGTAAGGAAATTTTTAGGGGAACGAGAAAGGAAATAGATGATTTAGCTAAAAAGCTTGATGAACTTAGTGAAGAAGCTGGGAAAAAGTATTTAGACGATTTGCTTGAGCAAAAAAAGTTAGATGATTTTATAAATTCTCAAAATTTTAAGTTTAGAAAATTGGGATACATATATTCACATTTTATTAGAAAATCTAAAGATGGAGTTCTAGAAATTAATCATTATTTAAAAAGCAATAAAGGTGAATTATATTGGCAAGGTATGTCTACAATTTCTAAAGATGGGGTTTTATTCAATGTTTTTGAAGTTACATTGCAACAACATGATGTTTCAACAGCAATGTATAAATTATTAGACAAATACGGATTCAGTAAAATTGAAGCTCATTATGGATCTGGCTCATTAGGAACAAACTACAAGGAGTTTATGAAAATTTATAGTATAGAAAAAGACAATAGGATTGAAGCCGCATTAGCAACACCAGCGGGTAAAGCTTTAAACAAGGCTTTAAACAACAAATTTACCCCTACAAATATAATTATTAAAGAGAACGACAAAATTGAACTTTTTTGGATAAAAAAATAAAATGTAATTATGAAAAGCGAAATAACAATTAAAAGAAACCAAAATAAAGATTTAATGATGCTTAAAGTATTATCAACTCTATTACATTATGGTGCGGATTTTAAAGCTAGTGAAATTCCATTTTATATGGATAAATATGAAAATGAAGATCAAATAAGTATAAAAGCTAATGAAGAATGTATTGAGAAATCTTCAAAATATTTTGATGAAATAGGTATTAAATATACAATTGTAAAAGTACATTAAAAAAGAAAAGCTACCCTGAAAAGTAGCTTTTGTATTTTAAAGAAAACCTCAAGGCCTTTTTGTTGTTTTTTATGGAGTTGCAAAAAACACTTTTTGCCTTGCCTTTTGTTTTTGCACTCTTTGTTTGGAATGCAGACCTTAGCGTTCCTGTTGATGCACTTGGTTATTATACCGGCTTTATCATTGGGATGCTGGTTGACATTATTATCAGTGTTGTATTTACAGGTGGTGCCAAAACCGTTGCAGATGTTATGCGACTACTTCAAGAACAATTAAAAACAGTTTTCAAACTCATTCAAAAAGCTGTTACCAAAACAGGAGAAGCCGTTCTTAGATCCATAGACGAAATTATTGCTATTTTTGCTAAGATTAGAAACGGGGCGAAGAACATTAAGCCGTTTTTGGAAGAGATTTTAGAGTGGTTGAGAGTGTTTTTTGGAGCCTTACCAAAACAGTTGTATGAGTTTTTTACTAAGTTTGGTATAAGCATAAAAAAAGTGCCTCAAGGGGTTTTATACTCTGGAATTCCAGTAAAAGTAGGGGATGATGTTTATGCTTTGATAAAAGATGGTAAGGAAATTTTTAGAGGCACTAAAAAAGAAATAGACGACCTGGCTGATAAACTCAAAAAAATGAGTGATAAAGAAGCAAAGGATTTTATTGATGAGTTAGTAAAGCTGAAAAACGCATTTAAATTTAAAAACTTTGCATCTTTATTTGATGACCATATATTGAGAGGAGAAATAAAAATAACCATAAAAAATGCTCAAACAGGCGAAGTCAAAGAAGTTTATAAATACGTCACAGGAAAAGGAGGAAAAAATGCAGATGAAATTTTACCACCTTGGCAAGTAAAAAAAGAAGTGTCCGGGGTACATACTTATAAGAATATTGATGAAAAAATATTGAGAATTAAAAAAGTTAAAGAGGTAAAAATTATTCATACAGGTGAAAAAGTAGAACTAGTAGAGCTTGAATTTTTTGTAAAAGAACTAAACAAATGGTCTAAAAAAGACAAAACCTCTACACTTTGGCCTAAAAGTTGGAGTTTGGATAAGATTAGAAGAGTTACAATTGAAGCAAGTGAGAATATAACCAAAAATGACCGAAGTAAATATATTGGCATATCGAAAGAAGGTTATAAAGTAGAGTTCTATTCTACAAGAGAAGGAATAATTGATAACGCATATTTAAATTTTGAATAATTAAAATGATAATAATGAATAATAGATTAAAATTTGATAAACAAGTAGGTTGGGCAGTTGGTATAGATGATAAAGATGTTCTTTTGGGTTATTTTGTGTCTGACACCAAATACGACCTCCCAGAAACCATAGTAACTTTAGAATCGGTAGAAAAAGGAGAAAAAACTTTTGAAGATTTTTTAGATTATAGTGAGGGTTGGTCTATAGCAGATGGCTTTGGTGGTATCTTTACTTGCGACCAAAAGACTGCCTATTTTACTGCAAACGAAGATAGTAGTTTGCCAAGTATGCAAATGCCGTTAAAAGAATTGATAGAAATTCTATATGATTTTAAAGCCTTTTTAGGTAAATAAAAAACACTAAAGCTACTATAAACAGTAGCTTTTTTTATAGCCTTGCAAAAAACACTCTTTGCCTTGCCTTTTGTTTTTGCAGTCTTTGTTTGGAATACTGGCCAAAGTATTCATGTTGATGCCCTTGGTTATTACACCGGCTATATCATTGGGATGCTGGTTGACATTATTATCAGTGTTGTATTTACAGGTGGTGCCAAAACCGTTGCTGATGTTATGCGACTACTTCAAGAACAATTAAAAACAGTTTTCAAACTCATTCAAAAAGCTGTTGCCAAAACAGGAGAAGCCATTCTTAGATCCATAGATGAAATTATTGCTATTTTTGCTAAGATTAGAAACGGGGCGAAGAACATTAAGCCGTTTTTGGATGAGATTTTGGAATTGCTGAGGAAGCTATTAAAATCTAATAAAGCTGATGATTTTTTCGATTTTATAAAAAAGTTACAAAAAGGAGCAGGAGATATAAATAAAACTTTTGCGGAAAATGCAGGAATTAAAATCGAAAAATGGCTGACTGAAGTAAAAGTTATAGGACAAACAACCGACCATACTTGTGCTGCAACTTCCTTGAGAATGATTTTAGAAGATAAAGGAATTATAAAATTGGAAGATGAATTGGCAAGGGCTTTAAAAACAGATGTTGATGGAGCATCAATATTAGATATACCCGAAGCATTGTACTTTAAAAGATTAGAAGATCAAGTAGAAGCTGTTGCAGAAGGAAAAATAAAACTTCAAAGTTTAATAGAAAAATTAAATGAAGGAGATAAAGCTATTGTAAGTGTTTTCAAAAAAGATTTTGGTAGTCATGCTATGGTTTTAGAAAAAATAGAAAATGGAAAAGTATTCTTGAGAGACCCATTACCAAAAAATCATGGAGCATCTTATATCATGGAAGTGAAAGAATTTAAAAAAATATTCAATGAGAAAGCAGTAATTATTAAAAAATAAATGATATGATCGAAATAAATAATATAAAATACAACATCAAAGGGGAAAAGCCCACAAAAGGATATGAAATTATTCATGTAAGAGGTATTTCTAATGCTAAAGAAGTTTTAGAAAATTTTAAAAATGCAGTCATGGTAATTTTAAGAAACAAATCTTTAAGCGATGAAGATTCAAAATGGGAGAAATTATTGCCAGAAGGGATAGTAAATAAAATTAAACAATTAGATGATGACAATAAAAAATATGATGAATTGCTTTATGATATAGATTCAAGTATTTACCACTTTCAAGATTTAAAGGATTGGGAATGGTATAGTTCATTAGAAGTAGAAAATGGTTTCGATATTATTGTAAAAGGAGATTTTTCAGCAAGGTTTGTTAATTTTATTCATTGTCAAAATGTGCCATTAGCCAATATAAAAATTGTAAATGCAGATAAAAATGAATATTATGAATTAAAAACATTTAAAGATTATACTACATATAAAACTTTGAAGTAAAATCCAAAAGCTACTCTAAAAAAGTAGCTTTTTTTTATAAAAACAGTACCCTAAAAGCTCAATTTATTTTCAAAAGAAAATCTCAAAGCCTTTTTGGTATTTTTTATTGAGTTGCAACAAATACTTTTTGTGTTGCCTTTTGTTTTTGCACTTTTTGTTTGGAATGCAGACCTTAGCGTTCCTGTTGATGCCCTTGGTTATTATACCGGCTTTATCATTGGGATGCTGGTTGACATTATTATCAGTATTGTATTTACAGGTGGTGCCAAAACCGTTGGCGATGTGGTAAAACTACTTGGCAAGCAGTTTGACGAATTATTGAAATTGGGCAAAATAGCAGTCGATAAAAGCAAAAAAGTCATCAAAAACTTGCTAGACGAAATTATTGCTATTTTTGCTAAGATTAGAAACGGGGCGAAGAACATTAAGCCTTTTTTGGATGAGATTTTAGAGTGGTTGAGGAAAACTTTAAAAGAGGCAGGAATAAAAAATGTTTCAAAAAGAGCTAAAAGGACTGCTAGAACAGCTCCAATTGGCGATATTAACAAATCTTTTTTTGAAAATGCAAATATTATTTTTAGAAATGAAGAAGGATTAGGACTCATATCAGGACAAACAAAAGGAAACACTTGTGTGGCTAATTCTTTAAGGATGGTTTTAGATGATTTAGGAATTGTTAAATATGAAGATACTTTAGAAGCAGTATTAAAAACTGACAAAAATGGAGCAAACATTTTAGATATACCGAAAGCATTAGAAAATGCTTATATTGAAGGCGTTCAAACTATTGCCAGAGGTTCAAAAAAGGATATAAATGTAACTTTTACTACTTTGGAAAATGCTCTAAAAACAGGCAATAAAAAAGCCGTAGTAAGTGTTAAAACAAAAGACTTTGGAGCACATGCAATCGTAGTAAATAAAATAGAAAACGGTAGAGTTTTTGTGAGAGACCCACTACCATTAAATATTGGATCATCTTATAGCGTAAGTATTGATGATTTTATAAGTGTGTTTAATGACAAATTTGTAACTTTAAAATTATGACAGAAATAGAAAGAATTAAGAAAAATATAGACGGTGAGTTGCCTAAAGGTAAATACGGAATTATAATTGTTCAGGATATGCCCAATCCAAAACATGAATTAGAAATTTTTAAACAAACAATATTAGCAATATTAGAAAATATAAGTTTGCATGAAGAAAATTCTAAATGGGAAAAACTATTACCTAAACAATTAGTAGAATTTACCAATCAATTAGAAGAAGAAGATTATCATAAAGACGATTTGATTTCTCATATACCAAATATGATTAGACATTTTAGAGAGCAAAGAAAATGGGAATGGTTTAGTTCTACAATGTTAGAAAATGATGAGGGTTTTGAGGTTATCGTTATTGGTAATTTAGATACAATAGCTTTACCGTTACTTCATCATCAAGGCATTCCCTTTACAAGTATTTTTTTAGAAGAAAATGACAAATTATATCCTACAAGATATATAACAGATGTATTAACTTATAAAACATTTGATACTAAGACTTTAAAGTTGAAAAAGAAGTAAAAACAAAAGCTACCCTAAAAAAGTAGCTTTTTTTGCTAAGATTAGAAATGGGGCGAAGAACATCAAACCTTTTTTGGATGAGATTTTGGAGTGGTTGAGGAAGCTATTAAAATCTGGAAAAGTTGATGATGTTATTAGAGGAGTTTTCAGATTAAGTGATGAGGCCGAAATTTTATTAAAGAAATATGCTGATAACGCTATTTTGGGATATTCAAAATTAAATAGACCTACTGTAGTTTCTGTTTTAGAGGGTAAAGGTAAAAGATTTTTTGCATATTCAAATAAAGCTAAATTAAATGCTGATGAAATCCCAAAAGGATTACATCCTTTAGTAACAAAATGGTTAAATGAAGCTGATGAAATAATAAAACAAATTCCACATCACGGCAAATGTGCAGAACCATCGGTTATATCCAAATGGCTTTGGGATATAGACCCAAAAGGAAAAATGACTATAAAACAGGCAAGAGATGAATTTGAAGGAGTAGTAAGCAAGGCTGTTAATATAGAAAGTAAAAAAATAAAACCTATTGAGCACGGTAAATATAAAGAAGCATGTGATTCTTGTAATCCATTATTAAAATATTTTAACATAAAAGAAGTACATTAAATTATAAATATTATGAAATTTACAGAAAAAGTACAAAAACAATTTGAATTAGCAGGTTGGACGAAAGACAGAAATGTCAAACAAAAATATGAAAATGCAAACATTTTAAGATTTGATGATTTTCCTGATTTCTTAAAAGAGTTTTTATATGAATATGGAGATTTAACCATTGATGTAATTAAGTCTTTTGAGTCTAAAGTAATTAGTAAAATAAAATTAGGAGTTGAATATGCTGGATATGAAGATTTGGAAGATTATGATGATGATATTAATATGGTAGGAAAAATGCTATACCCTTTTGCTTTTCATAATACAGATACTCCTATGATTGCTTGTGATGAAGAAGGAAAAGTGTATATGCTAGGTGATTACGTATATAGAATTTCAGATACATTTAAAGAAGGAATAGAAATTTTAGTTACATACGATTGGAGTAAAGGATTTTATCAATTAGATGAAGATACTGGAAAATGGACAAAAAATAAACGATGGGATGATTAGATTGGGAGCTACTTTTAAGTAGCTTTTCTTTTTTTCTAAAATTAGAAAAAGGGCGAAGAACATCAAACCTTTTTTGGATGAGATTTTAGAATTTTTGAGAGTGTTTTTTGGAGCCTTACCAAAACAGTTGTATGAGTTTTTTACTAAGTTTGGTATAAGCATAAAAAAAGTACCGCAAGGGGTTTTATACTCTGGAATTCCAGTAAAAGTAGGGGATGATGTTTATGCTTTGATAAAAGATGGTAAGGAAATTTTTAGAGGCACTAAAAAAGAGATAGATGAACTGGCTGAGAAACTCAAAAAAATGAGTGATAAAGAGGCAAAGAAATATATTGATGATTTAATACAATTCGATTTCCTAAAAAAAATTGGTGTACAGGAAAAAGCTATGTCATTATTTTTAAAAGGAGAAACTGTTACTTTTGAATTTTTATCTAAAACAGGAGGCTATGTTTCTGGTTTTTTAACTAAAACACCTTATGAAGTCCAAAGTTACATTTTTTATATAAATGATAAAACTGGTAAAGCTTTAAAATCATTTTTAGAGTATAGAGAGAAATCAAGTATGATAGCTAGTTCCTTTAAAATAAGTACACTTGAATTAGGAGGATCATCAATTATTAATCCAGATGTATTAAAAATGGTAACTAAAATGGGATTTGAAAAGAAAATAATAGATGTACCAAAAAGTTTAGGTGGTAAGAATGGTGAAAAAATGGAAATATTTGTTAAAAAATTTAATGTGAAATAATTATGGACGCAAAAGAAAAATATTTAAAAATTAAAAAAGGAAATAAAAATGTTTTTGATATTTTAAATGAATTAAAAAAAGAAAATAACTCAATAGATTCAATGGTTAAATTAAGAGAAGTTTTTCCAGAATTGACTCTAATTGAGGCTAAAGAAATTCTAATAATTAGCGAAACTTCTTTTAATAGTTTAGCTGAATACCAGCAAGATTTTTTTAATAATTTTGAAAAGCTATCGGATGAAGATTTTTGACAAATATCATGATCGAAATAAATAATATAAAATATAACATCAAAGGGGAAAAACCTTCTATAGGATATGAGATTATTCATGTAAGAGGTATTTATAATGCTAAAGAAGTTTTAGAAAATTTTAAAAGTTCAGTTATAACTATTTTAAAAAATATCAATTTAAACGATGAAGACACTAGGTGGGAGAAATTGTTACCCGCTGGAATTGTAGATAAAATTAAACAATTAGATGATGATAATTTTAAGTATGATGAATTATTAGATTACCTAGACTCTACTATCAATAATTATCAAGAAATTAAAGAATGGGAATGGTATAGTTCATTAGAAGTAGAAAATGGTTTTGATATTATTGTAAAAGGGGATTTTAATGCAGGTCAATTTATTAGTTTTATCCATTGTCAAAATGTGCCATTAGCCAATATAAGAATAGTAAATGCAGACAAAAATGAATATTATGAATTAAAAACATTTAAAGATTATACTACATATAAAACTTTGAAGTAAAATCCAAAAGCTACTCTAAAAAAGTAGCTTTTTTTT
>NZ_JAVDVI010000011.1:0-154139 GCF_031456785.1 Flavobacterium arsenatis
GGATCGAGCAACCGTTGGCATCGGTGATGGTCACTGTATAGGAACCAGCCGAACGACCTGTAGTAGTTGCACCCGTGCCTCCCGAAGGCGACCATAAATAGGTATATGAACCTGTACCACCAGAAGCAACAACGCTTGCCGTACCGTTGGAACCACCGTTGCAGGTCACATCAGTCTGAGACTGGGTGGCCGTCAAGGCAGCCGGGGCGTTGATGGTAAAGTTTTTTTGGATCGAGCAACCGTTGGCATCGGTGATGGTCACTGTATAGGAACCTGCCGAACGACCTGTAGTAGTTGCACCCGTGCCTCCCGAAGGCGACCATGAATAGGTATATGAACCAGTACCGCCAGAAGCAACAACGCTTGCCGTACCGTTGGAACCACCGTTGCAGGTCACATCAGTCTGAGACTGGGTGGCCGTCAAGGCAGACGGTGCATTGATGGTAAAGTTTTTTTGGATCGAGCAACCGTTGGCATCGGTGATGGTCACTGTATAGGAACCAGCCGAACGACCTGTAGTAGTTGCAGCCGTACCTCCCGAAGGCGACCATAAATAGGTATATGAACCTGTACCGCCAGAAGCAACAACGCTTGCCGTACCGTTGGAACCACCGTTGCAGCTTACGTCAGTCTGAGACTGGGTGGCCGTCAAGGCAGTAGTAGGTGCTGTGATAGTAAAAGATGTAGAACTTGACAAACCACAGGAATTGGTAACTGTACAAGTCCAAGTACCAGCAGTAAGCCCTGTTGCTGTAGCCGTTCCGTCACCGGCTGGGTTACCTGGTGTCCAGTTGTATGAAAAGCCATTTCCGCCAGAAGCACTTACCGTGGCAGAACCAGTGGCACCACCGTTACAGGCAATATTTGTTTGAGCAACTGGGGTTACGGTAACCGAGGGACAATGCCATGTCATCGCATCTAATGCCACATAGGCTATATTCCCTGTAGTTGTAATTACAAATTGATCTATGGAAGTATTGGAATTGTTGGCTCCTCCAAAATTCGCCATATTGATTAAAGTATAACCATTATTGACTCCCATACTGGTGTTAAAAGGAGAGTTTGCTGTGGCGGTAAATTGCTGAACACCCCCTAGCTTTCCAGTTACATTCAACGTTCCGGTAACATTAAGCCCAAGATCCGATTTCGCCAAAAACAGATAAAAACTCTTTAACGTAAAAGCAGATCCTCCTGCAGCAGAAATCGTAAATTGCACTGGGGTATTAAAGTAGGTTGTACCACTATTGTCTATAAATCTATTATCGATCGAGGTACCATTCCATCCTCCTCCAGAGTATAGGAAGACATCAAAAATGGCGGGTGCCTGACTGGTAATATTGAATACCTGACCATTATCAGTAAAGCTGGCTGATCCGACACTCTCGGTTTCAAAAGTCTCTGTTGACTGTGCTCTTGACTCACTTAAAGCCAGAAAGAAAATTAATACTAGAAGTAACTTTTTTTTCATTTTAATTTGTTATTTATGTTAATTGATTGTATTTTAAACTATATTGCTTACCTCTAAACTCATTAATAATACTTTTAAGCAAATGACTGAATTGGGTACGATTACAAAGGAAATTATCTCTTCACAAACCATAATGGAGCAGGTAAATGCTGTAAAAAAGCTTTCAACTTTTTATAATCAGATTACTGCAGATGGCAAGCATTTTGACATAACCCCCGATAATGAAAAATATATTGCTGGAGGTCAGGCTCTTTCTACTTATCATGCAGCGGTTTGTACTGATGATTATTTACGTACTTGTTATTTTCTAAAAGGTGTTTACAGGGCTATTATTAATTTGCAATCTGATTTTCCTTCTAGAAAGATAAAAGTCCTTTATGCTGGCTGTGGTCCATTTGCAACATTACTATTGCCTTTATTACCCTTATTCGAGAAAAATGCTGTTGAAGCAATCATTTTAGACATCAATTCATCCTCAATCGAGTCTGTAAAAAAGCTTATCTCTATTTTAAACTTTGACGATTATAGTCTTACGATGGTGGAAACGGACGCTACTACCTATCAAAAACCCACTGAATGGGAAATTGACCTTTTTATTAGCGAAACCATGCATTATGGGCTTACCGCCGAACCACAGGTAGCTATTACCAAAAACTTTATCCCTCAATTACTCCCGCATACTATCTTCATTCCCCAACAGATTCATATTGATCTTGTATATACCTCCTTCAGCAAAGAGCCTTTTATAAAATTCAACCAGAATCCTTTAGAAACTACAAAGATGCAATCTGAACCCACACGAAAATATATAGACAGACTATTTTCAATTGGTAAAGGTGATGCTTTTTTATTGAATAGCGACCAAATTACTACTAAATTCTACCCTGTTCCGCAAGACCTTCACTCCTATCCAGACCTCACATTATTCACTGAAGTAGAGATTTTCGAAGATTTAAGCCTAAAGACTGCTGAATCCGTACTGACAAATCCCTACTGCCTTTCTTCATTATTTCATTTAAAAGCCCACAAGGAATTCCAACTGATCTATGATTTTAGCGCAACACCAAAGTGGGCCTATAGCTTTAAATAGTAATTTAAGGACGAGAAGGATATATCCCTTGCATGCAAATAATATAATTCATTGCCATAAAAGGCTGCATGTTTGCAACAGGCAGACCACCTCCAACTGGGGATTCAGTAGCCATAGCTGCACTCATTTGCACATCTGGAGTAGCATCAGTATAGCCAAAAAAGGCCTCAAAATCACGACCTTGTGGCTTCCCAACTGCAGCCAATACTGAAGTAGCTATAGGCTGACTGTATGATGCATTAGTCGAGCTTGCATGTATCGTCACATTGTGCTTGTGTGCTGGTATGTTTGCAATCCCTAGGTTGGTGGTTTCGCTACCTCCAACTTCTGCCAAATCATACCTAGTTCCTGATTTGGGATTATTACCTGTACCAATAGGCACTATCCCACTCAAATTAGGCAATGCAAAAGTTGTAATTCCATCACCACCGTAATTTGTTCCCAGGATAGAAAACAATGCTTGATTATTAGAAATTGGCAACATTTGACCTTGGCATAACATCCATCCTCTTGGGGCAAATGTTCCTGCAAAAATTTTGATAACTCCGATAAATTCATCCATGATTTTGTGTGTTAATTGGTTAATAGCACAAATTTAAAACAGTAGAAAATTACAACAACAGGTAGAATTACCTGTTTTCAATAATACAATCATAATTACATTTGCTGAAGCATGATTAAATAAAACCGTACTGTAGTTTTTTTTAAAACTACAGTACGGTTTTATAAAAATTTATAACAATTATATACTTGTTAATAAAAACAAAAAAAATCAGAATACTAAATTGTGTAATAATAATTAAAACTATATCTTTGAAAAGACAAACACCCCAGAAAATCTAAAAACCAATAATTAACTACTAATACAAAAAATTTATGGAATTTAACAATTTAGCCAGCATCGTAAGTTGCTTAAAAGAATGGGACACTATTAGAGACAATTCATTTGAAGTGACAGAGTTTCTTAATTTGGGAAATTATTTTTCCTTCACAAGAAATAAGCCTGAAACTTCTGCTATTCATGCCTACCCTGGAATTTGTGCAGCTGATAAAGAATTTTATATGTTTTTGATTGATGCCGAAGCAGATCAAAAAAGTAGTGAATCAGACTTGTTCAACGCCATTACGATCTGCAAAGTAAAGAGAAATATGGGCAACTCCGATGAAATCCCTGAAGCCGAAGCTCTAAAAAGAATTGATACATGGAAAAGGGATTGTTCAGCATGGGCTACCGAACAAATAAACAATAGGCAACAAACACAAGGTATCTTTCAGGCCTTTAATGTTCCCTCCTCTTATATGCAAAAAGATGTTGAATATTCTACCTTCTTTGCCTTAAAACAAGAAGGTTTAGGAAGCTACAGTGCAGATCTGGTTACAGTAGATCGCTCAAAATCTTCAATAGCTTTTTATGATACGGTAAGACCCGTACCTCCCTTTGATGTTACTCCAAGAAGTAACTTTTATTTATTAGATTTACTATAGTATAGAGATATGACCTTTAACAGGTTACTTAGTATCAGTACACTGCTGGTTCCGCTATTACTGCTTTTTGGCATAATAGCGGGTGCTTGCTATTATCGATACTTGGATAAAAAAAATAAATTCTTGGTGGTATATCTTTCTGTTTGCCTTACTATCGATATTTTAAGCCGGATTGCAGGAGAGATTTACAACAATAACTTAATCTTTATTGTCATTTTTAGCTTATTGGAGTTGGTCTTTTTTTATATATACTACCGGGTTTGCTTTTTCAAAAAGAACATAACGCTCTACACTGTAGCTACTTCCATTGCTTCAGTTTACATGATTTATGAAATGTTCACACTTAAAGATGTAGAACCAATTGATTTTCAGCCTTATTCTAAAGTAATTTGTTCTTTCATCATCATCATTATGTCAATCAATAATCTTTTTGAAAACATAAATAAAGAACAACAGGATAGCATGATTGTAAAGTTAAGTTCTGTTTTTGTAATTTATTTTTCTTTAAACTTGATTTTCTTTCTGCCGGTAAATTTTCTTATCAATGTTACCTCCTCTGTAAAGTTCTATTTTTGGTTTGCAAATCTTTTATTAACATTTTCATTTTATACTTTTTTAAGTAAGGAAATATGGAAAAATGGCTCGACCCAAAAACGGTTGCAATCTGGATTTTAGTTGTTCTGGCCGTTATAGCGATATTGGCAGTTTCATTTGTAAAGCTCGTGCGGATAAATTTCAAACGCATGGTAGAAAACAGACTGAAAGAGTCCCGCATGAAACTCGAATACCAAAAAAATCTTTTGGAAAGCGGCATTGTAGTACAGGAACAAGAGAGAAAACGTATTGCTGCGGATCTGCATGATTCCCTAATTGGTAAATTAACCATATTACGGCTGAAGAACCAAACGGAATACAATCGGGAACAGATTGATCTACTACTGGGGGAGACAATTGATGAAGCACGGCGAATATCCCATGATTTAAGCCCTCCGATGCTCGAATTTATTGAATTAAATGAGCTTCTCGAAGATATGATAACGCCTTGGAAAAAATTCCTGACGATCCATTTTTATACGAACATTGACACCACAGCAACTATAAACCAAAACCTCAAGATACAGATAGCACGGATCACACAGGAACTTGTCACCAATATCTACAAACATTCAGGAGCGTCAGACGTTTGCATACAATTAAAAACTACAAAGACAAACCTCGCACTTGTTGTAAGAGATAATGGAAAAGGTTTCGACTATGAGGAAGCCAAAAAAGGTATAGGTCTTCAAAATATAGAACTGAGAATGGTTTACCTTCGAGGCAGTCATAAAATAAAATCAAGCTCGAAAGGCAGTACAGCCATCATAACATTGAACCACTTACAATTCGGTAACCAATGAAAAATATTTCCATAGCCATAACGGACGATGATAGCCTGATAGCTGTACTACTTCAGGACTTTTTAAATAATAGCCAAGGGTATGAAGTGTTGTTTAGCGCCTCAGACGGCAACGAACTCATAGCAAAGCTTAATGAAAGTGAGCAACTCCCTGATATTGTACTTCTTGATTTAAAAATGGAGGGAATGGATGGCATAGAAGCAACACGTCATCTCAAGATTCATTTTCCAACGATAAAGATTATAGTTATATCCTCCCATTATAAGCATAGTTTTTTAAATTTCATGTTCAAAACTGGTGCCTCTGCTTTTGTTCCCAAAGGGATCTCCCCTATTTTGTTGAAACAAATAATAGAAACAGTCCATACAAAATCAGTCTATTTCATGGAAGATCAAATAGCGTCTATGATAGGAAAACCTGCTACAAAGACCTCCAGATTTATTTTAAACGACGATAGAGACCTATCCGAACGCGAAATTGAGATACTGAAACTTATAAGCATGCAAAAAACAGCCAACGAAATCGGTGAAATACTTCATATCACTGGCAGGACGGTAGAAGGGCATAAAAACAACCTTTTCATCAAGACAGGTGCAAAAAATATAGCCGGACTTGTGGTATTTGCAATTCAACACGATATCATAAGCATAGATCTTTTGCCAAGAATATAATGCCCATTGCTATCTGCCGTTTATAAAAAATGCATTTATTATTGTTCTCTCTATTTTTACCAAATATTTTTTTTATACAAATAAAAATCAAGTTATTTCTCATTTATACAAAGCAGCCTCCGAATTAAGAAAGAAAAACCTAATTAAAACCATCCAATTTTGACCAATATTTTCGCCTATTTTCAAAACTTTTACCCAACAATTGGCAAATATCGATAGTTGTGAAAAAATTAATGCTTGATTGTCCTAAAACTCTCTTGAGGACCAAGATAGCTTTCCTTCAATCCACCAGTATTAACGATGATTTTTTGCACCACAACTCCGGGATCAATCATCCAAACTTTTAAGGTATGATAACCTGCTTTGTTGATTTTTAATTTCGTTTTAATCTTTCGTACCTGATTTACAACCGATTCCGACCAATCTCTATTCGTGTATTCAATCTTGTAATCATCCGGAACATTCGTGATGTATTGTGGCGTTTCATCATCAAAAGAAACGGCAATTCTGTTATCGCGACCTGGAATGAAATTCAATATTGGCGAAGTTATTAGGTTGATTTCGATTTCGCCTTCAGTAAATAAATACATCGGATATTCCATGCAAGGTGCATCCTTTCCTGGAATTGCTGAAACTGCGTCAACAGGTGCTGTCGCTCTCATTCCTGATAATGTCAAGCCATAATCTTCAATCTTGATCCATTCTCGTTCGCCTTGGTTGGTGTTCTTTGCAAAATGTTCGGCTTCAATCGAAACCACTCCTCCACTTTCTACAAAACCTTTTGCATTTTTTTTATTAATTTCTTTAGGATTAAAAGCCGAAATTCTTACAATAACTTTTTTTCCTGAACCGGAAATGGTTACTGTTCCATTGGTTTTTCCTTTTGGAAGATTCGCTTCGTTTACACTTAAATAAACACGTTTATCTTCATCTTTGATCGTTCCTTTTGGTGCATCAATACTAATCCACGGAACATCAGAAGTTATCTCATAATCAAACGAACCTTTTCCTGTATTAAAGATTTCGAGATAATGCTTGCTGTTATTGAAAACATCAAACTCTGGCAAAATCGCTTTTTCAGATCGGTCCGGGAAACTGTTTTCGCTTCCTTCCAAGGCAATTCCCATCGAAGCCGTTTCTGGAATTTCTAGCTCGGAAAGCTTGATTGCATCCAGACTGTTTTTCTGTGGCGGATTCCAACTTGTATAACCTAAATGAGTTTGATCCATAAAGTGATCCCATTTTCCATCGGCATAAATTTTATTGTAATGATGCATCAAAGTCGTATCCTTCACAAACAAATCTTGCGTCAGTTTTGCCATATCATTCGTACTGGCTCTTTTTTGCTTGGCATATAATTTATTCTTTGATGCCGTTACATAAAGTTCGTTTACCAAAGCACTTGCTTTCGTTGGAAACAACACGATTTGATAGAAAGCATCTCGTTTTTCTTTTGGTAATTTTTTGTAGATGGCCTCAGCATCAGCGGTTATTTTATTGTAATCGGCCACAACATTTTCGGCTTCATTGTAATGTACCAAACTGTAGGTTTCTGGCGATAAAGATTCTGGTTTTCTTCTTCCGTTGAATTTGGTGTATTTTGCAAGAATGTTGGTAATTTCATCGGCATATTCGGTACCAAATTGCTTGATGACCCACGCTTTTGTATAAACATTGATGTTGGAATTCGTCCATTTTTTTGTATCCCAGGCCAAATCCATGAAATATTCCATCGGCAATTCATACCCTTTGAAATGACCTACGTTTACAATCCAAATCCTATCGGCTTCATATTGTTTAGACAACGCCATCTGGTCCCAAATCTTGGAAATGGGATTAGTGTTGATCCATTCATAACTTCTCGGACCTCCGTGATAATCAAAATGATAATAGACACCCGAACCTCCGCTTCTTTTTCGTTCTTCGGGAGTTGGCAATCTTCGAACATTTCCCCAATTGTCATCGGCCCACAAAAGTGTGATATTTTCCGGAACAACCATTCCTTCGTTGTAATAATCTAAAATTTCTTTGTAAAGACACCAAGTTTGTGGAATTTCGTCTAAATTCTGTCCCGTTTCTTCCTTAATGATTTGCTGTTGAGTATGCACGATTCCTTCAATCATGGCGATATTGTCCTTCAAACCTCCTTCAATTTCCGAATCATTTGCACCACGAAGTCCCATTGAAATCATGTTTTCGTAGTTTTTATTTCTTCGTATGCCATCCCTCCAAAATTTTTGAAGCGTGTCGGGATGTTTGTAATAATTCCAATGTCCGAGGGTTTTATTGTATCGTCTGTCCCACTCTTGTTGGGATCGCATCATCGGTTCTTGATGTGAATTACCCATAACAATTCCGTATTCATCTGCAAGACGCGGATTTTCGGGATCATCTTCGTTAAAAGCGTTGCTCCACATGGCCGGCCAAAGATAATTGGCTTTAATTCGAAGCATCAATTCAAATACTTTTGCATAAAATTCACTCCCATAATTGGCAACATTATTCCCAATCGGAGGATTTTTGCTTGGCGAAACCAATCCGTAATTTTCCTTAACCCAATTCGTCAAAGCTGGAGCTTCATCGTTGATGAAAATACCTCGGTATTTCACACTTGGCGATTGGTTGTGTTTTACGGGTTTTACATACAAAGCATTTTTATGTTCTACGGGAACATCTGCCCAAAAATACCAAGGCGAAACGCCAATTTTTTGTGAAACATCATATATTCCGTAGATGGTTCCTCGCTTGTCGTTTCCTACGATTACCAACGCTTTATCAATTCCTGGAAAGGGTTTTTCGATCGTTTGAATAGAATAGGCTTCCCATTTTCCGGTAACTTCCTTTACATCGAGTTTTCCGCTTTTCACCAATTGGTCGATAACTGGACTTTTGCCATACGTCCCAACGATTACAAGCTCTTTTTGGGTTGGCAATTTGTCGAAAATGATGGTTGGTTCGTGGTTGGTAACCTTTCCTATATCTGATTTTAAATCTTTCAAAGCTCGGATAACTCCCGGAAAATCTTTTGAATCGATAAATAAATTCGTTGATTTTCCATCATCTGATAATTTAAAAAATGATTTGTTTTTTGTATTAGATACGTAAGCACTTTCATCTTGGGCAAATACTGTTGCAAATGACAATAGCAAAATGAAATTGCACCAAAATCGAGTTTTTTTCTGGATGATTTTTGAAAAATTAAAATTCATTGTATTTATTATTTAGTGCTTAAACTTGCTTCAAATGGAGATGCTGGAAGATTTTCTTTGTTGAATAAATTAGCTTTATCAGGATTATCTGCCCAAGCATATCTCACCTTTTCTGGATTTAAAACAGCATCACTCCAAACCACTACCTTATCGCCTTCGATTTTGGCATTTGCCCAAACAAATTTCTCGTCTTTTCCAGCAATTGCAAATTCCTGCAACGGTTTTCCGTCTTTAGAAATCAATCCAGAACCAATGTCTGAAAACGATAAAATTAATTTATTTTCTTGCTTTTTTATGCTTTCAAAAAGAGGTCCAGAAGCAACTATCTTTTTTTCGCCGTAGGCAACTTTTTGAGCTTGCAAAGCCAATCTTTTCCCGACATCAAATTTATTTAAGGGATGGATGTCGTTCCATTCGCCAATATCAATGATAGTAGCCATTCCGGTATTTGCTACAGCCAAAGTATTTTTTTGCTGTTGTCTTAAAGCTGCCCAATTACTTTCGGTTGGTTCAGGTGTTGGAGCCATATAATTTGCCAATTGAACATATAAAAAGGGAAAATTGCCTTGGTTCCATTTTGCTCTCCAACTGGTGATTAAGGTTTCCATCAAATCGCCATATTCGGCTGGATTTTTTGTACTGGATTCACCTTGGTACCAAAGAACACCTTTGATGGAATAATTGGTCAATGGAGCAATCATGGCGTTGTAAAGTCCGACAGGTTTCCATCTGATAAACGTTTGCGAAGGCAAGGCTTCCATTTTTGCACCAAGCTTATATTTCCATTTTCCTTTTAAATCTAGGGTTTGATTTCCCACAACAAGTTCATAAGGTTTATCGGTAACAAAACCACCTTTTCCTGAATTGTTGATGACTCTGACTACGATTTCATTTTTTCCTTCTTTCAAAAATTTAGTATCAAACGTATATTTTCTTGGAGGATACTGGTAGGAAGTTGTCCCGATGAAATTTCCGTTTACAAAAACTGAATCGGCATCTACGATTCTTCCCAATTCGATATGAGCCGTTTTTTGATCGATTTTGGAAAGATTAAATTCTTTTCTGAACCAAACAACTCCATGCAAATAGCCTAGTTCTTCGCTTGCCCAATAGCCGGGAATATTCATTTGTTGCCAATTTAAATCATTCAATTCTGTATTTTTCCAATTGTTTTTTAAACCTTCGTCGTTTTTATTGGCCAACTCATACCAATCTTTACTGACTTTTTTATCGTTTTCCTCGATTTGGGTGATGAGTTTACCGTCTTTAAATTTTTGATGTTCTTTTGCGTATTCTGGAAATTTTTTAACAGTGGTTTCACTTAGCCAAGCTTCGGCAGGGGAACCTCCCAATGCACTGTTGATCAAACCGATTGGCACCTTGTATTTGGTATAGATTTCATTGGCAAAAAAGTATCCTACGGCTGAAAATTCCAGTACATTTTCGGGTGTTGCCGTTTTCCATTCTCCTGAATCTACATCGGTATTTTCCTTTTCAAAATCATATTTGTCGGGAACCAAAAAGTGACGGATGTTTGGGTTATTTGCTTTGGAGATTTCAGTTGTATATTTATCCTTGACGCGTTGCATTGGGAGTTCCATATTGGATTGTCCGCTTAAAATCCAAACGTCGCCGAAAAGAATGTCGTTTAGGACAATTTTATTGGATGACGATAAAGTCATCTGATAAGGTCCACCTGCTTTTTGTGAAGGTAAAATGACTGTCCATTCTCCATTTTTAGAAGTTGTAGCAGTATATTTTTTATTATTGAAATCTATTTGGATCTTTTCGTTTGGGGAAGCCCAGCCCCATAATTTTATTTTGGCATCGCGTTGCAAAACCATTCCATCGCTAATTAGCCTTGGAAGCTTAATTTGAGCATTGAGCAATGTTCCTAGAAAAAGGATTATGATTGTTATTATTTTTTTCATCTTTACTTTCTTTTAAATTTCTAAATACAATTTCTTTTTGGCATTTAAATTTTTTGGCTATGCTTCTGTAGCTAATTTTTAGTGCAAATATCAATTACCTATTCGAATATATTAAAAAGCCGAAAGTATTTAACTCTCGGCTTTTTGTGAAAACTAACTAACTCAAACTTATATTGAAAAAACTATCTGTTTTTTAAGTTCAACTGATTATAGGTAACCAGGGTTTTGATAAGTGGCTTTGTCTTGTGGAGTTCCCATCATTGCATCAAGCTGACCGATTGGAATTGGACGAAGATAGAAATACTTCTCGATTGTTCTTGTAAACGTTTGAGGCGTATGATCTCCATAAGTAGGTCCGCAAATTTGATAAGTTCCTGCCAATTCTTCCCATTTCTGAGTACGAACCAAATCGAACCAACGGTATCCTTCGGCATAATATTCTCTTGAACGTTCTGCCAAAATATAATTAATGTCGATTACTCCAGGAGTTGCGGCAATCATTGCTGCACTATTGTCCTCATTTTTAACTACGTTTCCATTATTGTCGAATCTCCATTTTCCTGCACGAGCACGGATCACATTGATTAACGCTCTTGCATCTCTACCTCCAGTTGTTGCTGCACCTTTAACGGCTGCTTCAGCTGCAATAAAGTAAAACTCAGAGAATTTTGCGATGTTATACGGACGTGTACTTGCGGCATTTGGCTGACCTAAACCATCTCCGTTATCCGTTCTGAAAGGCCCTAGTTTCCAAAGACCTGGATATACAATTCTGCTGATTGCACCTGGCTCAATAACATAATCCGCTCTACCTGGCAAAAGTCCTGCTCCTATTCCTCCTGTTGCTGCATCATAAACAACGGCTGGATTATCTTCGTTTAAGAACGTTAAAACAGCATCTCCAGGGCTTATTGACAAACCATTAGCATTTACCAATGTTGGAGAAGTATTGCCCCCTTTATTCCAGTTACCTCTGTAGGTGGTTACAAAAGTTCCATCATAACGGGAATCGTTTGTTTTATCTGCAAATGTATTTTTTAGTACTCCGATTGTAGGACACATACGAGTCCAAGGACGTCCTAGTGGTTGTGTTGCGGCACGTTGAACTGAACTAACCCCTGAGCTTCTGATGTTGGTATAATTCCAAGTCATCATCCATCCTGCAAAATTATCGGGAGCCGCACCATTTGCATAACTAAGGCTACTTGCATTGTAAAATTCACTCTTTTCAGTATGATCTGCATACAACATCAATTCTGAGTTTCTATCATTAGATCCAAGGTTAACATCATAAAAAGTTTCTTGTAAACTGTATGGTCCTGGATTGTCTATTCCTTCAAGTGCAACATTATAAGCTTGCTGATAGTACCACTGAGCATCATGTCCGTCAGGATCAACTCTTGTTGTTTCAGGGTAGGTTGGCACATTGTTTGGATTTTCTAACCACCAACCATAAGTAAGATATGCTTTAGACAAGTATAATCTGGCAACTGTTTTAGTTACACTTCCCTTTATACGTTCTCCAGCTGGCAATTCTTCAATAGCTTGAAGCAAATCAGGAAAAACGCATCTTGTATAAACCTCTGGCACAGTGTTTCTTACAGAAGTTCTTGACGGTGACACATTAAACCTTAATTCTCCTGAACCTAAATCCAATGGCACGCCACCAAAAGTTTGAGCAAGCAAGAAATAATCGAATGCACGAAAGAATTTAGCTTCTGCAATGAGTGATTCTGATATTCCCACAGCACCAGCATATTCAATTACACCATTTGCAGTATTGATGTTGGAGAAAGCTGTTCCCCATAAAGCATCACTTCTACTGCTTGATGATGTAATAGATCCAACACCCGTCATGTCCATATCTTTAAAGTTATTATCGGCACTTTGGGCATAAGTTGCTTCATCTGTACCTGTAACTAAAGTATTGTAGTAATAAGCCGGTCCATAAATGTAGCGTAAATGTGCATACATAGAAGTCAGTCCACCAAGAACTCCTTTTTCTGTTTGAAAGAAGCCTGGTTCTAAAATACTACGAGGTTGTTCTTCTAAAATATCGTCAGAACATGCTGCTAAAGACAAGGCGATACAGCTTGTTAATATTAAAATTTTTGATTTTATAAATTTCATAGTCTTTTTTATTAAAATGTTAAATTAAAGCCTACCAAGAAACTGCTTGTTGCAGGAGTATTGGTTCCGATAGTTAATAATCGTGGTCTGTATGTTTCAGTAACTGCCGCATTTTCATTTCCATAAGAGTTGGTTTCCGGATCCATTCCAGTTTCTTTATGGAAAGGAGAGAACAATACCAACGGATTTGTTACAGTTGCATAAAGACGGAATCTTTCAAGTCCTAAATCCTGAATAAAGGATTGTTTAAAATCATATCCCAATGTGATTGTACGAACTTTCATATAAGAAGCGTCAAAATATCCCATTGTAGTTCCGTATTTAGGATTATCACCACTTGTCAAACCTCCTGGTTTTGGATATTTAGCATCTGTATTTTCTGGAGTCCAGTAATCTACATCTACGTTTCCTCTACGTCCGTTTAATAAATTTAAATATCCATTAGCAGAGTGAAGCGTACTGATTAGTACTCCACCACTTTGAAACGAACCGACAATTCCTAAATCAAAACCTTTATAGGTGAAACGAGTGTTGAAACCTCCTTGAAAATCTGGATCCATTTTGATAACCTGACGGTCATCCGGTCCAATTTGTCTAACTGGAGTTCCATCTGCATTATATTCACCTGTATATTTTACTTTAATCATACCAGGATTTCCACCTGGCTCTAATATATCCAAATACGGATCACCTTCTTGCCAAAGTCCTTCTTTTTGATAATCATAGATTACGTTGATAGGCTGTCCAACAAACCACCAATTTGCTTCGTCTCTATCTTGTCCAGAAGCAAGACTTGTTAGCTCGTTTTTATTTGAATAAATATTAACTCCCATTTCCCAGCTCAAGCCATTAGGATTATCAAGTATAACACCGTTTAAAGAGAATTCTATACCTTTATTCATTGAATTTCCAGCATTAGCAATGTATCCACTTGCACCAGATGTAGGAGGAAGCCCAATTCTCATTAAAAGATCTGTAGTTTTTGTAACATAATATTCAGCAGTTCCAGACAAACGATTGTTGAAAAAAGCAAAATCCAATCCGTAATTTTTTGTTTGAGAGTATTCCCATCCTAAATCAGGACCAGGCAATTCCTGAACATAATAACCCATGGCATTTTGATCACCAAAGTTATACGGTCTTAATCCTAAACTACCAAGTGTTGCGTAAGGATTTACAGCCTGATTTGAAGTCTCTCCATAACCAACACGTAATTTCAAAAGATTTATAGATTTATTATTTTCTAGAAAGGATTCGTTTGTGATGTTCCATCCTGCTGATAAAGCCGGATAAGTATGCCATTTGTTTCCATCAGCCAATCTTGAAGAGCCATCCCTACGTAAAGTAGCGGTAAGCATGTAGCGGTCATCATAAGAGTACATTGCTCTAGCCATATAGGAACGTAAACCCGACTTTTGATAAATTTGTTGAGCTGGATCAACAACAATAGGCTCGGTAGTTTGTCCTAAATTATAGAATCGAAATTCATCTCTTGCAATATCTGTTGCAGAAACCACCGATCTGTTGAAAGAGTTATCTTCTGCAGAAAACATACCTATTAAATTAATCTTGTGCTTATCTGCAAAAGTACGATCATAAGTCAATAAGTTTTCAATTACCCATTGCGTAGTAAGAGAATTACTGATGGCTGCTCTAGATACATTATCTGGTGTAGGACTAAAAACGCCTTCACCTGTATAACTACCGGAATTATTCATACGGAAATTCAAACCTACATTAGTACGGTATTTCAATCCCTCAATTCCAGGAATCTTTACTTCGGCAAATAAATTGTTGTAAGATGCAAAAGACCTGCTTTCATCCACCCAAGCACTACCAAGATTTTCTACCGTATTTCTAGTGTAAACCCATTGCTGATCTGCTGCAGATTCTATCACTCGTTTTGTTGAACCATCCTCATTGAAAGGATTAGCAATAGGTGAAGCACTTAGTACTCCGAACATTCCCATGTTACCACCACGAGCTACCGAATAATTATTATTTGAATTCAATCCAAATTTAAAAGCACCAATCTCCTGGTCTAATGCGGATCTAAGTGAAAAACGATCGTAATTTTGTCCTGGAATAACGGCTTCGTCAAGGAAATAACCAATTCCAAAATTATAAGAACCATTTTTTGTACCACCTGCAATTGCCACATCATGACTGGTCATAATTGCTGTTCGGTAGAAATTACCTTGCCAATCAGTATCAACGTCATCCGATTCATCTAATCCATTAACTGGATATAGGCCGGAAGCTTTTCGGAGTTCAACCAATTGAGGACCATTCATCATAGGGAATTCAGCAAAAACTTCTTTAATTGAATAGTAGCTGTTGTAGGTGAAAGTTGCCTTCTCACCTTTTTGTCCTTTATTAGTTGTCACCAAAACAACACCATTTGCTCCTCTTGAACCATAGATAGCTGTTGCAGAAGCATCTTTCAAAACATCGATACTTTTAATGTCTACCGGATTGATGTCGCTGATGGAACCAGCAAAAGGGATTCCGTCCAACACAATTAGAGGATCGTTGCTTCCTGTCAAGGAACGCGTTCCACGAACACGAATCTGCATTGCGGCACCCGGTTTTGAAGATGTTTGAGCAAATTCGATACCTGCAAGCCTACCTTGCAAAGCCTGAGTGATGTTTCCCGAAGGAATGTCTCGCATGGCAGCTCCCGAAATCGAAGCAACAGATCCTGTTACAGCTTCTTTTCTTTGAGTACCATACCCAATTACTACCACTTCTTCTAGTGTACTCGTGCTTTCTTCGAGTACCACATCTATTCTGCTTTTGCCCTGAACCGGCATTTCCTTGTCATTATAACCTATGAAGCTAATCACCAAAACTCCATTTGCAGGCACATTGGTAATGGTATAATTACCATCAGCATCTGTACCAACACCGTTGGTAGTTCCTTTAACAACTACATTGGCACCTGGTATCGGACCATTCGCATCCGAGACGTTTCCGGAAACACTTGATTGAGCATTAGCATTCAAAGAAAAAGCAAACATCAGGAGTAGAAATCCGAGATGTTTTAAATACTTTGACCTGCTTTTAATTGTAAAAAATTTAGTCATAAAAATTAATTTAAATAATTAATACATTGGTTAGTTTGGTTTGAAAATCAAGCACCCTTGGGATCAATATTTTTTGAATATTGAAGGAATACTTTTGTTGTGTTTTATTTAACAAATATAAATAAAATAAAATTATACGCAACCGATTGCGAGATATATTTTTTACGATTAGTGAAAAATTTATAAAAATATTCTATACTATACTTAATTTATATGGATTAAAAATGCACATTATATAATTATGAATATGATAATTGAAATGTGACAGAAAAATACTTAATGATACCTCAAAAACATTAGAGGATTAGCAAAAATCAATTTTTTAAAAATATTTCTATTTAGCTGATAATTAATCGTTTTGATGGTTTGAAATACTCCGAAATCGATTGAAATTTTACTAATAGACTTACAAAAAAAAAATAGCTTTATCTTCTTTGGTTAGTAAACAATGTTAGATTGCATTAGAAAATTATACAATCGTTTGCTTAAATAATCGGATTAAAAATTTAGCTGTAAAAATGCACCGCTAAAATCGAATTTCGATTAAAAATAGCCGTTAGAAACTAACCTTTTCCAACGGCTATAGTTTTAAATTATTCTTAGAAAAAATGAATCAATAAACTAAGAACAAAATTCACAAAAACAACTAATTTTTATAAATCAAAACCAATTATATATATTGGTTGATGATGTTTTCGAACAATTCCTGTTTGCCACTTTGCAATTTCAATTCTCCATTTTCATGTGCAATGTTGTACAAGTCTGAAAGATCTAATTTACCATCGGCGAAATCCTTTCCTTTTCCAGAATCAAAAGAGCTGTATCTTTCTTTTCTCAATCTTTCATAAGGAGAAGATGTGATGATTTTATCAGCAATCAACAATGCTCTTGCGAAAGTATCGGCTCCACCAATGTGTGCCAAGAAAACGTCTTCCAAATCGGTTGAGTTTCTTCTGATTTTTGCATCAAAATTCACTCCACCACCTTGTAAACCGCCAGCTTTTAGGAAAACCAACATTGCTTCGGTAGTTTCCTGAATGTTGTTTGGAAACTGATCTGTGTCCCAACCATTCTGATAATCACCTCTGTTAGCATCAATACTTCCTAACATTCCTGCTTTTGCAGCAACTTCAATTTCATGTTGGAATGTGTGTTGGGCCAAAGTTGCATGGTTCACTTCGATATTGATTTTGAAATCTTTATCCAAACCATATTCTCTCAAGAAACCGATTGCAGTTGCCGAATCGAAATCATATTGGTGTTTTGAAGGTTCCATTGGTTTTGGCTCGATAAAGAAAGTTCCTTTAAAACCTTGAGCTCTTGCATAATCTCTAGACATCGTTAAAAATCTAGCCATATTATCCAATTCTCTTCCCATATCTGTGTTTAGCAAAGACATATATCCTTCGCGACCTCCCCAAAACACATAGTTTTCACCGTCTAAAGCAATAGTTGCATCCAAAGCCAATTTCACCTGACCTCCAGCTCTTGCCACAACATTGAAATCTGGGTTTGTTGCAGCACCGTTCATAAATCTTGGATTTGAGAAACAGTTTGAAGTCCCCCAAAGCAATTTAATTCCAGATTCCGCTTTTTTCTGCTTCAAATATTCCGTGATTGCAGCCAAACGCTTTTCAGATTCTGCGAAAGTTGGCCCTTCGGCAATCAAATCATAATCGTGGAAACAGAAATAATCAAATCCCATTTTGCTAATGAATTCAAAAGCTGCATCGGCCTTATCTTTCGCTGCCTGAAGTGGATCCGAAGATTGGTCCCAAGCAAAATTTTGTGTTCCAGGTCCGAACGGATCGCTACCTTGACCACAGAACGTGTGCCAATAGGCAATTGCAAAACGGAAATGTTCACGCATTGTTTTTCCAGCCACAACTTGTTCTGGATTATAGTATTTGAAAGCCAAAGGATTGTCAGATTCCTTACCTTCAAATTTAATCTGACCGATACCTTTATAGTATTCTTTATTTCCCAAAGTGATCATTTAATTATTTTTTTGTGTTAATATTAATTCCAATTCTGATTTCCATTTTTGATAGGCCTTTTCGTAAGGTTCCTTGTTTTTCAAAGGTAAAAAGGTCATAACGTGATCGTTGGTCGTGATGCTTGAGCCAAATTTTTCAAAATCTCCATCGGTTAAACCAACCGCTCTTGCAGCTCCAACCGCTCCTGTTGTATTATAGATTTCAATTTCGTGCCCAATTAATGTAGCAACTGTATTTGAAAAAATTTCCGATCTGAACAAATTGTCATTTCCAGCACGGATCACATTGATTGTAGCATTGTCCTCTTTCAAACATTCCATTCCATAAACAAATGAAAAGGCAATTCCCTCCAAAGAAGCCCTGAACAAATGCGAACTGTTGTGAATATTCAAGTTCAAATTCAAGAAATGGGTTCCGATGTTTTTATTGTTAAACATACGTTCGGCACCGTTTCCAAAAGGCAACACCACTACTCCATCCGAACCAATCGCTATTTTAGAAGCTTTACGGTTCATGGTTTCGTAGGTTTCATTTCCCATATTATTACGCAACCATCGGTATTGGATTCCGGCTCCGTTGATATTTAGAAGCTTTCCAATCCTAGGGTTTTCAACTTCATAATTTACATGTACGAAATTGTTCACTCTCGTACTGTTATTTCCAGCCGACATTTCGCTTACCGCATAAAAAACGCCCGAAGTTCCACCTGTTGCTGCAACTTCGCCCGGATTTAAAACATTCAACGACAATGCGTTGTTCGGTTGATCTCCGGCTCTATAAACAACTGGAATTCCCACAGGAAGCCCAGATTCTTTTGAAGCTTGTTCGTTTAACAAACCCTGATTCGTAAAATTCTCAACAATGGTTGGCGTCAACGATTGATCGATTCCGTAATAATCCAGCAACCAATTGGCAACCTTATTCTCCTTGTAATCCCAAAGCATTCCTTCTGACAAACCATTTTTTGTGGTCCTGATATCGCCTGTCAATTTATAAGCGATATAATCTCCCGGAAGCATGTATTTGTAAATCTTATTGTAAACATCTGGCTCGTTTTCTTTTACCCATTTCAGTTTTGAAGCGGTGAAATTTCCAGGCGAATTCAACAAGTGTGTCATACATTTTTCCTTTGTCAATTCTTCAAATGCCTTGTCACCTGTTTCAACAGCCCTACTATCGCACCAAATGATAGCGTTACGCAATGGGTTGCATTTTTCGTCAACAATAACCAATCCATGCATTTGATAGGATATACCAATTCCGGCAATTTTTGAAGCGTCGATATTGGCTTCGCGAATGGCCCTTTTCGTGGCTACACAAATATGTTCCCACCAAATTTCAGGATTCTGTTCCGCCCAATCCGAATGCAGGGAAACGATTTCCATTTCGCTTTGCGGTTCATGCAAGACAATTATTTTTTTGCCTGTTTCGGCTTCTACCAAGGCTACCTTGACAGAGGAACTTCCGATATCATATCCGATGTAATAGTTCATTTATAAAGATTCTCTTAAAATTAAATTTGTTGCAACATAACTCTGAACCGGCTCTTCACGAGAAACGAACAATGCTGCTTTTGTTCCAAGTTCCTTGAAATCAGTAGAAACTACTGAAATTCCTTTGTATATAAATTTTTTCATTGGTGTTTCGTTATACGATAAAAAACCAACGTCTTTCCCAGGTTCCATGTTTTTATCCCGGCATTGCTCCAAGAAATTACCCAAAATCCTGTCACTCACACTGATATAGGCTTTTCCTTTTTGAATTTCAAAATCAGCAGGGTTAATCACAACCTTATATTTTACCTGATGATCCGCACAAAATTTCTTAAAAAACTCCAATGTTTCCTTTGGATGATTCGTGTAATTCGGGTAGATAAAAATTACTTCTTCGTATTTTTTAAAGGCGTATAAAGCTTCAACCAAACAATTGTAAAAGGCTACTCCAAAATCCTGACAAACAAAATTATGCTTGGCTTTCGAATGGATGTTCCAGTCAATCAACAACAATTTATCTTTGTCAATACCTGCCAATGCAGCCGGAATTTCTTTATTGTCAAAGTTCATGATCACATATTTGTAATACTTCCCAACACTATTGTTTATAATGGTTTTGAAATTATCGATGTTATAATGATGGAATTGTACATCGGTAATAATATTCGATGGCAAATTGTTCACAAACGAATGATACAATACTTCTTTATAAGCCTTGAATGTATCCAAAAACAAAAGAACTTTCCGGGTTTCTCCGGCAACATAATAACCTTTATTTGGAACAGAATCAATCACGTGTTGGTCTTTCAAAATGGAATAGGCTTTGAAAACCGTATCCCTAGACAACTGATTGTTTTTACAGATGGTATTTACAGAAGGTAGCGGATCTCCTTTTTCCAAGATTTTCTTGGCAATCGCATTATTGATTCCGTTTACCAATTGCTGGTATTTTGGGACATCGCTTTCGTGATTGATGTTGAAGCTAAAATCTGCATTAGTGTTAACCGACATACTGTTCTGTTCTGGTATGCTAAAATAGTTATTTTTATCTTATTTGAAAATTTTATTTAAAAAATTTCAATGTTAATTTATTTTCGTTAAAATTTTGATAGTTAAAGTCTTAATTAAAGAACTCTGTAGTCACTATAAGGATCCAAGGTCTCGATTGAACCATCTTCATGATAGTTGATTTTCGCCACTTTAATAGATCTTAAATGCGTCACCCCTTTTGAAAGGCTCGAATCATGATAAAACAAGTACCACTCACCTTCTACTTCACAAATCGAATGATGCGAAGTCCATCCAATAACTGGATTTAAAATCCTGCCTTGATAAATAAACGGACCATAAGGATTATCCCCAATTGCATAACAAATAAAATGCGTGTCGCCAGTTGAATAGGAGAAATAATATTTTCCGTTGTACTTGTGCATCCAAGAAGCTTCAAAGAAACGACGATCGTTATCTCCTGCCAAAAGTTCGTTGCCATTTTCATCCAAAATCTTGAGTTCTTTTGGTTCTTCGGCAAATTCCTTCATATCATCAGAAAGTAACGCCATAATTGGTCCTAAAGCAACTTCATTTGCTGAAGGTTCCTCATTCTCCTTGGCAAATTTATTTTTTCTATATTTTTGAAGTTGTCCGCCCCAAATTCCGCCAAAATACATATAATATTTACCATCTTCGTCTTCAAAAACAGCAGGATCAATTGTATAACTTCCTTTGATGGCTTCTGGTTCCGGAAAAAATGGTCCAACCGGAGAATCGCTTACGGCAACTCCAATTTGGAAAATTCCATCCGGACGCTTTGCTGGAAAATACAAATAATATTTCCCGTCTTTATGAGCTGCATCTGGAGCCCACATTTGCTTTTCGGCCCATTTTACATCCTTTACATGCAAAGCTAGTCCGTTGTCCTTGGCCTCTTTATCCTCAATAGTATCCATTGAAAAAACATGGTAGTCTTCCATTCCAAAATGTCCTCCATCATCATCAAACGGAATTCCAGCATCAACATCATGTGAAGGATAGATGTAGATTTTTCCGTTGAACACATGTGCAGATGGATCTGCCGTGTAAATATGTTTCACCAAGGGTTGTGAAATCGCTTTTTCATCTAACGTGCTAAAGTCAATCTTCTCGATACTTTCTTCTGGCATATCAATTTATTTTTATACTATTAAATTCTTCTAAATTTCAAATCGGCTTCAATCTTGACTTCCATTTCCTTGTTGATCTTATAGAAAAACAAGAGTCCTACTCCAACTAAAAAAGGAATGGATGGAAAAATGCTGACCAATAATTTGATACCGTTTATGGCAACATCTGTTTGGACTATTGAATTAGGAATGTATTCATAAAACCCTAAAATGGATGTTGTTATTGCTCCTCCAATGCTTAATCCTGCCTTTAATCCGACCATCATTGCCGAAAAGATAATCGCTGTAGCACGACGATTGTTGAGCCATTCTGAATAATCGGCCACATCGGCAATCATAGCCCAAAGTAGCGGAATAGTGATGCCGTAGAAAAAACCATGTAAAATCTGCGACATAAAAATCAGATTTACGGCTTTTGATGGAAAAAAGTAAAACGCCATGATAAACAGTGTAGAAATAAACAGGAAGAAACCAAAAACATTTCGCTTCCCATATTTATCGGCTAATTTTTTCGACAATGTGATGCCAACAATCATGAAGATGATTCCACCGGCATTAAACAAACCAAATCCAGCTGATATCGGATCTTCGCCAAATTGATTCAATCCAATACTTGAAAGGAAATCCAAAATCGGACTTATGAAAAGTGCCATTTCATTCTTATCGACATAATTTTCGAAATAATATACATAAGCTCCACCTTTCATCGCTAAGGTTATAAAAACCAATGTCGTAAGTGCCAACATTATTAGCCAAGGTGTATTTTTTTTAAGATCTGCTAAATCTTCTTTAATACTTGATCTTTGTTCTGGTTTTGGGACAATTCTTTCTTTTGTTGTAAAAAAGGTAATCAAAAGCATAATGGTTCCTAAAATCGCCAAGACGGTCATTACTTTTTCGATACCAATTGCCTTGTCACCATCTCCAGCACTTTTGATGATTCCTAACATGAAGACTTGTACAAAAAACTGGGCAAACATTACTGCAACGAATCGATAAGAAGACAAACTGTTTCGTTCGCTCATATCACCAGTAATAACACCACTTAATGCTGAATATGGTAAATTATTAGCGGCATATAACAACAATAGTAAAGTATAGGTTATGACAGCATAAATTACTTTTCCTTTGTATGAAAAATCTGGAGTCGTAAATGCCAACAATGCAATAACCCCAAGTGGAATTGCTGTCCAGAGAATCCATGGTCTAAATTTTCCCCATTTCGAAATTGTTCTATCAGCCAAAACACCCACAATTGGGTTGAAAAGGAATGCAGCAATCAATCCAACCGTCAACATGATTATCGAAGAATGTGTAGGTGACAATCCATAGATATCGGTATAGAAATAGGCCAAATAGGTCATCAAGGTTTGAAACACTAAATTTGCCGCTAAATCCCCAAGGCTGTAGCCGATTTTTTCTTTGATGGATAACTTTTGTGAAGTTGAATTCATTATGCTATTGTGGTTTATTTGAGTTGAATTTATATTTTTTAGCAATTTAGAAATTATTCCTATTGCTTTTTTATCCTATTATTTTTTTAGCATCATCAATAATACTGTTATGCAATTGAGAATACCTCAAAAAACAATCGGTTGCGTAAAAATATAAAAAAATATCAAACAAGTTATATTTTGAGGATTTATTATTTAAAATTTTATAAACAAATGTTTAAGAAAATGATATTAAAAATAAAACCCGTTGAATATCAATACATTCAACGGGTTGAAAAAAGCTAGTGTGTTATTTCGCTTCCTTAATTTCTATCAACCCAAAATAGGCTTTTTTAGGTTGTAATTTATCATCAAAAAGTAATGGGTAGTTGGTTCTTCCTTTTATTGGCCAATCATTCAACCACGATTGTCCATCATGAAACCCCCAAAAAGTTACCCTGCTGATTTTATCCTTATGCTTCAAAAACAATTTGAAAATCGATTCATATCGCTTTGCCAATTGATCTTGGATAGAATCCGGAAGGCTTTCTGGATACGGATTCATTTCGGCACTTCCTTCAAAGCTTTGATTCACATCGGCACCTTGAACTTCCCATGGATTTTTCAACACCGTAATATCCAATTCTGTAATAGCAACTTTTACTCCTAATGCTGAATAAGCCAGGATACTTTTTTCAATCTCTTCGAGGGTTGGTGTTGTCAATTTCCAATGGCCTTGCATTCCGATGCCATCTACTTTCCCTCCGTTTTCCTTGATTTTTTTGACCAATCTAATCGCTCCATCTCTTTTTGCAGGCAAACACATATTATAATCGTTGTAATACAAATCAACATTCGGATCGGCTTTTTCAGCCAATTTGAAAGCATCTGTAAGATAACCTTCACCAAGAGTTTTCAAGAAAACGGATTCTCTTAAAGTTCCATCATCGTTCAAAGCTTCGTTTACAACATCCCAAGAATCAATTCTTCCTTTATATTTGGTCACAACCGTATTGATATGGTCCTGCATAAAAGCTTTCATCTCCGAACTATCCTTGATTTTCTCCATCCAAGGAGCCAATTGGCTGTGCCAAATCAAAGTGTGTCCGTGAATGAACATATCGTGTTTTTCGCCATAGGCCACGAATTTATCCGTCAAGCTGAAATCATACTTGCCTTTTTCAGGTTGAACAAACATCGATTTCATAATGTTTTCTGCCGTAACACTATTGAATTCCTTGACGATTATCGAATCTTCTTGAGCATTTTTTGCTTCAATTTGATCTATATTTATGGCTGCTCCAATATAAAAATCATCTTTAAAGACGCTTTTCAAAGTTGGTGTTTCTTGCACTTCTTCTTTCTTGCTGTTGCAACTTGCCATCAGAATAACAGCCACAAGCATCACATTTAATTTTACTAACTTCATACTTATTATATTTTGGTTATTGGTTTAATAGAAAACTTAATTTACTGTAACTTATACCCTATTCCCATTTCCAATCCTCTCAATTCAGCAAGGCCTTTCAGCCTTCCGACTAACGAATAACCAGGATATTGCTCGATTCCTTCTTCGATGGCGTGAAGAAAACCATGATCCGGTCGCATTGGCAAACTGATGTCTCTTTTCTTCATCAAAAGAATCAATTTTTCCATAATGGCTTCCATATTGTTATCGCCATTCAAATGTTCGGATTCCCTGAAAACACTGTCGTTTTCACGGATTACATTTCGCAAATGCAAGAAATGGATTCTGTCGCCGTGTTCCTCGATCACACGTTCCAAATTATTTTTAGGATTGGCCCCCAAAGAACCTGTGCAATAACACAAACCGTTGGCTTTTTGCGGAACAGCATCAAAAATAACCTTGATGTCTTCCTCCGTCGAAACAATTCTAGGAAGTCCCAAAACCGAAAACGGCGGATCATCTGGATGAATGGCTAATTTTGAACCTAATTCTTCGGCAACTGGAGCCACTTCTGAAAGGAAATAAACCAGGTTTTCTCTTAATTTGGTGTTATCAATATGTTTATAATCATCTAATAATGAAAGGATTTGTTCAGCCGTAAAATTGATTTTACTTCCTGGCAAACCGAGTAATACATTCTTGAAAAGCAGTTTTTTATCGTCTTCAGAAAGTGTACTTCCAAATTCCAAAGCACTCGTTTTTTGAGCATCTGTATAATCATTTTCAGCATTTGGTCGTTTCAGCAAATGCAATTCAAAATAGGTAAAAGCATCCTGATTGTATAGCAAAGCTTTGCTTCCATCTTGATTGGCATAATCGTGATGCGTCCTTACCCAGTCAAGGATTGGCATAAAATTATACGTAATCACTTTGATGCCACAATCAGACAAATTCTTTAAGCTAATCTTGTAATTTTCAATATATTGCTTGTAATTCCCTGTAGCACGTTTGATTTCCTCGTGAACCGGAAGACTTTCTACCACTGTCCACTCCATTCCTGCTTCGCGAACAATTTGCTGTCTTTCTTGGATGGCTTCAACAGGCCAAACTTCTCCAACAGGAATTTGGTGCAAAGCCGTTACAACTCCCGTTGCACCAGCTTGTCGAATATCGAGTAAACTAACTGTATCTTGAGGTCCAAACCACCTCATGGTTTGTTGCATTTTTATCATAACAAATAATTTTTAGATTAAAAACCGATGCTGTTTCCGCCATCGACAGGCAAAATGGTTCCAGTTGTAAATTTAGATTCGCTTGAAGCAAAATAATAAACGGCATCTGCAATATCAGACGGATCGCCCAAGATTCCCATCGGAGTTCTTCCCAATACTTTATTTTTTCGTTCTGGATCGCTGTCCAAAGCCGTAGCCGACATTTTGGTTTTGATAAATCCTGGAGCCACACAATTGATTCGGATACCAAATTGTGCCAATTCAACCGCCATAGCTCTTGTCATCGCTTCAATCGCACCTTTACTTGCAGAATAAGCAATTACTTTCGGCAATCCGTATTGTGAAGCCATCGAACTAATGTTCACGATATTTCCACCTTTATTCTCTTTCATATTTTGAACCACTGCTTTGCTAACAGCAAAAACACTCAAAACATTGGTGTGAACAATTGACATAAATTCTTCATTGGAAACTTCCAAAAACTCCTTCTTCAAGTTGATTCCGGCATTGTTTACCAAGATATCAACAGGACCGTTTTGGGTAATTGTAGCAATCATTGCTGGAATTCCGTCAAGGTCATTCAAGTCAAAAATAACAGGAATGGCATTTTCGCCAATTTCCTTACAAGCGTCTTCTGTTTTCTCTTTTGATCTTCCGATGATGTAGGTTTTCACTCCATTATCGCATAATTTTTTTGCTGTTGCAAAACCTAAACCAGAATTTCCTCCGGTTACAATTGCAGTTTTCGTACTCATTTTCTTCTTCTTTGTTTTTGTTTTTATTAATTTCCTGGGGCAAATGGAAACTTCAACGATTTGAAATGTTCCAACGTTTGTGTAGGTTTTTCAACACCTTCTGGCAATTGCTTTCCAGAATACTGTTGAAAATAGAGCAAACAGGCATCGCGCCACCATTTTGCTTCTTTTAATTGTATTTGCAGTAGCATCTGAACTTCTTTAAAACGTTCAGTGTCAACATATTTTTCGGTTGCATTCCAAGTCTTGACCATTTCTTCTACTTGATCAACACCTTGTTGGTATTTTAAAGCCATTCCATCCCAAAGTGTCCTGCCATTTTTTAGTTTGTAATCCCATGAAACATGATGGAACCACAGCAAATCTTTTTCTGGACAAGTGGCAAGATTGTCATACATTTTGGCAACTTCTGGAGCATATTGTGAAGTCGCATTACTTCCTGTTTTGGATCTGTCGAAGCCAATTCCGTTTTTATCCGCCTTGTGATAATAAACAGGATTCCAATCAGGTCTTCCTAAATCGCTAACCCAAGGTCCGGGACCATAATGATGACCTGTATCCATGATGTGGTGCAAACCAAGTGGAGTCATATAATTTACAGCCGTTTCACGCGAAT
Organism: Flavobacterium arsenatis; assembly: GCF_031456785.1. Lineage (NCBI taxonomy): Bacteria > Pseudomonadati > Bacteroidota > Flavobacteriia > Flavobacteriales > Flavobacteriaceae > Flavobacterium > Flavobacterium arsenatis. Next base: position 27,561 of record NZ_JAVDVI010000011.1, read on the forward strand.
CCATCATCATTTCCTTTACGGGTTTGATGAAATTTTCATCGTTTGAGAAAGTTGATCTGATCCATTCGTCGGCAATTGTTTCTGCATCTAAATACGGATCCCAAGCCAGTCTTCCGAAGCCGTACCAATTGGCTTGAGCAAAAGGATGACCTGTCCAATTAATGTCACTTCCTATGTTAGAAACACCAGCAATTCCGGTCAGTTTATGATTATCCAAACTTCCATCGACCACTTTTGCAACGGTTGAACCTTTTCCTTTTTGATACGTATCAGCTTCTAAAACTTCTTGAAATAATTTTGGAAGAAAAACCAAATGTGTACTAAACCCGAGGTATTCCTGTGTGATTTGAAACTCCATCATCAACGGCGTTTTCGGCATTGCACCAAACATCGGATGGAAAGGTTCTCTTGGTTGGAAATCAATCGCACCGTTTTTTACTTGAACAATTACGTTATCCTTAAATCTTCCGTCATACGGAACAAATTCTGAATAAGCCTGTTTTGCCCTATCACTTGCATCGTGTTCTGAATAAACAAAAGCCCTCCACATCACGACTCCACCAAAAGGAGCTACGGCATCGGCCAACATATTTGCACCATCAACGTGATCCCTTCCATAATTTTGAGGTCCAGGTTGTCCTTCTGAATTTGCTTTAACCAAAAAACCACCAAAATCTGGAATGCGTTTGTAGATTTCTTTCGATTTCTCTTTCCACCAATTGATTACGGTTGCATCTTTCGGATCGGCAGTTTTTAATCCTCCAATTTCAATTGGTGCCGAAAAACGAGCGGTCAAATAAACTTTAATTCCGTAGGGCCTGAAAACATTGGCTAAAGCCTCTACTTTTTCAAGATAAAGTGGCGTTAGGATTAAAGCATTGGCATTTACATTGGTCAAAACCGTTCCGTTGATGCCAATTGAAGCATTTGCTCTTGCATAATCGATATAACGTTGATCGATAAATTCAGGCAATTTCTGCCAATTCCAAAGCGATGCACCAGCATAACCTCGCTCAACAGTTCCATCCAAGTTGTCCCAATGGTTCAAGATTCGGATGTTTGTTTTTGGAGAATCAACAATATTTAAATTATCAATTGATTTGTTGGTTTGCACCAATCGTAGGAAACTGAAAACGCCATATAAAACAGCAATATCATTTTTTCCTGTAATTACAATGTGTTTTTTATTTTTATGGGAAATAGTTTTGATGATAAATCCATCCTTGTTGATTGCTTCAAAATCTTTTGATAGTTTTTTCTGAATTTCAGCATCTAAAGACAATTTTGAACCAAAAACCAGCAAATTCTCCCCTTCTATTTTTGATTGAACGGGTATTTTTTTTCCAAGCATGTCATTCAATCCAACTTCCAATTCCTTTAATGCAACCTTTGATGATTCTGAATTTTCCAACGAAACAATTCCTGAAATTTTTGAAGAATATTCTCTAACCAGTTCTGGATTATTTTTCTTTTCATATTGCAACCATAATTTGTAATCTCTTTGAGAAAATGAATCAAAAGGAATCATCAGCAAAGCAACTATAGGTAGTATAAAAAGTTTTTTTGGAGAAATCATAAGATGATGAAATTATGGTTTATTTTTTTTGATACGTTATTAATTCCCGATATAAAAAGCACATTTAATAATTTTAAAGTAAAAACATTGCATTTTATCAAGTACAGAATATTTTTTATTTTATATTTGCAATCGGTTGCGTAAAAGTATAGCATTGTGTTTTAAGAAAAAAATTAAATGTAGATTTTTTTTATTTTTTAGCTAATTTGAAAATTAAATCTTTACTTTTTCATCAGAAAAAAAATGTTTTTCAATAAAACTCTGCAATCAACCTTAAAAAAATATAAACGAAATATCCAATAAATTAATGAACAGTTTTATTGACCAAAACTTCTTGTTAGAAACTGAATATGCTAAAGAACTTTACCATCAATTTGCTAAAGAGCTTCCTATTATAGATTATCATAATCATTTGCCTCCAAATGAAATTGCCGAAAACAAAAGCTTCAAAAATATTACGAAACTTTGGCTAGATGGCGATCATTACAAATGGAGAGCGATGCGGAATTTGGGAATTGCCGAACATTATATTACAGGAAAAAGCTCGGATGCTGAAAAGTTTCAAAAATGGGCTGAAACTGTTCCTTATACTTTGAGAAATCCTTTATTTCATTGGTCTCATCTGGAACTCAAGCGTTATTTCAATATTGAGACGTTGCTTAATGCTGATACTGCTTCAACCATTTATAATAAGTGTAATGAGCTTTTGCAACAGCCTGAATTTTCTACCCAAGGTTTATTAAAAAAACAAAATGTAGAATTACTTTGCACGACAGATGATCCGTTGGATGATTTGAAACACCATTCTCAACTTGCAAAATCTGATTTTCAAACGAAAGTCTTACCTACTTTCAGACCTGACAAACTCATAAATATTGATAGTGAAACCTTTAATGATTACCTTCGAAGTCTTTCGGAAGTAATTGGTTATCAAATAAATGATTTGGAATCCTTTTTAAATGCCATTCAAAATAGGATTGATTATTTTGCATCAATCGGCTGTAAATTATCCGATCACGGACTTTCTCATCTTTATGATGTTGATTTTACAGAAATTGAAATCAATGGAATTCTGAAGAAAAGATTACAGAATGATTCTTTATCTAAAGATGACATTATAAAGTTCAAATCTGCAATTTTGGTTTATTTAGGAACATTTTATGCCGAAAAAAACTGGACAATGCAGTTGCATTTGGGGCCAATCAGGGATACCAATAAATTGTTGTTGAAAACCGTTGGTGTAAATGCAGGTGTTGACAGCATTGGCGATTTCAAACAAGCCGAACAATTAGCAGGTTTTCTGAATAGATTAAATGAAAAAGGATTGCTTCCTAAAACTATAATTTACAATTCAAATCCGGCAGACAATGATGTCTTTGCTACAATGGCGGGAAATTTCAGCGAAGACGGAATCAAAGGAAAAGTACAATTTGGTGCCGCTTGGTGGTTTTTGGATCAAAAAGATGGCATTACCAAACAAATCAACTCGCTTTCGAATATGGGACTTTTGAGTACGTCACTCGGAATGCTAACGGATAGTCGAAGTTTTCTGTCGTTTCCGAGACATGAATATTACCGTAGAGTCTTATGTAATATTCTAGGTAATGACATAAAAAACAGCGAATTACCAAATGATATGGAGTGGATTGGAAAAATAGTTCAAGATATTTGCTACAACAATGCAAAAGCCTATTTTAATTTTTAATGGAAAATAAAAAAGCAAAATTGAAAAAAGTTATCACATTTGGCGAAGTCCTTCTACGACTTTCAACACCAGAGTATTTAAGGTTTTCACAAAGCTCAAACTTCAATGCAGATTATGGCGGAAGCGAGCTCAATGTGGCGACTTCACTCGTTCAATTTGGAATGCAAGCCGAATTTGTGACACGAATTCCAGATAATGACATTGGACTTTCGGTCTTGAGCCAAATAAAGAAACTAGATGTTGGAACTGATTTCATCGTTAAAGGTGGCGACCGATTGGCGATTTATTTTCTTGAAAAAGGAGCTGCAATGCGGGGTAGTAAAGTAGTTTATGATCGTGCTTTTTCGTCTTTTTCTACATTAAAAAAAGGAATGATCAATTGGGAAGAGGTTTTTGAAGATGCGGGATGGTTCCATTGGTCAGGCATTACGGCTGGAATTTCGCAAGATACTGCTGATGTGTGTCTGGAAGCAATTGAAAAAGCTAATGAATTAGGTTTAACTATTTCAACCGACTTCAATTACCGCCAAAATCTTTGGAATTACGGCAAATCGCCTGGCGAAATAATGGAAAAAATGGTCGCTCTTTGTGATGTAGTTCTGGCTGGAGATTATGCTTCTCAACAATATTTCAATATTGTTCCTGAAGGAAATTCTGAAGCTGATTTCCATTTGTCGCTTTGTAAAAAACTATCAGAAAGATTTCCGAAAGCAAAAAAAATAGCCATAACCAATAGGGTTGACAGCAGTGCTTCTCAAAATACGTGGTCGGCAATTTTATATGATGGGAAAAATATCCTAACCTCAAAAACATACGAAATCAATTATATAGTAGATCGAATTGGAGCTGGAGATAGTTTTATGGGAGCTTTGATTTACGGTTTACACCATTTTGACGATCAAAAAACCTTGGAATTTGCCGTTGCTGCATCGTGCTTGAAGCACACCATTTATGGCGATGCGAATTTAGCGACAGTTGCCGAAGTCGAAAAACTGATGAATGGCGACGGTTCAGGACGTGTTGTTCGATAATTAATAGATTTTACACCTTTTATAAAAAAATATAAATGAAAACATTTTCAAGAATTGAAGTGGCTTTAACGATGGAAAAAACAGGACTTGTGCCACTTTTTTACCATCCGGATGCAGAAGTTGCCAAAAAAGTAATAAAAGCTTGCTATGACGGTGGAGCACGACTCCTGGAATTTACCCACAGAGGTTTATTTGCTCAAGAAGTTTTTGCCGAATTAAGTAAATATTGCAGTAAGGAATGTCCAGAAATGATACTTGGAGTTGGCTCAATAACAGATGCTGGAACTGCCTCCAATTATTTGAATATTGGAGCTCAATTCATTGTGACACCTGTTTTCAGGGAAGATATCGCGATCGTTTGCAATCGTAAAAAAGTACTTTGGTCGCCAGGATGTGGTTCATTAACAGAAATTGCGAAAGCTGAAGAAATGGGCTGTGAAATTGTAAAATTATTTCCCGGAGAAATCTATGGCCCCAACTTCATCAAAGCGGCAAAAGCACCACAACCGTGGACGAAAATTATGCCAACAGGTGGTGTTGACACTACCGAAGAAAGTTTAAAATCGTGGTTTGATGCCGGTGCTACTTGTGTTGGAATTGGCTCAAAATTAATAAGCAATGACATCATCGCCAATAGTAAATACGAAACACTTACACAGAAAGTAAAGGAAGTTATCGAAATCATTCAAAAAATAAAGTAATATTATGAGCAATCCCAAAATTGGAAATTACAGGTGGACCATTTGCAGCTTGGTTTTCTTTGCCACAACGATTAATTATCTAGACCGAAATGTGATCAGCTACTTAAAGCCGTTTTTAGCCGAAGCTTTCAATTGGTCTGCAGAACAAGAAGTTCGGGATTACTCCAATATTGAAATTGCTTTCAAATTATCTTATGCAATCGGGATGCTTTTTGCAGGTGGATTCATCGATAAATTCGGAACCAAAATTGGCTATGCAATTGCAACCGGACTTTGGAGTCTTGCCGCAATGCTGCATGCTTTTGCTACTGGAACTTTGGGTTTTATTTTTGCTAGAATATTTTTAGGAATTACTGAAGCCGGAAATTTTCCTGCAGCAATAAAGGCTACAGCCGAATGGTTTCCGCAGAAAGAACGTGCTTTGGCAACAGGTGTTTTCAATTCTGGAAGTAATATCGGGTCGATACTTGTGCCGCTAACCGTTCCGTTTATTGCCATAACCTGGGGTTGGCAATGGGCTTTTATCCTAACTGGTGCTATTGGTTTTGTATGGCTTATTTTTTGGTTTTATTTCTTTGAAACTCCCGAAAAACAAAAGAAACTTTCCATTGCAGAACTCGAATACATCAATGCAGATGCCGAAGTAGAAACCAATCAGGAAAAGGTTTCATGGATGAAATTATTGTCGTTTCCCCAAACTTGGGCTTTTGCCATCGGGAAATTTTTAACCGATCCCGTTTGGTGGTTTTATCTTTTCTGGTTGCCCGATTTTTTAATGAAAGAATATAATTTACCAGTTACCCAAGTCATTTGGCCATCGGCTTTGGTTTACACCATGGCAAGTGTTGGAAGCGTTTTTGGTGGTTGGTTGCCAATGAATTTAATCAATAGAAACTGGCCTGCCTATAAAGCACGAAAAATGAGCATGCTGTTTTTTGCCACTTTGGTTTTACCGGTTGTTTTCTCGCAATATTTAGGAACAATCAATATGTGGTTGGCAATATCTGTCATCGGACTTGCAGCTGCAGCTCATCAAGCCTGGAGTGCCAATATTTTTACAACCGTTTCGGATATGTTTCCGAAGAAAGCCACAGCGTCTGTAACCGGAATTGGCGGAATGTTCGGAACTTTTGGAGGGGTTTTATTGACTTGGTTGGTACAAAAAAATATGTTCGTCTATTATACCAAAATAGGAAAAATAGAAACGGGCTATTTCATTATGTTCTGTATTTGTGGTGGAGCCTACGTTGTGGCTTGGCTGGTAATGCATTTCTTGGTTCCAAAAATGAAAAAAATTGAACTTTAAGCTTGTCCGTTTTGTTGTCCTTCCGAGGAACGAGGAATCTCATAAGTAGCTCCATATTGTGGATTTTGAAATGGGATTCCTCGTTCCTCGGAAAGACAAAACTGACTGTTTATATCCTAACTTAATGCCTATAATAGGGTCTAGGACACGAGTATTTCAAAAAGACTAAACACAAATTGCACTAATTTTTACAAATTAATTAGTGCAATTTGTGTCTTTTTTTATAGTGTATAAATTTAAAGCTCTTTTTTAGATGATTCTCGTGCCACAACTTCTGTATTCAAAAACGTAACTTCTGTAATATTATCCTTGTTGGATGCATTGGCGTTGTTGCGTAACGATTTCAAATGGTTGATGATTTTCTTGGCAGATGTCTGTCCCATTTTTACAGCAGGATGCGAAATGGTCGAAAGTCCCGGATCTATAATTGAAGCAATAGGATCGTCGTTAAAACCAATTATGGCAATGTCTTGTGGAATTTTTAAGCCTCTTTTTTTGGCAGCTTGAATGGCTCCAACTGCAGCAGTATCATTCGAAGCAAAAATGCCATCGGGCGGATTCGGAAAATCAAAAAAGGTATTACTAATCATTTCGCCTTCTTCAAAAGTCAATCCGCTGGAATCAACAATTAAACTTTCATCTACGGGTAAATTTGATTCTAACAAAGCATCAACATAACCTCTTTTTCGTTCGCTGTATGTATTTCGATGCAAAGATCCCGTGATATGAGCGATTCGTTTGCAACCTTGTTCAATCAAGTGCTTGGTTGCTTTGTATCCTGCCGAATAATTATCGATCATGACACGATAGGTATTGAAATCCTTCGGAACCCTATCTACAAAAACCAATGGAATATTCTTTTCAATAAATTTTTGAAAATGAGAAGTATCACGAGTTTCCATGGCTAAAGAGCAAATTATACCACATACTCTACTATCATACAAGGCTTTAGACAAATTCACTTCGTCCGTATAGGAATCATGGCTTTGGGTAATCATAACGCTATAACCCGCTTTTTGAGCCGTTTCCTCAATTCCGCTAATCAAGGAAGAAATAAAAGGTCGGTTGATTCGAGTAACCAAAACCCCAATAATTTTGGTTTGATTTCCTCTTAAACCAGCCGCCAAAGTATTGGGACGAAAACCCATTTCTTCAGCCGCCTTTTTTACCTTTTTAATCGTTTTATCACTTATACTCGGATGATCTTTCAAAGCTCTGGAAATAGTTGAAGTGGCCAAACTCAATCGCTCTGCAATATCATATATAGTAACGTCCTTTTTTTCTTGCATGAATCTATTAATATTTAACAAATATACATTTTTTGATTATAAACTATTACAAATTATTTTTGCTGATCTGCTATTTTTAACACTCATTTTTTTATTTAATTCATTAAAATTAAATTATTTTTTATTTCTTTACACAATCGGTTGCATTATATTTTTAAATAAACTTAAAATATCGCTATCTGCAGTTTATAAACACTACAAATAAAATATAAATCCTGAAAAAAGTATATATATGAATTCTACAAATATCTTATGGAAAATCGTTATCATAATCTTAATTTGCTTTCAATGTATTGCCCAAAAAGACAATAAAAAATATCCTTTCCAAGATTACAACCTTACTTTCGAAGAACGTGTAGATAATCTTGTTGCTCAACTCACACTGGAGGAAAAAGTAGCTCAAATGCTTAACTCTTCTCCAGCTATCACAAGACTTGGAATTCCTGCCTATGATTGGTGGAATGAAACCCTTCACGGTGTAGCAAGAACACCATTCAAGACAACCGTTTTCCCTCAGGCAATAGCAATGGCTGCCACTTTCGACAAGAATTCACTTTTTAAAATGGCCGATTATTCCTCTTTAGAAGGAAGAGCAATTTATAACAAAGCAGTTGCTTTAGGAAGAACAAACGAACGTTATCTTGGTTTGACTTATTGGACGCCAAATATCAATATTTTTCGTGATCCTCGTTGGGGTCGTGGTCAGGAAACATATGGAGAAGATCCTTTTCTGACGGCAGAATTGGGGGATTTTTTCGTTAGAGGTCTTCAAGGCGATGATCCTAAATACCTAAAAGCGGCAGCTTGTGCAAAACATTATGCCGTTCACAGCGGTCCAGAACCTTTGCGTCACACTTTTGATGCAGATGCAACGCCTTATGAACTATGGGATACCTATCTTCCAGCTTTCGAAAAATTAATTACCAAGTCGGATGTTGCCGGTGTGATGTGTGCCTATAACGCTTTCCGAACCGAACCTTGTTGTGCAAGCGACATCTTGATGAACGATATTCTGCGAAAACAATGGGGATTTACTGGCTATGTAACTTCCGATTGTTGGGCCATTGACGACTTCTTTAAAAACCACAAGACGCATCCTGATGCGGCTTCCGCTTCCGCAGATGCCGTTCATCATGGAACTGACATTGATTGCGGAACGGATGCCTACAAATCCTTGGTTGAAGCCGTAAAAAAAGGACTAATTACAGAAAAGCAAATCGATGTTTCTGTAAAACGCCTTTTTATGATCCGTTTCCGATTGGGAATGTTTGATCCTGTTTCCATCGTAAAATATGCTCAAACTCCTGAATCGGTTTTAGAAAGTGCACCTCACAAGGAACACGCCTTGAAAATGGCTCAACAATCGATGGTTTTGCTCAAGAACGAAAACAACATTTTACCTTTAAATAAAAAGTTGAAAAAGATTGCTGTTTTAGGACCAAATGCAGATAATGCTATCTCGATTTTAGGAAACTACAATGGTATTCCCTCTGAATTAAGTACAGTTTTAAAAGGAATCAAGGATAAAGTGGGTAACGATACGGAAGTGGTTTATGAAAAAGCAATCAATTTCACGAACGATACACTTTTGGTATATGCTAATCTAAAAAATCAATATGCTTACGAAGGAAAATTTGGCTTTAAAGCCGAATATTTCAATAACAAAAATCTTGAAGGAAAACCCGAAGCCGTTCGAATTGAAAATAAAATAAATAACCTTTGGCAAGAAGGCGAAGTTGTAATTGGAAATATAAAAGCCAATAATTTTTCGGCAAGATACACTACCAATTTTACAGCTGCTGAAAACGGTTCCATTACTTTCGAGTTAAATGCCGATGATGGATATCGCTTTTTCATCGACGGAAAGCAAGTTTTGGATGCTTGGTCGAAAAACCGTTGGGGCGAAAAAACCTATTTGCTCGAAACTCAGAAAGGAAAAAAATACAACTTGGTAGTGGAATATTGGCAAGGCGAAGGAAAAGCCAATGTTGCCTTGAATGCTGGAAATTTTGTAAAAACCGATTTCAATACAATGATTTCCAGACTAAAAGATGTTGATGCGTTTGTTTTCGTAGGCGGAATTTCTCCACAATTAGAAGGCGAAGAAATGCCTGTGAATTTTCCAGGGTTTGAAGGTGGCGACCGAACTTCAATCCTACTTCCTGCTGTTCAAACCGAATTAATGAAAAAATTGAAAAGTACCGGAAAACCAGTCGTTTTTGTAATGATGACTGGTAGTGCAATTGCAACCCCGTGGGAAGCCGAGAATGTTGATGCCATTCTAAATTCTTGGTATGGTGGCCAATCGGCTGGTACGGCTGTAGCCGATATTTTATTTGGCGATTACAATCCTGCGGGACGACTTCCTGTAACGTTCTATAAAAGCGATGCCGATCTTCCTCCTTTTGAAGACTACAAAATGGACAACCGAACCTATCGCTATTTCAATGGAAAACCGCTTTACGGGTTTGGTTATGGCTTAAGCTATTCTACTTTCAAATACGAAGAAGTAAAAATTCCTTCTAAAATTACAAAAGGAAAAGATGTTTTGGTTGAAGTAAAAATTACCAATACAGGAAAAATGGCAGGAGATGAAGTTGCCCAATTGTATATCATCAATCAAGATAATTCGATAAAAGCTCCACTAAAAGCTTTAAAAGGTTTTGAAAGAATTCATTTGAAGGCAGGCGAAACCAAGACAGTAACTTTCAAGTTAACGCCTCAAGATCTTTCCTACACTACATCCGAAGGAAAATACGAACAGTTTAGTGGAAACATCAAAATTGCCATTGGAGGAAATCAGCCCGACGAAGCCAACAAAACCAATGGAAACTTGATTACCAAAATGATTCAAATTAATTAAATTCTATACTTTTTTGTTTTTAAAAAATAATTAGTGTTATTTTGACACTTATTAAGAAATCGATATAGTCATCAAATATTTGCAGAGAAAAAAATCTTTTAACTATCTATTAAAACTAACCATTTTAACATCATGAGCAAATTTTCAAGCATTGATTACATTATTTTTATTGTTTACTTTTTTCTGGTAGCCGGTTATGGTTATTGGATCTATAGTCGGAAAAAGAATAAAGGAGAATCGGAAACCAAAGATTTCTTCCTTGCAGAAGGTTCTTTGACTTGGTGGGCCATTGGAGCCTCTTTGATCGCTTCAAACATATCTGCAGAGCAGTTTATTGGAATGAGTGGTAATGGTTTTGTGGTTGGTATTGCAGTTGCTGCTTATGAATGGATAGCTGCAATAGCTTTAATTATTATTGCCGTTTGGTTTATACCTGTGTATTTAAAAAACAAAATTTTCACGATGCCACAGTTCCTTCAAACGCGATACAACGAAACCGTGAGTTTGATTATGGCCATTTTTTGGTTGTTTTTATATGTTTTTGTAAACCTTACTTCTATCCTATTTCTTGGGGCTTTGGCAATCGACAATATTGCCGGTGGAGGTTATTTTCATATCATCATCGTTTTGATGGCCATTTTTGCTTTGGTAATTACACTTGGCGGTATGAAAGTGATTGGTTTTACAGATGTTATTCAGGTTGTGGTTTTAATTATTGGAGGTTTGGCAACCACCTACATCGCCTTGACGATGGTTAGCGAACGCTTTGGTTTAGGACACGACGTTCTAGCCGGGTTTACCACAATGATGAAACAAGCACCTGATCATTTCAAGATGATATTGGACAAGCCGGGACCTGGAGCTTCTCAAGCCGATATCAATAAATATTTGATGCTTCCGGGAATTGCGATGTATTTTGCAGGCCAATGGATTGTGAACTTAAACTATTGGGGTTGCAACCAATACATCACCCAAAGAGCCCTTGGTGCTGATTTAAAAACCGCCAGAACCGGAATTCTTTTTGCTGGATTCATCAAATTAGGAATGCCAATTATCGTGATGCTTCCCGGAATTGCCGCTTATGTTTTGTATCAAGATGGTGCTTTGCAAGCCGAAATGGCTCCAGGAGGAAGTTTCAATGCTGATAATGCTTATTCCGCTATTTTAGGATTTCTTCCATCAGGTTTAAAAGGACTTTCCTTGGCGGCTTTGACGGCTGCAATTGTGGCATCACTTGCTGGAAAAGCGAATAGTATCTCGACAATTTTTACATTAGATATTTATAAAAAATACATCAACAAAGGTGCAAGCGAAAAGAAAATGGTCAACATTGGCCGTTTGACCATCTTGGTGGCTATGGCACTTTCCGTTTTATTGACTTGGAAAGATTTACTGGGAATTGGTGGTGAAGGTGGTTTTACTTTCATCCAAAAATACACTGGTTTCATTAGTCCGGGCGTTTTTGCAATGTTTATTCTGGGAATGTTTTGGAAGCGTACGACTGGTGCTGCAGCAATCGTCGGAATGCTGACAGGTTTCTTGCTTTCGGTATTCTTCAATAATTATGCTCCAGCGGTTTTCGGAAACGAGACTTGGATTTATACCGCATTTCCAAACGGAAAAGGTGGCTTCGAAATTCCGTTTCTGATTTGTATGGGACTGGCTTTCGCCTTCACGATGTTGGTTATGATCTTGATGAGTTTGGCTGGACCAAAAATCAACCCTAAAGCGTTTGAACTCGATAAAAGTATGTTCAAAGTTGAGCCTTCCACTATGGTTTTGATTGTGATCACTGTACTTTTGGTAATGGCTTTGTATGTGAAATTCTGGTAAGGTAATCGACACGAATTTCACGAATTTCCACCAATCAATTCGTGGAAATTTGTGCAATTCGTGTCAAAATTATGAGACAAAAGAGTTAACTCAATTCAGCCCTGAAAGGGCTAAATATCTTTAGCATAGGGCGAAACCCTATGAATATAAATATAGATCACGTTAGTTTCAGCCCTGAAAAGGCGACACATTCAAATGACCAAATAAAAGCTAATACAGCACAATTTTTTTACCAATCCATTCGTGAAAATTAGTGTAATTTGTTCGAAATTACATATAAAAATTTTGCCCCAAATAAAAAGCCGGTTGCACTTTCAAAGTGAACCGGCTTTTGTCTTTTATCTCTTTTATAAATTATTTCACAGAAAATTTATAAGTAGTTTTCGTCGTATATTTTTCTCCGGGATTCAACACAACCGAAGGAAATTCAGGATGGTTTGGAGCATCAGGAAAATGCTGTGTTTCCAGGCATAAACCGGTACGTTTTTCATAATTTCCGCCTGTTTTACTAGCTTTTTTTCCGTCAAGGAAATTACCACTGTAGAACTGAATTCCAGGCTGATCGGTATAAACCTGCATAAAACGTCCAGAAGTTTTATGGTATAACGTCGCCACTTCTTTCAATCTTTTACTTTGGTCTTCAAAAACCCAGCAATGATCATATCCCAAACCTTTTTCCAACTGATCATCTTTTGCATTGATATCTTTCCCTATTTCTTTTGCTTTCGTAAAATCGAATGGCGTTCCAGCGACTGATTTTAATTCTCCAGTTGGAATTAAAGTTGCATCAACAGGAAGCATTTTTCCAGCTTTCATCATCAATTCATGGTCTAGAATTGTGTTGCTGAAATTTGCCGAAAGATTAAAATAAGAATGCTGTGTCAAGTTCACAATCGTTTTTTGATCGGTTGTGGCTTCGTAAGCAATTTCGAGAGCATTATCTGCTGTCAAAGTGTAAGTGACAATAGTGGTCAGCGTTCCAGGATAGCCTTCTTCCCCATCTTTGCTGGTGTAAGAAAGTTTCAGGGTTGGATGTTCAGCATCTTCAACTGGAGTAGCTGTCCAAACAACCTTATCAAAACCTTTTCCGCCATGCAACTGGTTCGGACCATCGTTAATTGTTAATTGGTGTTTTTTTCCGTCAAGCGAAAATTGTCCTTTCGCAATTCGGTTGCCAAATCTTCCGATTATTGCACCAAAAAAGTATGGATTTCCTTCAAAATAATCTTCTGGGGTGGTATAACTCAACACCACGTCTTCATACTTTCCATTTTTATCTGGAGCTGTCAGCGAAGTGATGATTCCGCCAAAAGTGATGACTTCTACTTTCATTCCGTTAGTGTTTTCTAACGTATATTTCTCAATTTTCACCCCTTCAGGAGTTGTGGCATATTCTGCTTTTTCGATAGACCCTTTTTGAGTCGTGTTCTCTGTTGTCATTTTTTCTACTTTTTTATCGTCTTTGCAACTGAAAAACAGCATACAGCTTAGCATAAGACAAAAACCATATTTATATTTTCTACCCATGATATTATTTATTTTGAATTACATTTTATGCTGAAACAAATGATAATATACTTCATTGGCATTGATTTTATCCTTGAAATCCCTGATGTTGGTTTTGTCGTCCATCACCAGTAATTCTATGCCTGCAATATCGGCAAAATCTTCCATATATTCGGTAGTTATGGCCTGACTATATATAGTATGATGAGCTCCACCTGCCAAAATCCATGCTGTTGCAGCCGTTTCAAGATCAGGTTTTGCATCCCAAAGTACTCGTGCAACGGGAAGGTTTGGCAAATCCTGCATCGGCTCGACGGCTTCTACTTCGTTGACCAACAGCCTGAAACGATTTCCCATATCAATCAAAGAAGCATTGATGGCATTTCCGGCTGGGGAATTGAACACCAAACGAACAGGATCTTCCTTACCACCTATTCCAAGCGGATGAACTTCGCAGGAAGGTTTTCCTGCCGCAATCGAAGGACAAATTTCCAACATATGGGAACCCAAAACATAGGATTTGTCGTCTGTGAAATGATAGGTATAATCTTCCATGAATGAAGTTCCGCCTTCAAGACCTACATTCATTACTTTCACGGCTCTCAACAATGCCGCGGTTTTCCAATCGCCTTCGCCTCCAAAACCATATCCATCAGCCATCAAACGTTGGGTTGCAATTCCTGGCAACTGTCTCAACTCGCCAAGATTTTCGAATGTATCTGTAAATCCTTTAAAATTTCCTTCTTCTAAAAAGGCCCTCAATCCCAATTCAATTTTTGCGGCTTCCGCCAAAGACTCTCGCATCGAACCTCCTTCTTTCAGCGAAGAAGTTAAGTTGTAAGACGCTTCATAAACCGCCATCAAATCCTGAACCTGCTGGTCCGAAACTTGCTTGATGTGTTTTACAACATCCGAAGAATCATAACCGTTTACGGAAAATCCAAAACGCATTTGGGCTTCTACCTTATCGCCTTCGGTTACGGCAACTTCACGCATATTATCGCCAATTCGGGCAAATTTTGCTCCTTGCAGATCGTCCCAAGCCAAAGCCACACGCGTCCAGATTCCGAGTTTTTGCTGCACTTTGTCAGCCTTCCAATGTCCGACAACTACCTTGCGTTTTTTTCGCATCCTACTCATCATAAAGCCAAATTCCCTATCGCCATGAGCCGATTGGTTCAGGTTCATAAAATCCATATTGATGGTTTGCCACGGAATTTCGGCGTTGAATTGTGTATGCAAATGGCACAAAGGTTTCTTCAATAAGCTTAAACCTCGGATCCACATTTTGGCAGGCGAAAAAGTATGCATCCAAGCTACAATTCCAATGCAGTTTTTTTCGAAATTGGCTTCCTGCATCAATTGTTCCACTTCGTCTGAACTTTTTAAAACACCTTTGTAAACCATTTTCACTGGAATATGGCTTGAAGCATCAAGGTTTTTTACTATTTCTTCTGAATTTATGGCTACCTGTTTTAAGGTTTCTTCGCCATATAAATGTTGGCTTCCCGTTACAAACCAAACTTCTTTTGCGGTAATATCTATCATTTTATATTGAATTATTGACCATAATAGGCATCTTTTCCATGCTTACGATCGTAGTGTTTTTGAATTAATGCGTCTTTTAATCTTGGGGCATTCGGGTTGATTTGCAACGTCAGATGAGCCATTTCGGCGACAGCTTCCAAAACTTTGCTGTTGTAAACGGCTTTTGCGGCATTTTTCCCCCAAGTGAAGGGTCCATGGTTGCCAATTAAAACCATCTCCACTTCTTCATAGGAAAGTTTTTTTTCCTTGAAACAATCCAAGATTTGAATTCCCGTATTGTGTTCATAATTTCCTTGAATCAGTTCGTCCGACATTGGTGGAGCACATGGAATATCGGTCGTGAGATGATCGGCATGAGTGGTTCCAAAAATCGGAATATCGCGTTGTGCTTGAGCCCAAGCCACCGAAAAAGTAGCATGAGTGTGGGCGATTCCTCCAATATTTTCCCAATGTTTATAGAGATAGGCATGCGTTTTTGTATCGGATGATGGTCTCATCGTCCCTTCGACAATAGTGTTGTCAAAATCAACAATCACTATATCTTCAGGCTGGAGAATTTCATACGGAACACCGCTTGGCTTTATTGCAAAAAGACCTTTCGAACGGTCAACGGCACTTACATTTCCGAAGGTGTAAATTACGAGTTTCAAGGCATCCAATTGCATATTGGCCTCATAACATTCCTGTTTTAAATCTTTATAAATGGAGTTCATAATTTTCGGATTTGGTTAGTGTTTCGATAAAACCACCAAGAACTTTATAGGATTCTAATGATGCTTCGTAAAGTTCGACTTGCTCTTTTTGAGGATAATAAATGGCTTCAAAATCGCTTCCCATTTTTTGACTCGCTTGGATTACGTTTTCATAAACTCCAGCGGCAACAGCGGCATAAATGGCAGCTCCCAAAGCTGGAGCCTGATCCGATTGTGCCACTTTTATGGGTTTATTTAAAACATTGGCAAGGGTTTGCATAATAAAGGGCGATTTTCTAGCAACACCTCCAATTCCGATGACAGTATCGATTTTGATTCCTTCAGATTCAAAACGTTCAACAATCATTTTGGAGCCAAAACAAATCGCATTGACCAAAGCCTTGAAAATATGTGGTGCTTTTGTTCCCAATGACAAACCTGAAATGGCACTTTTCAATTCCTGATTGGCATCTGGAGTCCTCCTGCCGTTGATCCAATCCAAGGCAATCGGAATGGCTTCTGTCAAAGGAATATTTTCAGCTTGAGCAGTCAAGGTTTTTATAAAATTGGCTTCGATTTCTGCTTGAAGCAACAGTTTTTGTTCATCCGAAATAACGTCAGATTGCATCACCAAATGATCTATTGGCCAAGAAAGCAAATCCTTGAACCACGCCAAGACATCGCCAAAAGCTGATTGTCCGGCTTCCAAACCAATCAATCCAGGAACAACTGAACCGTCAACTTGACCACAAATTCCTTTTACGGTATGGGAGCCAATAGCATCAGGTGAAGAAATCATGATATCACACGTTGAAGTTCCCATAATCCGAACCAAAACATGCTCGTCGATTTTGGCTCCAACCGCTCCTGCATGGGCATCGAAAGTTCCAACAGCCACAACTGTATTCGTTGTCAAACCTAACTTTTCAGCCCATTCTGCACTTAAATTTCCCGCTACAGTATCAGAAGTAAAAGTTTCTTGATATAAATTTTGTCTCAAATCTGCCAAATAAAGATCAAGTTTTGAAAGAAATTCTTCGGGCGGAAGTCCGTTCCAGTTTTCGTGCCACATGGCTTTATGACCAGCTGCACAACGGCTTCGTTTGAATGTTTTTAAATCCTTGTTTTCAATCAGCAAGAAGGTCATCCAATCGCAATGTTCCATCCAAGTGTGGGTGGCTTTTTTAACCGCTTCGTCTTCTCTTATAATATGCAGTATTTTCGCCCAAAACCATTCGGAAGAATAAATGCCTCCTTCAAATTTGGTAAAATCTTCTCCTCCCCAATTTAAAGCCAAGTTGTTGATTTCCGTTGCTTCTTTTATCGCCGTATGATCTTTCCAAAGTACCATCATCGCGTTTGGATTTTCTTCAAATCCTTTGGCCAAAGCCAATGGAATTCCGTTTTCTGTCATCGGAATTGGGGATGAACCTGTCGTATCAATACAGATTCCAACTACACTTTCGGGAGCTACTCCGCTACTTGAAACTACCGTTTTTATGGTATGTTCCAATCCTTCGATGTGATCCAAAGGATGCTGCCTGAATTGGTTTTTTGATGGATTGCAAAACAGATTGACTTTCCATCTTTTATAAAAATGTACTTCCGATGCTATTTCCGAGCCGTTATCGGTATCAATCAAAACGGCCCTGACAGAATCGGTTCCATAATCCAACCCTATTACGTATTTTTTCATGTGCTATCGTTTTTAATCTTTAATTTCTAAAAAGATTTCTGTTGAGAAATCGATGTTAATACAACAAATATAAGGTACTTTTTTAATAAATGTATTTTATACACTTAAATATTTAATACAACTTAATTCCGTATTCAAATTGCCTTTCATTTACAAACTACTTTAGTATATTTGCTTTTTTGCAATTATGGAAAACTACACAGAACAGGATAAATTTTTATTAGCAGTTGACTGTATTATTTTTGGATTTGACAAACAAGATTTGAAAATATTACTCATCAAAAGAGATTTTGAACCTGAAAGAGGCAATTGGTCGTTGATGGGCGGTTTTTTAAAGAAAAATGAAAATCTGGACGAAGCGGCCAATCGCGTTTTACATCACCTAACAGGCTTGGAAAATGTGTATTTGGAACAATTGCAAACCTATAGTGCTTTGGACCGTGATCCTGTTGAAAGAACGGTTTCGGTTTCCTATTTTGCTTTAATTAATCTTACGGAAAAGACAAAAATCAATGAAGATTTTTCGGCTAAATGGTTTACTATAAATGAAGCTCCTTCGCTGATTTTTGATCATAACCAAATGGTTTTGGATGCAATCAGCTGGCTTCGATACAGTGTTTCTACAAAACCCATTGGCTTTGAATTATTGCCTGAAAAGTTTACGATGAAACAACTTCAATCGGTTTATGAAGTTATTCTAGGTGAAGAACTCGACAAGCGAAATTTCATCAATAAAATAAATGCTTTGGACATCTTAATTAAAATTGAAGAAAAAGACAGAAGTTCGTCGAGAAAAGGATCATTCCTTTACACCTTTGACGAAGTAAAATATAAGGCAAAAGTAGCCGAAGGTTTTACGTTTAAATTTATGGGTGTCAAGTAAAATCTTTTTTTTATATCAATTAATTCCTCAACACAAATCCTCCATTCGGCTGAATTTCAATTTCGAACTCTCCTTTTTTATTGATGGAAACTGGTTTTGTAAAAGTGTTTCCGTTTTTATCATCATTGATGAATTGCACATTTTTTCCGACAAACATCGGGAGATTAAGTGTAAGTTTTTTAGAAGTTTTTTCAGCATTCACGCCTACTACATACCATTTATCATGATGTCTTCTCGCAATAACCGAATATTTCCCGGGATAGCCATCGATGAAAACCGTTTCGTCCCAAAGGGTTGGAACTTCTTTCATAAAATCCAATTGGAATTTTGGAGCATCTGTCAGGTTATTTGGCATTACCGCAAACATCTGAATTGGATTTTGAAACAAAACAGCTGTCGCCAACTGAAAACCATCTGTGGTATGTCTTTTATTTTTGTCTTTATTGGATTTCGTTAAAAATTTATTGAGAAAAGTTCCACCAAATTCCATACTTCCCACCGTATTTCTGATGAAAGGATGTAAAGTCGCAAAAAAGGCTTCCTGCTTACGGACATCTTCAGAAAAATAAAGCATTTCAGAAGCCAAAACGGCTTCGCTTCCAGCAAAATTTGGATACATTATTTCCCAACCTCTTGGCAAAGTGGCTCCGTGGAAAATAATCATCAGACCAAAATCATTGGCATCGGACAAAATATCTTCATACAAACGCATCGTTTCTTGTTTATCTCCTCCGAAGAAATCGACTTTAAGACCTTTTACTCCGACTTCTTTCAGCCATTTCATTTCTTTTTTTCGTTCTACAGAACTGCTCATTTTGTTTCTCGGTCCCATTGGAGCGTCGTTAGCAGTTCCGTTTGAATTGTACCAAAGCACCACTCCAACATTTTTAGATTTTGCGTATTGAACGAGTTCTTTCATTCTCTCTTTTCCGATATTTTTATCCCAAAGAGCATCCATCAAAATGAATTCATAACCGAGTTTTGATGCCAAATCAATAAAGAGAGTTTGGTCATCATAATTCATACTGTTGTCCTGCCAGAGAATCCAGCTCCAGGTAGATTTTCCGAACTGATATTTTTGTGAAGGCTCGTAAAGTGGCTCTACGACATCAAAAGGAATGGTGGTTTCTACAATTGGTTTTAAAGAGTTTCCTATGGTGATTGTTCTCCAAGGTGTTTTTCCTGGAAGGGAAAGTGCTGATCCCGAACTTCCGAAACCATTGTTCTCTTCCATATTCGGATAAGCAATTTGATAAAGATTATTTTCTTTAGTCGTATTGAGGTGTGAAGCACAATACAAACTGCTGACTCCAGTTTCTGAAAGCAAAACCCAGCCTTCATTTCCGATATGAAAAAGTCCTGGAAAAACGTAACCATAATCGGCTTTTGTTCCTAATTCTGCATCGGCTTTGTAGCCACTTTCGTAGCTTGGTGCTGTTCGTGCAAATCCTGTCATCGGCTTCATCATGGGCGATAGAAAAGTGGTTGTTTGCGATGGAAACTTAAAACCTGTTACTTCCGACAAAACCAAACAACTAAAACGGTCTTTCATTGGCAAAATTTCATATCTAAATGCAATATTGTTATCACTTACCTGAAATTCAATCCCAATACTATGTTCATTTACATTGATAAAATTGACCGTCAAAGTGTTGGCTTTGTACTCAACTTCAGATTTTTTGATTTTCTCGTTGCTGTATTTTTTAGAAACAACATCTTTTTTGCTGTTGATGAATTCTAAATTTTTAGAAAAATCAGATTCATTAGTAATTAAACCTAATGGAGATTTTTCAAGCATTATTTTCCCCTGAAAAGTCACGGAATACAATGCTTTTCCATCTTCTGAAAATACATTCAGTTTCAGTTTTCCGTCCGGACTTGAAATTTCGGCAACCTGTGCTTTCACTTCCGATAAAAGACAGAAGCTTATTAACACAAAAAATATGAGCGTAATTTTTTTCATTTTAAATTATTTTGAAAACATCCAATAATCGAAAAACATAATATCTTTTTCTGCTTTGCCATTAAACACGAAATAAAGATTGTGGACTCCTGTGATTTTATTTGATAAATTGATTTTAACTGTTTCAAAACGGTCGTCTCCACCAGTCAATGGAACTTTAATTGTTCCAACGATTGGTCCGTCTAAGCTATCTAAACGCACATCCATCGTCACATCGCCGTTATGGGTTGTTCCTATCCTTGTGGAAAACGATTGAGCTCCTTCTTTTCCAAAATCAACATTTTTCACACTTGAATACGCTCCACTTTTCTTTGCTTTGATGAAAACTCCGGCGACTTTGTTTTGATAAGATTTTACATTTTCCGACCAAGAAATCATCTCCGCCTGGTTGAATGCGTAAGGATTAACGGTTGCAATGGCTTTCGTAATACCACTGGTCATTTTGAAAGGGGAAATAGAGCCATCTTTATTAAATTCTAATTCCTGCACACTTACCGAACGTGTGAATCCACTTCCTCCCGGCAAAGCACCATTGTGATAGAAAAAGTAGGTTTTCCCTCTGAAATCAATCACGCCGGGATGATTGGTAAAGGATTTTCCTTCGGCAGGCATAATAATTCCACCGTATTTCCATGGTCCTTGAGCATTTTTGCTTGTCGAATAGCCGATAAACTCAGGAAGCGGACCTCCTGGCCAAAACAAATAATACAGTTCTTTACGTTTGTAGAGCCACGGGCCTTCTTCGTATTTTGTCGGTCTTTCGGGATTGCCTTCCCGCTTTCCGAAAGATTCTTCGGTCATTGGAACTTCAACAATATCGCCGGAATAGGAAATCATATCTTCATTCAACTTTACATATTTAAGCTTTGGATTTCCCCAATACATGTGAGCTTGACCGTCATCATCAATGAAAACCGTCGGGTCGATATCGCCCCATTCGCTTTGAACAAGCGGTTTTCCCAACGGGTCGTGAAATGGCCCGAACGGACTATCGGCAACCGCAACGCCAATTGCTCCTTTGTTATTGGTCTTAGACCACATTGGAACATACATAAAAAATTTACCGTTCCGTTCTATACATTGTGGAGCCCAAGCATCACGTTTTGCCCAATCAAAATCATTATACGATAAAACAACACCGTGATCTGTCCAGTTGACCATATCGTTTGTAGAAAACAATTTCCAGTCGTTCATTGTAAACCACGTAGAATCGTCTTCGTCGTGGCTGGTGTAAACGTACAAACGGTCATTGAAAACCATTGGAGCGGGATCGGCGGTGTAGGCGGTTTGGATAATAGGATTCTGTGCTACTAAATTCTCAACACAGATGAACAGCAGGGAAACGATGATATATTTTAACTTTGAACTGACCATAATTTTAATTGTTTAGGTTGTCATCAATTTCAGAAGGGTAAACCAAAATTTATTACAAAATTTTCAGTGATATTAAATTATCTTTAGTTTGAATTCAATTTTTAATTTGAACTAAATTTCCACCAATCAAAGTAGAAAAGATCTTTACTTCCTTTAAATACAAAATATAAATCGTGAACACCTTTACTATTTTTCACGGGAGTTTTGATGGTTTTAAAAATATCTCCTTCCCCTTTTCCGGTTACCTGAACAGTTCCTAATATCGGTCCGTCAACCGCATCGGTATGGATTTCTATAGTTCCGCCGTTCATCGAGGCAACTGATAATTCGATAAATTTTGTTCCTCTGGAAAAATCAACGCCCTGAACTTTGAGGTAATCGCCATTGTTAATTGATGAAACCACAAGACGATCGGTAATTTTTTTGCCGGTGTCATACGGATTATTTCTTTCCCACTCGGTCATTTTTTCTGTTTTTAAGCCTTCACTATAAGCAATAGTTTCCGCTTCTACTTTTTCATAGGGATTGAGCGTTGCTATTCTTTTCACGCCTTCAGGATTCCAAAAAGGTAACTTTTGAATGGTGCCATCAGCATTATAATTCAGCTCGCTCACACAGATTGAACGGCGTTCGTAATGCTTGCTTATCGTTTGTTTTCCGAGATTGTAATTGAAACCGAAAACATAAGATTTTCCTTTATAATCAATGATTCCGGGATGATTTCCGTTCGAACGTTTGTCGCTGTCCATAATCATTCCTTTATATTCCCACGGACCGGTTGCCGATTTGCCCATTGCATAGCCAATTCCTTCCGGACAGCACGTTGAGGCATACGCCATATAATAATTCCCATTGCGTTTCCACGCCCAAGGTCCTTCCTGATAATGAAATGGGTCTGGCGAACCTTTCACTTTGGCAATCGAAGGGTCTTTTACGACTGGTCCATCCACAGAAATCATATCTTTATTCAGCTTTACATACCATAAATTGGGATTTCCCCAATATAAATAAGCTTGTCCGTCATCATCAATGAGAACAGTAGGATCAATATCATCACTCGAATTTTTCACAAGTGGTTTGCCGATAGGGTCTTTAAAAGGTCCATACGGACTGTCTGCCACCAAAACACCGATTCCTCTTTGTCCGGGCATCGGGCAATACATATAAAATTTACCATCTCTTTCGATAACCTGAGGAGCCCACGCTCCGTTTTCCGGGTCTGTCCATTTGAAATCCTTTAAGGAAGCCACAACGCCATGATCTGTCCAATTGACCATATCGGTTGAAGTGTACAAAAGCCAGTCTTTCATTTTAAATCCGAACGCATCATCTTCGTCGTGACTGGTGTACAAAAAAACCGTGTCCTTGTAAACCATTGGTGCAGGATCAGCCGTGAATTTGGTCTGAATGATTGGATTTTGAGCAGACAGCGATAAACCTGTCAGCATCAAACCTATATGTAAAGTATATTTTAAAACTGTTATTTTAATCATAATTAATTTTTTTGAATTAATATTTAATGATTTGCTCTGTCCAAGTAGGTCCTATGATGTAAAACATTCCGTCTTTGTAATGTACCGGCTCGATTCCCATTTGCGGACCTGATTCCCAAGGTTCAAAGGTCTGGCTGTACGGATACGGTCTTTTTTCATACATAAAATAATGGCAGGAATTCCAGAGATTTCCGTCCGGACCGATGAACAAAGCGTTGTGACCGGTTTCCTGATAAGGATCTTCGGTATCGGTAAAAAACAGTTTATCGTAGCCGTTTTCTTTTGCCATTTCTGTTCTGTATCCTTTTTTTCGAGTTCCAAAAATCGGTTCAGGAGAAGCCAATTCCCAAGGTCCCAAAGGCGATTTTGATTTTAATAAACCTACTTCGTAACCTCTTGTCCAAGTGGAGAAAAACATAAAATAGGTTCCTTCTTTTTTAATCACGAAAGGTCCTTCGATTCCGCCAACCATCCATTCGGGCCAGCCGGGTTGTTTTTTATCGAGAAATTTTTCTATTGGAGTCGTTAATTTTCCGGTCTTCAAATCGATTTTCGCCTGAAAAAGTCCGTTGCCACTGCAATACAAATAAACCTGTCCGTCTTCGTCTTCAAACAAAGTTGAATCATTATTATATTGTGGCGTCAAAGGCCCATTGACCAATTTATACGGACCTGTCACTTTATCTGCTGAAAACAACCAAATGCTATGGGTGCTCATTCCTTTCGGATCCTCTTTGGTAACTTTTCCGCTGTTTACGGTAAGCCAATATTTTCCTTGAATAAAATGAATTTCGGGAGCCCAGAATCTTCCGTTGTAAGGGGTATCTTTAGGAAGTTTTTTGGCATCGATGATAAAAGAATGCTGTTTCCAATTGATCATATCTTTAGAAACCAACATTCGAACTCCTGGATTCGGACCTGTCCAAACCGGGTTGGAGGTTCCTACACAATACCACAAATCATCTACTTTGATGATGAAATGATCCCGCATAGAAATAGTAGAATCACGTGTAATTGGGTTGGTATAGCGAAATTCTTTCTGGGCAGAAACCTTGTCTTTTTTATTCTGTGAAAAACTCAAATTCGTTGCAGAAATGAGTAAAAATAACGTTAAAAATAATTTAGAAATATTCATAGGATTTGGTTTTATCGGTTTTTAGGACTTTCGGGCATTTTCAGATAGGTTTCTTCGTAACCTCCGTTATCAATTACAATTTTATACAAGACAATTCCCGGATCTAATGGTTCAATTATCAAATTATACAATCCGTTTTGATTTGCAGGAAGGGTAAATGTTTCCGTTTTTTCAATCAATCTTGATGCAGATGTCGGATACATTTTGGTATAATTATTTGCCCAAGTCAATTCTTGATTGATCCCGATGGTTTTAGGATTATTCTCATCAAAAAAAGCTTTTACACTGTGACCATCTTTTTTGAACGGAAGCGTAGAATCAAAGAAAAAATGGACTTTTACAGTAGAAGGATTATTTTTTAATTTGAATTGATAAGCTATTGAAGCTCCGTCCGTTTTCTCGGTGTAAGGCATCAGGGCAATTCCAGAAAGCGTTCTTCCCAAATCAGGAATGACCGTCCATTTTGTATTTTTTTGATTTTTAGTTTCAAAGAAATGTTCGGCTTCCATAGCAACCACGCCATTCTTTTCTTCGAAAATATAACCGCCTGTTTTTGCTTCTTCAGAAGTGATCCTGTAAACCATTGGTTTGATATTCCCTTCTTTCGGTTCGTCCCAGGATTTGTAACCGATGTGTGTTTGGTCCATCATATGATTCCATTTTCCACCGGAGATATTCAGGTTGTAATCTTTGGTGTATTCGGCATCTCTGGCGAAACATTCATCGGCATAATCTGCCCAATAATTGGCTTTCGGATCTTTTTCTTCAGCCAATGTGTGGTTCATTGCAACTGCATAATACAGATCATACAGATTTGCCATTGCACGAACGGGATGCAAAACAATTTGCTTATAAGTGTCTTTGTAAGTTTCATCTAAAGTCAAAAACTGTCTCAAAGCTCTTGTTTCCAAAGCTAAATACGAATCTCTCACTTGCAGAAATTCTCCGCTTTGAAGATTGTAAGTCTTATGATTCATCATTTCTGCAGAAACCCTTGAGTTATATTTACAATACAGATTGATGATTTCTGCAATTTCCTTCGCGTTGTGATTTCCAAAATGTTCTTCCGCAAATTTTACAGTGTAATTTTCAAGATTATCTTGGGTAAAAGAAGTTGGATTCCAAGCCATATTCAGGAAGAAATCCATTGGATATTCGTTGGGTTTCAAGTCGCCAACGTTGAGAATCCAGATTTTATCAACTCCGTAACTATACGTCAACTGCAACTGTTCCCACATATGCGGAATCTGCGTCATGTTCAGCCATTGATAGGCTCTCGGTGCACCGTGCAAATCTACGTGGTAATACATTCCGTAACCGCCCGGATGTTTTTTGCCATCGAGGTAAGGCAATCGGCGGACATTTCCCCAATTGTCGTCACACAACAGAATCGTCATATCATCCGGAA
This sequence comes from Flavobacterium arsenatis, assembly GCF_031456785.1. Lineage (NCBI taxonomy): Bacteria > Pseudomonadati > Bacteroidota > Flavobacteriia > Flavobacteriales > Flavobacteriaceae > Flavobacterium > Flavobacterium arsenatis. The sequence continues at coordinate 53,563 of NZ_JAVDVI010000011.1, forward strand.
CTTTCATTCCCTGGTCGTAATAATCCAAAACTTCACTGTACAAAGCCCAAAGCTGAGGTGTTTCCTTTGCAGGTTTTTTGGTAACTTTCTCAATTATTTTTCGCTGATCCTGCATAATTTTCTCCAACAATTTAAAATTGGCTTCGGCACTTCCCAAATCGCTCATCGGTTCGTCGCCGTCGCCACGCATTCCCATCGTTACGAGATTGTCGTAATTTTTATTTCGGCTAAAGCCATCTTCCCAAAATTTTAGAAGACCTTCTTTGTTGGTGTGGTAATTCCATTCTCCGTTTCCATATTCTTTCCGATGATTTCCCCATTCTTTCTGGGCTCTCATCATCGGTTCGTGGTGCGAAGTTCCCATCACAATTCCGTATTCATCTGCTACTTTCGGATTGAGCGGATCATCTTCGTTGAAGGCTTTTCCCCACATTGCAGGCCAAAAATAATTGGCTCTGAGACGAAGCAGAAGCTCAAACATATGCGAATACATTTTGCTGTTGATGCCACCGAATTTGGTTCTTGCCCAAGTTCCAAAAGCCGGTTCTTCATCATTAATGAAAATCCCACGGTATTTTACTTTTGGCTCGCCAGAAGCAAAATATCCCGGAATTACGTATGCCGAAGAACGTTTTTTTACAGGAACATCATTCCAGTAATACCACGGAGAAACGCCTAATTGTTTTGATAATTCATAGATTCCGTAGATGGTTCCTCTTCTGTCGCTTCCAGCGATGATGAGCTGTTTTTTGGTTTTGGATTTTGGATTTTCAACCGTGGTAATCACGAAACTTTCCCATTTTCCTTTTAAATCTTTAGCATTGATTTTTTTGGATGAAATAAGTTTGTCAATAAATTTATTTATGCCTAAAGTTCCGATGATGATTTCAAAATCGCTTGAATTTTCTGTGGTTGAAAGATTGGGTAATTTCCCTGTCACTTTTTGAATATCCGACTGCAAATCTTTTACAGCTCGAATAACGGCAATATTTTCTGATGGGTCGTAAAATATGTTTGTAGCATTTCCATCTGATGAAACAATAGGAAAACCGCTATCATTTGAAATGATATTTTCTGTAATTCCAGATGTTTGCTGGGCAAATGCAATTCCGCTAGTAAATAAACACAACAGAACGGATATTTTTATTTGATGGATGTTTAGAATCATAATTATTCTGATTGTAATGAATCATTGACTTCCTGTTGATTTATAGGCTTGAAAAGTAGTTGGGAAAACAGGTATAAATCATTTTTCCATACTTTGAAATCGTGACCGCCCGGCTCGACATAAAAAATATGTGGGATGTTATTTTCTGTGAGATAATCGCTTGTTCTTTTGCTGAAAGGCATCAATCGATCCTGATCTCCACACGAAATCCACAGCAGTTTTAATTCTTTTGCTTTGGCAGGATTTGGAAGCAATTCTTGAGGTTCTTTGGTATTTGGAGCGGAAGAGAAACCGCCAACCCATGCGAATTTGTCGATATTTCCTAATCCGAAATTCAGGGTTTGTCCGCCACCCATTGACAGTCCGGCAATCGCTCGGTTTTCTCTATCTTTTTTAGCCGGATATTTTTTTTCGATAAAAGGAATAAGGTCATTCAATAAATCTTTTTCGAAAGTTGTAAAAGCTTCCACCTTATCTTTTTCCCAAATATCTCCGGTTGCCCGATCATCTTTCATAGCTCTTCCGTTCGGCAAGACGACAATCATTGGCTTGAGCTTTCCTTGAGCATAAAGATTGTCTAAAATGATATGAGGTGTTCCGTTTTTAAACCATTCTTTTTCATCTCCGCCAATGCCGTGAAGCAGGTACAAAACGGGATATTTTTCGCTCTTTTTGAAACCTGGAGGTGTGTAAACCAAAGCTTTTCTGTTAGTTCCGACTGTTGATGAATTATATTGAATCGTGTCAATCTTGCCGTGTGAAATTTCTTTTTTTTCCACATCAAAACCTTGTGGAGCTTGCTTTTCAATAGTTTGGGCACCAACAAATAGTATAGAAAAAAAACATAGAACAAATACAATTGAATTTTTCATATTATTTTTTTGTTTGAGAATTTATAGCTCCTTAATATTTTTCTTTTGAAGTGTCGTTAATTTCGAAAAAATCAACATCTACAAAACCCCCAATATTTTTTGTAGCATAATTAAAAATGGCAAACTTAGTTCCCATAAAAAATCTTCTGTAATCGAAAATCATCTTGAATTCTTGTCCAATTGGTTTCCAAGTCACATTATCGGTGCTGTAATAAAATTGTGCTATATCTTTCTTAAGATTAAAATCAGCAGTAATTCTGAAAAAAACCTTATCGCCTTTTAAAGGAATTCGAGCCATTTCTTTTACCTCAACCGACAAAACAGCTTTTGTCTTTTCGTGTAATTGAACAACATTTGTAGACATCGTGATGTATTTTTTATCTCCAATTGCCATCACAGAAAGAAGTCCTGAATCGCCATTAAAAGCACTAAAACCTGAAACATCGCCATCTTTCATTCCCGAAACATCCAAACTTACGGTTCCTGAACATTTTGGACCATACATCCTTTGCGTGATTGTGTTTGGAGCCAAATAAATATTATCCACAACCCGGCTTGTTTTTAGTCGTAAATAACCTTTTCTATTTGTTAAAGACCAAGCTTCATTAACAGGATTATGGTTCCATTGCCAATTGATATTTAATTTTTCGTTTGAAAAATCATCGCTTGAGATAATTCCGTTTTGGTTGTCATACGCTTTAAGCGGAATTTTGCCTTCGGCTGGAACGCGACCATTTTCATCGCCAAGCATTGGCCAACCGTCAACCCATCGACAAGGCATTAGTGTTGGAACACGACCCACTCCTCCTCTATCTTGAAAAACCAATCCGTACCAATTTCCGTTTTCATCATCGATAATGCAACCTTGGGCAACGTTTGAAAATCCAGCAAAATTATCGTCCAGAATCACTTTCTTTTCATAAGGTCCGGTTATGTTGTCGGCCCTGTAACACAATTGTCTTCGTCTACCGTTTTTGGGCCAAGAAATCATCAACAAATAATATTCTCCGTTGTGTTTTACGACTTGACTTCCTTCGAGCAAACCCGTTTCTTCGGCATCTCGTTCGAATAATTTCATGGCTATTCCACCTTCTTTTGGACCTGATAAATCGCTTTTCAATTCTCTAATCATACCTGATTCATAGAAAACATATACTTTTCCATCATCATCAAAAAAAAGTGATGCATCATGAAAATGATCGGTTCTTGAAACCAATTTCCATTTTCCAGAAGGATCATCTGTAGAAAAAATATAGGATTTGAAAGGCTCATCATTTGGCGAAAACAATACGTAATATTTCCCGTTATGATATCGGATAGACGAAGCCCATTGGCCACGACCGTAAACCGTTCCGTCGAGCAAATCATATTTTGAATTGTCTGTCAAACGGTCGAAAACATAACTTACAGTTTCCCAATGCACCAAATCTTTCGACTTCATGACGGGAGCTCCAGGCATCAAATGCATGGTGGTACTGATGAGATAAAAATCGCTTCCCGATCGTGTGATGGACAAATCGGGAAGATCTGCCCAAATCACAGGATTGGTGTAGGGTGTAGTTTCATTTGACACAGATTGAGCCTTCAACTGAAAATTATTTCCGCAGTTGAAAAAAGCTACTACAGCATACAGAAAAGCAATTTTTCTTATCATTTTTATCTTTTTTGGATTCTTTTTGACGAAAGTCTAATCAAAATTATGGCTGAATATCATTTCCAGATGTGCTGTACAAGCCAATCATGCTTCCTGTAAAACCTTTTGCAACATCGGTAGAAAGGATATCTCCAGAAACTGTTCCGCCAAGATTTTTAAAACTTTTTCCGTCAAGCGAATAGCTGAAAGAATAGGCATCTCCTTTGGCTTCCACTTTAAACTGAACGTCCTTTCCTAGGCTAATTTTTTCGCTTGCGATAACTTTTGAATGGTCACTTTCTGTTCTTTCCAATACGATATAAAAATCGTTTGCTTTTTTGGTTACCCCGAAAACATAATGGAATTTCTCATTCTGATAGCAAACAATTCCTGCCAAATCTTTATCTGATTTTGGTTTGTATTTTAAAGTTGCATTTGCTTCGAATGTAGCATGTTGTTGCCTGTAAAAAAGGGTTGATGTTGGAGCCATCGCCTTGATATTAGACGAAAAAGTCTTCATTTTCAATCCTTCTTTTGAAACCGAAATAAAGTTTTCTCGTGGACCTCTAAGACCAATCCATCTCATATCTAACCTTTCGTTTTTGAAATTTTCTGTGAAAGTGAAATTTCCGTTAGGGAAAAATCCATTCTGACCCGTTTGATTTTGAACACCGGCTGGCATTTTCAATTTTGGTTGCAACGGAATTAGTCCGTTTTCGAAAACTGGAAATTCTCCACTCCAATCAATTGGTAAAATAAACGTTTCACGGCCTGTATTTACACGAAATTTGTCGTTTGGACGAACTGCCAAAAACACGCCATAATATTTTCCGTCTGGCCCTTCAACCAAATCAGCATGACCTGCCCAATCTACCTTGTCTTTTCTATCTTTTACGAAATATCTTTGCGTTAAAATGGGATTGTTTGGAGCTGGTTTGAAAGGTCCTTTTGGATTATCACCCACCAAAATTACTTCACTATGCCAATCTCCAGTTCCACCTTCAGCACACATCAAATAGTAACGACCATCCTTCTTGTAAATATGTGGTCCTTCAATCCAAATTGGTTTTTGGGTAATATCAATTCCTCCATCCACAATAATTTTGTCTGACCCTGGAATTACTCTATCATTCTCTACATCATAATCCCAAATTTTAATGACACGATGTCCACTGTACAATTCTTTTCCTTGATCTGGAGCGTCGTTATGCACAACATATGCTTTTCCGTTATCGTCAAAAAAAAGTGAAGGATCAATTCCATCAAATTGAAGTTTTATCGGATCACTCCAACCTTTCATCGGATCTTTGGTTTTAACGACCATGTTCCCCATTCCTCCAGCAAATTGCGTCGTAATCATGTAAAACGTATCGTTGTTTTTATTGTACTTGATGTCTGGAGCATAAATTCCTGCTGAAATTCCTGCACTTTCAACTTTTAGCTGTGAAGGACGGTCCAAAACGTGACCGATTTGTTTCCAATTGACCAAATCGTTAGAATGAAAAATTGGCACTCCAGGAAACATTGCAAACGAAGAATTTACCAAATAATAGTCATTTCCTTTTTTGGTAATACTTGGATCAGGGTAACATCCTTGGAGAATTGGAGAATAAAATTCATCCGCTTTTAAAGGATTGTTGGTATAAATGGCATCATTACCTCGGTAACTAAAATTTGAAAAAGTTTGTGCAGATAGACCGCTAACCGAAAGCAAAGCTGTAGCTACAAATAGATTGGCTTTATTTCCAAAAAATCCTAAATTGAATAGATTGTGTTTCATTATCTTATGTTTTAAAAGTGTTTTTTATGTGATTTTTAAATATTAGTTTTTATTCATTCAAGTTATAGGCTGTATCCAACAACCGAACCTCAACTATCTTTGAAGTAGGCAGATTATCTTGACCAGAAAATTTAACTGTGATGGTTTCCTTTGCATAATCAACCTCCGAAAGCGGTAATTGCAAATACTGCACTGAAACACCTGATGTTCCCTTCATTTCTTTTGTAATTATAGATTTCCCATTAATGCTGATGTTCATTACACTCTTTGCATCGGCATCAAAATAGGCTACATATAGATATCGAGCATTGCCAGTTTTATTTTTCATTTGATAACTGAACCAACCCTTAGCATCCCTGAAATGTAGGTCTTCCCTGTAGCCCGTGTTGGAATTTTCCATTTGAATGAAATGATCGGCCTCTGGTTGTTGTTCACCGGCAACCAATTTATCTGTTGTTATAGCATCTAGCTTGAGTTCTTGATTTTCTTTTTTGGCTCTTTGTTTTTGTAGGGCTTCCACTTTTTCAGCATCGGCTTTTGGCCAATAAATTATATAGCGTTCGGCTTGAATCTTATAAAAGGGTAATAGATCAAATCCTTTTGAGAATTGTTCTTGGTATATGCCATCCAGATGAAAGGAAAGTGGACGCTCCTTGATTGTTTTGATATGCCCCAACAAGGAAGCTGAACTTTCTAATAGTATTGGAATCTCTGCCAATGGAATATGTTGTCCGTTAGCAATATGACCACCCCTGCTATCATCTGCAAAAAGTCCCTTTTGGTTTTCACTTCCATAACTAGAAGCCAAAAGCACCGGGCCATAAGTAAAAGCATAATAATCCGACCCATCTGGAAGCTGTTCTTGCTGGAGTCGCATCGGCACTTGAAAAACTACTTCATCGCCTTTTTTCCAATCTCTGGAAATAGTGTAATAGCCGGATTTATCTTCTTTAGTTTTGTATTCTTTTCCGTTAATGAGAATTTTCACCTTTTGCTTTTCTGTCCATTTTGGAGACCTTAGTTTCAAGGAAAAAAAAGTTTTCTTTTCAACATCAATCGTCAACTTCGTAGAGGCTTCTTCTGGGAAATTATTTTCCTGAACGACTTTGACTTTTTTAGATGTCCAATTGAGCTTTGATGGAATAAAGAGGTTCACATATAAGTTGTTACCCTGATGGGCATAAATCATTTCGCCATACTTGACATGGTTTTCCATACCCGAACCCACACAGCACCAAAAACTGGTTTCTGGTTTAGAATATACACGATAATGACCTGGCCTCATCGGTGTAAAGTAAACAAACCCTCCTTTTTCAGCGTGTTGGGTAGTAAGAATATGGTTGTATAATGCTTTTTCATAATACTCTATGTAGTCCGTCGTTGGCGAAGTTGCATAGAGTTGCTTGGTGAGCTTGAGCATGTTATACGTATTGCAAGTTTCAGGACCTTCTATACTTTTGATCATGCCCGAAAAATCATCTGTAGCGTTAAAATGTTCGCTCACGCTATTTCCTCCAATGGCAACCGATCGCTTTCCTGTTACATTTTTCCAAAAAAAAGTGGAAGCATCATCCCATTGCTTATTTTTCGAAAGATCAGCAATTCGTTTAAATCCGATCACTTTTGGAATCTGGGTATTTGCGTGCATACCATTCAGATTATCCTGTCCTGCAATCAAAGGATCTAATATTGCTTTGTGAGAGAACTTTTGAGCGAGTTTTAGATACTCTTTATTACCCGTCATGTCATAAACATCTGCAAAAATCTCATTCAATCCGCCGTGTTCACTTCTAAGCATGTCTTGGATCTGGATTTCATTTAGCCCAGAAACTTCTTTCATCATCCAATCTGTAAGGGCTATAAGCATCTCTCTTGCTTTGTCATTTCCTGTATAAATATAGGCATCACGCAGGCCTGAATAGGTTTTATGGATGTTGTATAGCGGAACCCATCGGTCATTCAATCCGAAAGAACTGGCTTTGATATCGGCATTGGCTATTTCTTTCCATATCTTTTTTCCACTTGGAATACCAGAGAGATACCCATCTCCGTTTGCCTTTTGACAACGTTCCAATTCGGCTACAAAATAATTTACCTTGGCTAGAATAACATCCTCTCCAGTTGAAGCATACAGCAATGACAATGCAGAAAGGTAGTGGCCTCCAATATGACCGTCCAATCCTGTACTTTCCCAGTTTGGATAATTCTCTTTCTTAGAAACTAGACCTGCTTCTTTAAGATAAGGTGCCAAAAGTCTGTCGGCATCCATTTCAAGCAGATATTCCCTATCCTTTTCCATGGCCTTGCTGAAAGGGCTTTCCAACAGTCTCACCTCTTTTAAATCAAAATACTCCAAAGCCTCATTTTGGGCAACTGCATTAAACCCTAAAAACAGCCATAAAAAAGCAATTTTATTGCAGTAAAAACTTGTATGAAAGGGAGCTTTAGGATACATAATTATAAGAATTAGTACTTAGGATTGACTTTACAATATTACATTTATTTTAATATAAAGCAAAATATGAAATCAATAAATAAATTATTATCAATTAAATAACATATTTAATGATTATAAATAAATGTAATATTTACATTTATTAATTTTATTGAAGAATTTGCAATGATATATAATTTAGAATTTTGCAGATTAAGCGAAATCGATTGAATAATTAGGGTAATACCTTTTTGAAAAGGGAAAAATGCTAATCTAAAATAAAAAAAAATGTATTTGAATCAAATCCGAAATTTTGGGTTTGCGGAAGAAAATATAAAATTTTATATGATAAGAAATCTAAAAAAAACTAGTTAAAATACTTCTACACTAAAATTAAGTAATTGTTCTACTTGCTGCATCGAAGTATTATCTTCAGTAAAATACCGAACAATCGAACAAAAAATAATTGTGTAGCGTTTTCTCTGCTCAATATAGTCTTTGCAATTCAACACGATTTCGTAAGGGTAGATCTTTTGCCAAGAATTTAGCAGGCGTGTTTTTAGATACCAATGTATGCCTATAAAAAAAGAATTTATCGACTACTCAAATACTATTTTTCTAAAATATGCTATCTTGCGATACCCTAATAGTCCCCCAATAAATAAGATATGCCCCTTTTTTATATCTTCTTTTATCGTTGTTGCAAAGTATTGTTGCCATTTTTGGCATTGATGTCTTTTCCTTGTTTTTCACAACAAGATACCTTACAAAATCTAATCCAAGCAGATGATCCCTACAAGATTAACGAGTTGGAAAAGTGGTTCAACAAAAATCTGTTTTCTTACGAACCAACCCATAGAATAAAAATGCTCCATGACCTTGAGCAAATCGCCCTAAAAAAAAACGATAAGATTACGCTTGCTTCGATTGTTTTCTATCGCGGTTTATATGTCATTGCTATGGACGGACAGCAAGATAAAAAAGGCATTGCCCAGATGCAAAAGGCAATAGCAATGTCGGAAAAAAATGGACAGCAACTTCAAGCCGCCTATTTTCGGCACTCTTTAGGCTACTACTATTTTACCCACACCAAAAAACCTGTGGAAGCCCTGCAAAATTTGCTTCAGGCCCATTATGTTTTTGACGAGATTGGATACAAAGACATTTATAATGCGGCGGGTATGCTAGATCGCCTGGGCTATGTCTATTATCATCTGAGCAACTTTAATGAAGCTGTAAGGTACTTTAAGCTGAGCTTGAAGAATCCTATGGAAAATCCAAGGCGTCACATAGGCATACTCAACTCGATCGGACTGAGTTATCGGGAACTTGTTGAGCCGGATAGCGCCAAAAAATATTTCAAGCAATCCAGACATCAAGCGGTAGTTGCCAAGGATACGGCATGGATAGGTATCAATTCTGGCGATATAGGGCGACAATATCTCAGCGAAAAATCATACGGACGTGCCAAGCCGTTTATGGAGGAATACTACAACTGCAGTCTGACAGTGAACAACACCGAATTGATTGTAGAAGCACTTACCGGTTTGGCAGACATATCGTTGCATACTGGAAAGGTTGACTTGGCACTGCAACAACTTCAACAGGCGGAAGACTTATTGGAAGAAGCCTTTAAATCCGGCGATATGCCTGTTCAGAATTACGTTCGAAAACAATACCTCTTCAATGTGTTTTCCAAGGTTTGGGACGCACGTGGTAATACGGAGCGTTCACTGGACTATCTCAAGGCGGCCAACACTATTAGGGACAGCATCGAACGCCGTGCAAGACTGTCGAAAAATACGTCGATTCTCCAAATGTTTGAAGCACAGCAAACCAACAACCGCTTACAACTTTTAAGAGAAGAAAAACAGGCGGCCGAAATGATGCAGAAGCTGTACATTTCATTAGGAGTACTACTTGCAATAGTAATTGCACTATTGTACAGCAGGCAACTTCGAGAAAGGAAAATCCAGAAACAGAAAGAAGGGCTACTACAGTTGGAAAAAGAAATGGCCGAAAACGAACTCAAATCTTCCCGCGAACAACTCGAGGAATATGTGCGGAACCTACGGCAGAAAGCCGACCTTCTGGAGAAAACACAATCTGAGATGAACCTGATGCGGCGGCAACACGAAATACCTGTCGAGAATGAACAGGCTGTATTGCAAAAGCTTCGTTTTGCAACCATCTTGACGGAAGAAGACTGGACACGCTTTAAAATCTTGTTTGAAAAAGTGCATGCCGGATTTTTTACAAAACTTAAAACAGCCTATCCTGAATTTACCCCGGCTGAAATCCGTTTGTGTTCCTTGCTGAAACTTGGATTCAATTCGCACGAGATGGCGGCAATGACTGGAATCAGTTCGATGAGCATCAAGAAAAACCGACAAAGGCTCCGTAAGAAAATCAATCTTTCGAAAGAGCAAAAACTGGAAGACCTGTTCTTGGATTTCTAAATAAAACTACTGCAGTTACTTTTCTGTTTTTGGTTTACTTCTTATTATTATAACACTGAATTTCTTTATAAATCAGTTGATTATCAATTGTCCCCCTATTTGTCCCCCCTCCTTTTTTAACAAAAAATTTTAATTCTACTACATTTGGTCTTGGAAGATTTTGCGGGAACTTTTCGTTCCTAATACCCCTAACCCTTCCCAACATAATCAATTATAGTATGAACAAAAGATTACACTCTTTTTTTAAGGTGATCCTGTTGATGGCGTTGCTTAATACAGGATTTGACATGAGCGGCCAGAAACTCTACTGGAACAAAAACAATCCAACCAAGATTGAAAGCATCAATTTTGATGGTACAGCACTGAACACCCATTACGCAGCAACAGGTTTTGCTTCTTGGCATGGATTAGAAGTAGACTTAACCAACCAAAAAATGTATTGGTACGATCAACTTCAAACTTCGTTCATGAAAGCAAACCTCGATGGGACTAATGCCACTATCCTTGTTACAGACGTATATTCTATAACTGGCATGTCAATAGATTTTACAAATCAAAAACTATATTGGTGCTCCTCTGATGGCGAAAATAGTATTATCGAAAAGGTCAATCTGGACGGAAATGAAAGAACTATAGTACTAACAACCGTAAATTATGGATATTTTAAGGACCTAAAAGTAGATTCAACCCACCAAAAAATGTATTGGTACGATGAGTATTATTATAAAATCTTACGCTCGAATTTGGATGGTACCAATTTGGAGACTTTTCTTGACATCAATTTCGGTAAAATGGTTATCGATGAGGCGAATTCAAAATTATATTTCTCTAATATTGACAATGGTGATATCTCTATAGAAAGTATTAATCTGGATGGATCATCTCGCACATTTTTAGTAGGTGGGTTCTTTGTTTGGTCAGTAGATGCTCTAGCACTAGACAAGATCAACAATAAAATTTACTACTGGGATGGTGCCAATAACGAAATCAAAAGGGTCAACACCGATGGTACCGGCAACGAAGTATGGCGTAACAATATGCAAGACATAGGTTCATTGAATATCCCAGATGCTTTACCTACCTCAATATCCTCCAATCCTTCTGCCGCTACCATCTGTGCAGGAGGCAACACCTCTTTTTCTATTACAGCCAGCAATGCAACAGGCTATCAATGGCAGGTCAATTCCGGATCAGGATTTACAGACATCAGCGATGGCGGTGCATACAGCGATGCTACAACTGCAACACTCACCATCACAGAAGCTACTTCAGAAATGAACGGCTCTACCTATCGTTGTATCGCCTCAGCAAATTCCTTCCCTGATGCAACCTCTGAGAGTGCCTCACTGACGGTGTCTGAAAATATAACCTATTATGAGGATTTTGATGGAGATGGATACGGAAACGGAATGGTGACTACAGACTCTTGTACAGGTGCACCGGAGGGCTTTGTTTCTAACTTTAGCGACTGTGACGATGATAATCCTAACACTTATCCGGGAGCAGTTGAAATCTGTGATGATTGGTCAGACAATAACTGTGATGGGAATGTTGATGAATGTGTCTTAGCCATAATCACCCATCCCGCTCATGAAGTAACAGTCTGTCTTGGTGAAGATGACTCCTTTTCGGTAACCGCTAGCGGTGCGGAATTTTATCAGTGGCAGGTCAATGATGGCTTCGGATATACAGACATCGGTAACGGGGACCTATACAGCGGTGTCGACACAGCAACGCTTACTATAATCACCCCTTCAATGGAAATGAATGGCTATGTCTACCGTTGCATTGTACGTGGCGGTGGGGATACGGCTACTTCCGACCCAGGTTTACTTTTCATAAAAACAACAATGGTCTTCACAGGACAGCCTTATCCTGCCGAATGGTGTTTAGGCGAAGTTGCCACCTACACTTGTTATGCCATCAGTGCTACAAACTATCAATGGCAGGTTAATGACGGTGCTGGGTTTACAAACTTGGAGGATGAAGACGTTTCAGAAGGAGGACACTATTCGGATGTTCACACCAGAGAACTATCGATCTATAATCTGAACACTTCCATGGAAGGCTTTACTTACCGTTGTGTTGCTTCCAATGAGTGTGCATCTGATGTAATCTCAGATCACGCTGCTTTGACAATCCTAGATTCAGAAAATGCAGTATATTATGAGGATGCTGATGGAGACGGATACGGAAACCCCGACAGCAGTATCTCTTACTGCTATTTACCGGAAGGATATGTTTTAAACGCGGACGACTGTAATGATTATGAGGCAACTGTTTATCCTGGAGCAGAGGAAATCTGTGGCGACGGGCTTGACAACAACTGCGATGGCAACATCGATGAGGATTGTGCATCCTGTCAAACGAACGCTATATGGACTGGTAGTTTTTGGATTCAAACAGAACCATTGGCAGATTCAAATGTCATCTTCGCTGGCGACTATACCTCGACAGGAAATTTTGAAGCCTGTAGCATTCAAGTAATAAATAATGCTGTAGTAACGTTCGCCTCTGGCCACAACCTGATTGTTGCAGAATCTGTAATAGTGGATCCTACCGCCCAACTGGTATTCAGCAATGGTGCAAACCTTTTACAGCATCCGCTTACAACCACCAACGAAAATACAGGAAGCATCACCTTCCACAAGGACAGCAATGCCCTTTATAATCTGGACTACACCCTTTGGTCTTCGCCAACAAGCGGGACACAGACCTTGAAAAATTTCTCACCAGATACTGTTGACGCGAGCTTCTTTGTGTACAATACAGCGTTGAGTGCCTACAGCAACTACCTGAGCCAATCGGGTATCTTCGGGAGCAATCCTAATGCGGTTACCTTCACATCTGGGAAAGGCTACCTTGTAAGAATGCCTGCCGGGCTACCTGCAGAAGCTACCTCTGTATTCAACGGCGTGTTCGAAGGAACACCAAACAACGGAGATATCAGCATACCCCTATCCAATCAGGGCGGACGTTTCAATGCAGTTGGAAACCCTTATCCGTCGCCAATCAGCATCCGTGACTTCATCGATGCCAACCAAGCACAGATGGACAACGGTACGCTTTATTTCTGGAGAAAGAAAAACCTGGCGGCAACGGCAACCTATGTAACCGTTACCAATATGGGAAGCGCGGCTGTGGATGAGCCTTCGGATTCTTCAGGATCTTTTACAGGTGATCCTTCTGATTGGGTGATCCAACCTGGTCAAGGCTTCCTTTTCAAGGCTTCTACCACTGCAAACGAGCTTAGCTTTAACAATGCTATGAGGAGGCCAAGTAGCATCGGACCTTTTTTCCGATCTGGTGCAACGACCATGGATGCCACTGACAACCAATTGTCGCGCATCTGGCTGGACATCAGCAACAGCAGCACAAGTTTCGGACAGGCAGTAATCGGATACAGCGCCAACACTACGAACGGACTCGACTTCGGTTGGGACGGAAGATTATACAACGACTCCGACCTATCTATTTATACAAAGGCAGATGCCACCAAACTGGCCATACAGGCAAGGGCTTCGTTTACAGAAAATGATGCCGTTCCCTTAAGCTACAAGGCAAACAATGCCGGAATCCTTACCTTGAAAATGAGCAACTACGATGGATTGTTCGCTGGGAACCAACAGGTTTACCTTAAAGACAACGTGTTCAATATCTACCACGACTTGAAAGTTGGTGATTATACTTTCTCTTCAGAAGAGGGGACTTTCGAAGACCGCTTTGAGGTGGTGTACATGAATGCAACACTTGGAACAGAGAATCCCATTTTTGATGCAAACAATGTGATCATCTACAGGGAAGGAAACACCCTGAAAATAGATGCTGGAAAAGTGTCGATGAAACAGGTGGATATCTTTGACATCCGCGGAAGACTGCTCTACAGTGTTGCCGATGTAAACGCTACAACGCTTGCCATCAGCGATCTTATGGTTGAACAGCAGGTACTGATCGTTCAGATCACCAGCGAAAGCAATACCAGAACAAGTAAAAAAATAATCTATTAAATAAAACAATTATGTTACGTAAATTTTTAAAAGTCTACCTATTTGCAGCAATTCTTTTCAGTGATTTTCTAATGTTTGCTGACGACAATCCGGGTACCGGAATGGAGGACGAGAACGGGAACACGGACGGTTCAGTCGAGCAGGCCCCAATCAACGGATGGATGATCTATATGATGTTGCTAGGCATCTGCTTTGCCTTCTATTATTTAAAGAACAGGAAAACACAAGTCAGCTAATTATTGCCTTCGCGGCTAGATAAAATCCCGGTGCATTATAGCATCGGGATTTTTTTATGGATCAAGTAGCTTGCATCAACCTAGAATCTTAAAATAGGCTATTTATCGTTACAAAACTGACAAAGCGTTTTTCTTTGCCTATTTTTGCATCTTGAAAGCAGCCAATTTTCAACCCAATGGATTCATTTACCCAAATCGTTCTAGGAATTGCCACAGCCGAATTATGTGCTGGTGAAAAACTGCAACGAAAGACTTTCCTATACGGTGCCATCCTCGGTACAATTCCCGATTTGGATGTCGTTGTCGGACAATTTATGAATCCCGTTGATGGCGTGGCCATCCATCGGGGCTTGAGCCATTCCCTACTCTTCTTTATAGGACTTTCGCCGATGTTGGGCTGGGCTATTTCCAAATTCGAAAAAGGAAAAATCAGTTTCAAAAGTGCTACCACTATGGCGTTTTGGTGTTTGATAACTCATGTTCTTCTCGACTTGTTTACCTCTTGGGGAACACAAATCTTTTGGCCAATTCCCGATCGCATTGCTTTAAAAACCATCTTTGTCATCGACCCACTATATACTTTGCCATTGATGGTTTCGTTGATGATGGCATGGCGAAAGAAAACATTTTCTTTACGGAAAAAATATGTCCTACGAGGCATTTACATCAGTTCGCTTTATCTGCTTCTCACTTCCGGATTGAAACTTTATGCCCTGAATCAATTTGAAGATGCTTTGAAAAAGCAAAAAATCGAATACAGTACACTTATCGTAAAGCCAACCGCCTTCAATTGCATCTTATGGAATGCAAACGTTGCTACAAACAATGCCTATCTTTTAGGTGATTTTTCTTTGTTCGACAGCAAGCCAATCACATTTGAAACCTATGCTAAAAACAATAAATTGACAAAAGAACTGGAAGGAAATCCAGATTTTGAAACTTTAAAGGAGGTAAGCGAAGGATGGTTTATCGTCACTAAAATAGATAATCTTTACTATTTTAATGACTTGCGTTTTGGTTTGCTAACTAAAGATCCTAGACAACCACAATTTGCCTTCAGCTATGTTTTTAAGGAAGAAAATAGTAAACTCAAAGCCTATGAAGTTCCAAAACAAAAACGCGATGGAAAAGCTTTGATGAAAGGCATCTTCAATCGCATCAAGGGAAATTGACAACTTGCTTAATTGTTCTTCCATTTCCCTTAAACATAAACAAAACCCTTCCAAACAATTTATTAAATAATTTACATACTACAAACCAAAATAGTAACTTTGCTTCCGACCTATTCGGAATTGCCAAAAAATATGCTAGAATCAGACAATACTATAGAAGTTTTAGGAGCCCGCGTTCATAATCTCAAAAACATAGACATTTCAATTCCTCGTGAGAAATTAGTAGTTATCACTGGACTTTCAGGATCTGGAAAATCATCACTTGCTTTCGACACCATTTATGCCGAAGGACAACGACGTTATGTGGAAACTTTTTCGGCTTATGCCCGACAGTTTCTTGGTGGTTTAGAACGTCCGGATGTGGATAAAATTGACGGACTCTCCCCTGTTATTGCCATCGAACAAAAAACAACCAGCAAGAGCCCGCGTTCGACCGTTGGAACAATAACTGAAATTTATGATTTCCTCCGTTTGCTTTATGCAAGAGGTGCCGATGCTTTCAGTTACAACACTGGCGAAAAAATGGTCAGTTACAGCGATGAACAAATAAAGGAGCTAATTTCGGAAGATTTCAAGGATAAGAGAATCAATATTCTGGCTCCCGTTATTCGTGCCAGAAAAGGACATTATGCCGAATTATTCCAGCAAATTGCCAAGCAAGGATTCCTAAAAGTCCGAATCAATGGCGATATAAAAGACATCACACCTGGAATGAAACTGGATCGTTACAAGACACACGACATCGAAATTGTAATCGATAGAATTGTAGCCGATAACAGTCCTGAAAGCGAAAAACGTCTGATGGAAAGCATCAATACGGCAATGTATCACGGCGAAAATGTCTTGATGGTTTTGGAACAAGACAGTAAGGATGTTCGTTATTTCAGTCGGAACTTGATGTGTCCTTCAACGGGAATTTCCTATCAAAATCCTGAACCCAACTTGTTTTCGTTCAACTCTCCAAAAGGTGCTTGTGATCATTGCAACGGTTTGGGAATGGTAAACGAAATCAACATCAAAAAAATAACTCCTAACCTAAAAATGTCCATAAAGCAAGGTGGGTTTGCTCCTTTGGGAGAATATAAATCGACTTGGATTTTCAAGCAATTGGAAATTATCGGAGAAAAATATGGCTTCAAAATCACTGATCCAATTGAGTCGATTTCTGAAGAAGCAATGGACACGATTCTAAATGGCGGAAAAGATAAATTTGCCGTAGCATCAAAAACGTTAGGCATCACAAAAGAATACAAGATTGAATTTGAAGGCATTTCGCATTTCATCAAAAATCAATTTGACGAAAGTGGTTCAACTTCCATAAAACGTTGGGCAAAAGAATTCATGGATGAAGTGAAATGTCCTGTTTGTGAAGGTTCCCGTTTGAAAAAAGAAGCGCTTTATTTCAAAATCAATAACGAAAATATTCACGAATTGTCTTCGATGGATATTTCAGATTTGACCGTTTGGTTCAATGATTTGGAGAACCATTTATCGGATAAACAAAAACGAATTGCAACCGAAGTTATTAAGGAAATCAAAGACCGTTTGGCTTTCCTGATGAATGTTGGTTTGGAATATTTGGCTTTAAGCCGAAGTTCAAAATCACTTTCGGGTGGAGAAGCACAGCGAATTCGATTGGCTACCCAAATTGGTTCGCAATTGGTTGGGGTTTTGTATATTTTGGATGAACCAAGCATAGGTTTGCACCAAAGAGATAATGAAAAACTGATCCGCTCGTTGGAACAATTACGAGACATCGGGAACTCTGTTATTGTCGTAGAACACGACAAAGATATGATTGAACGTGCCGATTATGTGATTGATATTGGTCCAAAAGCAGGAAAATATGGTGGCGAAATCATCAGTAAAGGAACTCCTGCGGAAATTCTGAAAGAACACACTTTAACCGCTTCCTATTTAAATGGCGAACGTGAAATTGAAGTACCAAAACAGCGTCGTGAAGGAAACGGAAAGTCAATGAAACTTACTGGAGCAACTGGAAACAACCTGAAAAATGTTTCGATAGAATTGCCTCTGGGAAAAATGATTTGCGTAACGGGAGTTTCAGGAAGTGGAAAGTCAACCTTAATCAACGAGACCCTCTACCCGATTCTGAATGCGTATTATTTTAATGGTGTAAAAAAACCACAGCCTTACAAAAAGATTGAAGGTTTGGAACATATCGATAAGGTCATTGACATCGACCAAAGTCCAATTGGAAGAACGCCACGTTCTAATCCTGCGACTTATACAGAAGTTTTTGGAGAGATAAGAAATCTCTTTACCATGACTTCTGAAAGTATGATTCGCGGTTACAAAGCTGGACGCTTTAGTTTTAACGTAAAAGGTGGAAGATGTGAAACTTGCGAAGGTTCAGGTGTACGAACGATCGAAATGAATTTCCTTCCAGATGTTTATGTGGAATGCGAAACCTGTCAGGGAAAAAGGTTCAACAGAGAGACTTTAGAAATCCGATATAAAGGAAAATCCATCTCGGATGTTTTGAATATGACGATTGATGAAGCCGTTCCGTTTTTTGAAAATATACCAAAAATCTACCGAAAGGTAAAAACATTGCAAGATGTTGGTTTGGGTTATATCACTTTGGGGCAACAAAGCACAACACTTTCGGGAGGAGAAGCACAACGTATCAAATTGGCAGGAGAATTGGCTAAAAAAGATACAGGAAATACCTTTTATATTCTCGACGAACCTACGACTGGTTTGCATTTCGAAGACATTCGCGTCTTGATGGAAGTCATCAATAAATTGGTCGATAAAGGCAATACAATTTTGATTATCGAACACAATATGGACGTTATCAAGTTAGCCGATTATATTATTGACATTGGTCCAGAGGGGGGAAAAGGCGGTGGAACTGTTGTAGCTAAAGGAACTCCTGAAGAAGTGGCGAAAGTGAAGAAAAGCTATACGGCTCAGTTTTTAAAGAAAGAGCTTCATTAATAATTTTAAAGATCTAAAAGTCCCGAAGCTTCAGGATAAAACCTGTTAGCTCTAAAAGAAAAATTTTATATATTGCCAAGCAAATAAAAAAATAAGAATAAATAATAAGCACTAAAGATGAGATTAGAAGATTTTGACAATGACGAGGATAAAATAATCCAAGACAGATTAAAGCAGAAAACGTGGAATGAAATAAGAACCAACGATTCTTGGGCCATTTTTAAAATTATGGCAGAGTTCGTAAACGGTTATGAAACAATGGGTCGAATTGGTCCGTGCGTTTCTATTTTTGGTTCAGCACGAACAAAACCTGAAGACCATTTCTATTTATTGGCAGAAAAAATTGCTTTTAAAATAAGTAAAGCTGGTTATGGCGTTATCACTGGTGGTGGTCCTGGAATCATGGAAGCTGGAAACAAAGGAGCCCATTTAGGTGGTGGAACTTCCGTTGGTTTAAACATCGAATTGCCTTTTGAGCAACATTTTAATCCTTATATCGACCGAGATAAAAACTTGAATTTTGATTATTTCTTCGTAAGAAAAGTGATGTTCGTTAAATATTCCCAAGGTTTTGTCGTGATGCCAGGAGGTTTCGGAACGCTTGACGAAATGTTTGAAGCCATTACTTTGATTCAAACGAAAAAAGTGGCAAAATTCCCTGTAATCCTCGTAGGACGTGACTTCTGGTCAGGTTTGATGGATTGGATCAAAGCCGTTTTGGTAGAGAAATATGCAAACGTTAGTCCGGGCGACCTTGATTTGATAAAGATTGTGGATACCGAGGAAGAAGTGGTTGAAGTATTGGATACTTTCTACAAGAAATACAATTTAAGCCCTAATTTCTAAAACCTTTAGGAAAACTTGTACGTATACGTTCACAAGGATGCAAGTTTTTGTTTTCTTTGTGAACGTTGTTTTTAAGAAACAAATAAGCAACCTATACAATAAATCGCATCTTATAGTGTTTACAATTGCTACTCAAATTTGAAAAAGAAATCATTGAAATATTTCCCTAGAATACTTTTTTGCCTTGCGTTGTTGGTTTCTACCAGTCAATATGCTCAACATCATTCCAAATTGGTGGTTGACATCAAACCTGAAGAAAAAACCGTACATGTGCAACAGGAATTGACGTTTTACAACCAAACCCATAAAATACTGACCACGGTTGTGTTGAACGATTGGAACAACGCCTATTCCTCCAAAACTACTCCGCTTGCCAAACGCTTTTCGGATGAATTTGTGCGAAGTTTTCATGTTGCAAGGGACGAAGAACGAGGAAGCACAAATAATGTATCAATTCAAGATGCAAATGGAAAAAAAGTGGAATGGGAAAGGATGTTTGAACAACCGGATCTGATTTTGGTTTCGTTGCCAGAAGCAGTTCATCCAAATCAGAAAATCATCTTAAAGCTCAATTATTCCATAAAACTTCCTAGTGACCGTTTTACAAATTATGGTTATGGGGAAAACGGAAAAATGTATCTCAAAAACTGGTTCCTCACTCCTGCCCGATTTGAAGATGGAAATTTCCTGAAATACAGCAACAACAACCTTGATGATATTGCCAATGCAGTTTCCGACTTTGATTTGACGGTTAAAGTTCCACAACAATTTGCAGTGATTTCCGATTTATCTTCTGTGAAAAATAATGAGAATACAAATTCAATTTATCAACTTTCTGGCAAAAACAGGATTGATTTCAGTATTTATGTAGAGCAAAATGACAACTTTCATAGTTTCAGAAAGTCAGATATTGAAGTGGTTACGAATTTAAAAAGCAACAATCTGGATGATGTTCGAAAGGCTTTACTTATAAGTCAGATGATGGATTTTGTAAAGGAAAACATTGGACCCTATCCTCACAAAAAACTGGTCATTTCCCAAGCAGATTATGAACGAAATCCATTTTATGGACTCAACCAATTGCCCTCTTTTTTGAGTCCGTTTCAAGATGATTTTTTGTTTGAGATAAAATTCATGAAGACCTATTTGAACAATTACCTCAAAACGAGTCTTCGGCTCGATCCAAGAAAAGACAATTGGATTTATGATGGAATGCAGATGTATTTGATGATGCGATACATCGACGAATTTTATCCCGAAAGCAAGATGATGGGAAGCATTTCCAAGTTTCGAATATTGAGAAACTACAACCTCACAAACTTGCCTTTCAACAACCAATACAGCTATTTTTATATGCTGATGGCAAGAAAAAATCTAGATCAGCCGATTGGAGATCCTAAAAACACCTTCATCAAATTCAACGAACAAATTGCAGGAAAATATAGAGCTGGATTGAGTTTTAAATACCTGGATCATTACCTGCAAAACGATATTGTTGACAAAAGTTTGAAGGAATTTTATCAAATCAACCTGCAGAAACAAACTACTCGTGAGGATTTTGAGCAGATTTTGAGAACAAATTCTCCAAAAGACATAGATTGGTTTTTTAATACAATCATCGATTCAAGGGAAATTGTAGATTATAAATTCAGTGACATTTCTAAAACACAAGACAGCGTTACTTTTACGATTAAAAACCGAACCAATACAACGGTTCCTATTCCGGTTTATGGCTTAAAAGGAAAAGAAATTGTTTTCAAAGAATGGTATGAAAACATCAGTACCGACAGCACTTTTACGGTTGAAAGAAAAGAGGCCGATAAAATTGTCATCAACTATAAAAATGAGGTTCCAGAATTCAATTTAAGGAACAATTGGAAATCTATGAAGCCCTTTTTTCCAAACAACAGGCCTTTTAAATTTGTGTTTATGAAGGATTTGGAAGATCCCTATTACAATCAAATTTTATATGTTCCAACCGCAACTTATAACCTCTATGACGGAATTTCTCCTGGAATTCGCTTCCATAACAAAACTATTTTAGACAAACCCTTTATTTTTGATATAAATCCAGCTTATTCTGCTAATACTCAATCACTAATTGGAAGTTTCTCTTTAGCCATTAACCAATTCAACCGAAAAAGTGAAGCTTTCAATAATCGGTATTCCATTAGCGGAAATTATTTTCATTATGCTCCAGATGCAACCTATCTGAAAATAAACCCAACAGCCGTTTTCCGCTTCCGCGAAAAGGACTTTCGAGACAACAGAAAACGTGGTTTGCTGATTCGGCAGGTTATGGTGAATCGACAAGAATCAAACTATGATTTGAGTTTTGATGAGAATAATCAAAATTATAGTGTTTTTAATGCAAAATACTCCGATAACAAAACCGAAATCACCAAGCATTTCAATCTTTCGACGGATTTACAATTGTCTAGCAAATTCGGGAAATCATCAGTAGAATTAGGCTATAGAAAATTATTTAATGACAATAGGCAAATCAACATTCGTTTTTTTGCAGGTGCTTTTTTATACAACACGACCGATTCAGATTTTTTTAGTTTTGCACTAGATCGACCTACTGATTATCTATTTGACTATAATTATTATGGTAGATCCGAAACCAGCGGACTTTTCAGCCAACAACTCATCATTGCCGAAGGTGGATTCAAATCAAAATTGGTAAATCCTTATGCAAATCAATGGATGGCAACAACCAATGCAAGTTTTAATATTTGGAATTGGGTCGAAATTTATGGGGATGCCGGGTTTATGAAAAACAAAAATCAAGGAGAACAATTTGTGTATGATAGTGGTGTCAGGTTGAATTTGGTAACAGATTATTTTGAGCTGTATTTCCCTGTGTATTCTAACAATGGATGGGAAATTGCCGATAACAATTATCAAGAAAAGATTAGGTTTATAGTTACTTTAAGTCCGAGTGTGTTGGTGAATTTGTTTACTAGAAAGTGGTTTTAAATCCAATTAAAAATTATGAATTTTTAATTGGATTAATTATTCCTTCACAATTATAAAAGAAGCTTTAAAACCTGTAGACATGTTCCATTCGCTTGAATAAAGCTGGACTCCTTTGTCCATAATTATAAAAGCACCCGTATTTGGGAAATATTGTCCTTCATTCAAAGCCACAAAATCGATCTTATTAAAACCAGCTATAAGTTTAATCTCTAAGGTTTTGAAATTTCCTTCCAGGAAAATATTATCCATCACCACTTTATCATTGAGTAAAACTTTCAACAAATCTCCATCAACTGCCTGGGGATCTCGGTAGAGCACTTTAATGCTTTCGGATTTGGTTTTAAAATCGCCAAAATATTGATCTCTTCTAAACATTTTGGCATCACCATTTCCTTCTGTATTCAAGCTATTATTCATTTTTTTTGTATAGCGATCGGCCGGATTTGCAAATTCTTCCTTCTTGAATTCAACCTTGCTCTTATCACTCCACAAATCCGGAACATCATTTTTAGGTTTTACATCAAAAATACTTGGTTTTTTTTCAGGACTAATATTCGGAAGATTGGGCGTTGGAGATGGCATAGCCGGAATAGCCCTAGGATTGCTAATTATATCTTGGGCCTTGGCTTCTATATTCAGAAAAACAGTAAGGAAAAGTAGAATGAAATATTTCATGATTTTTGTATGCAATTTTTCAATGGTTAAAAGTAAAAAATTAACGTGCTATTTAAGTTGATAGTATTGAAATTAACTAAAAATTATAATTTTAGTAAAATTAAATCTTATTTTTTCATTACGATTAACAATAACCGAGCCTTTTTTATTGATTAAAATTTATTGTATCAAGAAAATTCAAGCATTAATTATTGTTTCGTTAATATAAACTTCAATATATAATCATTATAATAATTCTTTGTAAAAAAATCATTTTACCGTTATAAATACTGATTATTTTCATTATAATTGTTTAAATATTATTTATTAAAAATTGCAAGATTGAAATAAGGTCATAAATTGCTACAAATCCTGCCCAATATACGTCACCATTTAAAAACAAAATAGCTAATATATGAAAGAAGAATACTTCAAGTGGTACTCACCAAATTTAAACCGTGAAATTGAAATGCTTGTTTTTGGGCATGCTGGATACCCGGTTATTTTATTCCCAACTTCAATGGGAAGCTATCACGAAAACAAGGACCAAGGACTTATTGAATCTGCAAGATGGTACATCGAACAAGGATTGATTCAGATTTTTTGTCCGGGAAGTATCGACAAGGATAGTTTCTACAACAAGAAGATTCATCCCGTTCATCGTATCCAAAACCACGTTTGGTACGATAAAATGATTTGTCATGAAATTGTAGAACGAGTTCGTCATAACACTGGCTCTGGAAAAGTAGTCGTTGCTGGTTGCAGTTTTGGAGGCTATCATGCCGCAAACTTTGCTTTTCGTCATCCCGGCTATGTGAGCCACATGTTTTCGATGAGTGGTGCTTTTGATATCAAAAGTTTTATGGACGGTTTTCACAACGAAGATGTGTTTTTCAATAGTCCCGAAGATTTTCTTTATGGCTTGAACGACCCAAATTTATGGCAAATGGACATCGTTCTGGGAACCTCAAATTGGGACATCTGTCTGGATGCCAACCTAAAAATGAGCAAGGTTCTAAGCAACAGAAGTATCGAGCATTGGCTGGACATCCGAAGAGACCAAAAACACGATTGGCCGGTTTGGAAAGAAATGTTTCCGCATTATCTATCACGAATTAAATTTTTCTAGCATAAATTTAAACTAAAACAAAACACAAAAATATTATGAAAAAAATTGGAATCTTATTTGGAATGGAAGACACCTTTCCGCAAGCATTTATAGACAGAGTAAACTCAAAAAACGAAAAAGGAATCATAGCAGAAGCCGTTTCTATTGACAAAGTAGTTCAAAACAAAGGTGGTGAATATGCCGTTATCATCGACAGGATTTCTCAAGATGTACCATTTTACCGTGCTTATCTTAAAAACGCGGCCTTGACCGGAACAAACGTTATCAACAATCCGTTTTGGTGGAGTGCCGATGATAAATTTTTCAACAACGCATTGGCAGATACTTTGGGAGTGCCGCTACCTAACACGGTAATCCTTCCTTCTGCAGAACATCCAACAGATACAACTGGAAAATCGTTCCGTAACTTGGCTTTCCCTTTAGATTGGGATGGAATATTTGATTATATCGGATTTCCAGCTTATATGAAACCGTATGCTGGTGGAGGTTGGAAAAATGTTTATCGCCTTGAAAACAAAGAAGAATTTTGGGAAAAACACCGCGAAACCGGACAATTGGTAATGCTTTTGCAGGAAGAAATTGTGTTTCAAGATTACTATCGTGTGTATTGCCTTGGCGGAAAAGCAGTTAGAATCATGCCATACGAACCAAGAAATCCGCATCATTTAAGATATGTAGTTGAAAATCCGAATACCGATAAAAAATTATTGGCAACTATAAAAGACTACACATTAAGACTTTGCAAAGGTTTGGGATATGATTTCAACACCGTAGAATTTGCCGTAAGAGATGGTATTCCTTATGCTATTGACTTCGGAAATCCTGCTCCAGATGCAGAACTGACTTCAGTTGGCCAAGAAAATTTTGACTGGGTTGTAGAAGAAGCTGCTAAAATGGCAATCGCTGCAGCAAAAAAACAAAAACCAGGCGAAATGAATTTGACTTGGGGAACTTTTATTAAAAATGCGGCAAAATAATATAAATTAGAAAAAAAATAGTTAGAAAATTGGAAAAACAATTCTTCCGATTTTCTAATTATCTAATGGACAAAACAAAATCATGACGAAAATAAATCATTCAATAAAATGGATTTTAATATTATTTTTTATCACAATTCTTAGCGGTTGCGAAAAGGAGATGGTTGATGAAATACCCTTAAATTCCAATAATTATGTAAGGTCTTTAGAAAAATTTACTGCCTTTGAAAGTAATAGTGGATTAGTAGATAAAATAGATTCTATTAATATAGAACTTTCAAATCGTGGAAATACCTATTCAGCAAGGTATGAAAACGAAAGTTTTGATTTAGATTTTGATACTGCCATTCATATTGAGAATTTGGATGGTAGCTATCATTCCTATACATTTACAATATATAATGATCAGGGAAATTATAACCTAAATAATATAGTACTTTCATCATTGCCTAACGGATCTTACGAAGCATTTATAGTAACTTACATCCTAACAGAAGCCGAAAGAGAATTGTTAGAAAATGGCACAGAAATTGACTTGTCAACTAAAACGATTATAGAGCCATTTAATATGAATCAAATATCTACTTCACAAAGATCGTCAGGCTCCTGTTATGAACTTGTTGCAGTAGAGATTGAAGAAGCCTGCACAATAGATGGCTGTTGGGATCCAGATTATACTAACATAAGGACTATTTACCTTTGGGCATACACATGTGGTAATGATGCGGGTGGTACTGGCACTGGTACTGGTACTGGTTCAGGAACAAGTGGCGGTGGAGGCGGAACAATTGCTACATTACCACTAATTCAAGCAGGAACTCCTTGCGGAAGTTTACAAGCAAAATCTAAAGACCCCGATTATAAAGCAAAGATGACTGAGCTAAAGCAAAAAGCTGCCACTCAAAATGTAGAATCCGGCTATGTAACCTACCAAAATGCTCCTAAATTTTCGTCAGAATTTCAAGGTACTGAAGAAGAAGATAATGGCAGTTATGTAGATATTCCTTTAGCCCCAAACCGAAACGATCAAAATGGATTTATACATTGCCATCTTGATGCAACTTCAAAAAGAAATTTTGCGGTTTTTAGCCTTTCAGATTTATTTAGCTTTGCAGCTCTAATCCAAAACTCAACAGCAAGTAATTGTACCTTGATGGTTACCAGTGCTAAAGGAACGTTTGCAATAGTAATTACCAATAAAACAGCCTTTATAAATACTTTAAATGCTTTGTATCCTTTTAAAAATATGATGGAAGATTCTTTTGAAAAAGTGTATGTAGATTATAAAAAGTCTAGTACCAAACAATTAGAGGGCTTTTTGAGATTTTTTAAAGAGACAGGAAATTCCAATTCTGGGTTTGAAGTATTCAGTTGTGATGAAAATTTTAGCAACTGGAAAAAAAGAGGATTAAACAATAATAATCAAATAACCGAGACACCATGTTAAATATAAATGACATAATACCAAAAGCAATTGTAACCATCGTTTTTTTATTTACAATTTCAATGCAAGCTCAATTTCCAATTTTAAGAACTGTATCATATTCTCAAACGCGATTGGTAAATTATTCTTACCAAAATGGAGATTATATAAAAGACACTTCCGACCAACTTAACTCGTATATAGGAACATGGAAATATTTTGGAACAAACAAAATATTAACTTTAAAATTGGTTAGAATTAATCAATTTTTCTCTAAAATAATTCCGACTAGTTCATACTATTATTATATAGATCAAATAGTATTAACCTACAAACTAGAAGACAATAACGGAAATATTATTTTTGATAATACGAATATTACACCTACAAATCAATTCGTGATTGGAAATGGAATAGGAAGCTACTTAAGCGGTAAAGAAGATGCCAACTATATTAACGGTATTTTTCAAGATTTTACAACCAATGTTTTAGTAAGTCGTTGCGAAATTTCTAAAGTAGCCACAGCAACAGGGCAACCCGAGAAGATATTTTTTAAATTATTTAAAAACCATTCAAGTTACATGAGTACTCCATCAAATTATCAACCTGGAGTAACACCTTTTTTTAGTGTTCCTAATAATATTGAGTTAATAAAGCAGTAGGAAAATATGAAGTTCTGAAAATTAGCAAAGTTGCGGGACGTTGATAATAGCCAAACTATTTAATAATTTAATATAATAAATTGAAAATTATGAGCACAAAAAATATGGTTTTCAAAAACTCAAACTATTTGATTTTACTTTTCTGTTTTCTTTCATTTTCAATATCGTTTTCTCAAATAGATAAAAGCAAAGAGGTAAATGACAAAAAGTTTAAAGGAACTACTTTGAGTTCACAAAAACAAGGAGATTACCTAGAAGAAAGTAAGTATTTAATAAAAACAAATGACACAATCACTTTTCTTTATAATAATGAAAACATTGCGAAAATTATATCAATAAAAAATGAAACAGAAGGTATAACTGACGATCAATTTCACTATTATGCAAATAAAATCAATCCTAAATTTAGTTTCCATTCAAAATTAAATAATAGAAATACCACCATATAATTTTAATGAAGAAAAAAAATAATAAACATTAAAATGTTCTCCGACAGCACAAAAAGTAAACTAATTGAAATAAAATTTGTTTCTGGACAAAAATTGATTCAAAAATTAATACCAAATTATCAATAAAAATATACTGCTAACAACGATAAATCCAAATCATATTAAAAAAATAAATGGATTACTTTTGATGGAGTCAGTATGACTTTAAGAATAAAGTCTCTCGACTGGATAAGGACTTTATTCTGCTTCAAAATACTAGAATTATGAAGACATTTTATAATGTAATAAAATAATACAACTATAACTAAAATTAAGATTTCTATATTCAATTAACAAAATCATGACGAAAAAATTACCAATATTCACTCTTGGAGTTGAAGAGGAATACCAAATTATAGACCCCGTAACAAGAGATTTACGTTCGCATCTTTCGAAAATTGTAGATGGTGCAAAAGTAATCCTGAACGAACAGGTTAAAGCCGAAATGCATCAATCGGTTGTAGAAGTTGGAACCAATATCTGCAAGAATGTAAAGGAAGCCCGACAAGAAATTACTTTCCTGAGGAAGAAAATTGTTGAACTGGCCGATAAGCAAGGGCTTCTAGTTGGTGGAGCCGGAACGCATCCTTTTTCGAGATGGCAGGACCAGGAGATTACAGACGATCCTCGTTATCATAATATTGTAAACGAATTGCAAGATGCCGCTCGTTCCAATTTGATTTTTGGAATGCACTGCCACGTCGGGATTGAAAACCGTGAAATTGGTTTGCAATTGATGAACCAAGCTTGTTATTTCTTGCCACATATTTTTGCACTTTCAACCAACTCCCCTTTTTGGGAAGGAAGACAAACGGGTTATAAATCTTTCAGAACCAAGGTTTTTGATAAATTCCCAAGAACTGGACTTCCAGAATATTTTGATTCTTTGCAATCGTATGACAACTTCTTGGATACCTTGGTGCAAACCAATTGCATTGACAATCCAAAGAAAATTTGGTGGGATTTGCGTTTGCATCCATTTTATGACACGATTGAATTCCGTATCTGCGACATGAGCTTGACAGTTGATGAAACAATGTGTATTGTAGCAATAATACAGGCTGTCGTTGCAAAACTGTATAAATTGACCATGGCAAACACTAGTTTCAATATTTATCGTTTGGCTTTGATAAAAGAAAATAAATTCCGTGCAGCACGTTATGGAATCAGAGGCAATATGATTGATTTTGGTTTGAAAAAAGAAGTGCCAACCTGTGAATTGATTCTCGAATTGCTTGAATTTATTGATGATGTGGTGGATGAATTGGGAAGCCGAGACGAAATCAATTATGTACACAACATTTTGAGAGATGGAACCGGTGCCGCAAAACAATTGGCAATTTTCGAGCAAACAGGCGATTTGACAAAAGTGGTTGATTTTATCACAAGCGAATTCACAAAAGGATTATAATTTAAAGTGATTTTTAAACGTAATTTTTATCTTTGCAGTTAATTTACAATCAGTTAAACTAAATATAATGAGTGATAATTCAATCAAAATTGCAATTCTTGACATGTATGATGGAGAACCAAATCAAGGAATGCGTTGTATCATCGATATTATAAACCGATTCAATCAAGTAGTTACTTTTAAAGTTTTTGATGTTCGAGGAAAATCAGAATTGCCGGATATTAAGAAATTTGATATTTTTATTTCAACCGGGGGTCCCGGAAATCCTTTGGAAGGCGACGGAAATTGGGATTTAAAATACTACGATTTTATTGATGCCTTAACTCTTTGGAACAAGGAAAACAACATCAAAAAACACGTTCTTTTTATTTGTCACTCCTTTCAAATGGCTTGTAAACATTTTGGCTTGGCCGAAATTACAAAACGAAACGACACTTCTTTTGGTGTAATGACGATTCATAAAACAAAAGAAGGGGCAAATGATCCCGTTTTTGAAGGTCTTGCTGATCCTTTCTATGGAATCGATTCCCGTGATTATCAAGTGATTCAACCAAAGCTGGCTATTTTTGCTAAAAAAGGAGCTAAAATTATCTCTTTGGAAAAAATCCGCGATCACGTTCAATATGAAAGAGCGATTATGGCGGTTCGTTTTTCAGAATATATGGTGGGAACTCAGTTTCATCCTGAAGCCGATCCGATCAGTTTTGTTGCCAATATGAAAAATAACGAGCGACGAGAGAAAATCAAGAAAATGAAAGGCAAGCGAAAGTTTAGAAACATGCTGGAAGATTTGCTTGACGAGGACAAGATTTACAAAACCAATGAAACCTTGATTCCGAATTTCCTTCGAATTGCTATTAATGATTTGATGCGAACGAAGAAGATTTTATCGAATTAAGTATAACTTATTTTCATAGAAAAACTGCCACGAATTCACAAATTTTCATTTTGAGTTTGTGGCATTCTTTATTTCCAACTAACCAAAAAACCAAAGATGATTCCAAAATACAGACAACTTTTCAACGATAGTTTTACTCCCGAAAAATACCAAGAGTTTCAAGACGACATTGCATCTGACTTTGATTACTTGCCAACTTTCAGAATGGCCGAAACGCCTTTTTTTATTTCGAATGAATTGAAGCAACAACTTCTTGATGGCTGTCAAGATGTGATAGATTTGATTCAAAAAGATAACTTCAAAGAGCTAACCAACAAATCTCTAGAACTTAACAGTAAAGTTCCAAATGAAGATGAACATACTACTTTTCTAGCCATTGATTTTGGTATTTGTGAAGAAGATGGAAAGGTTATTCCAAAGCTGATTGAAGTGCAAGGATTTCCTTCTTTGTTCAACTATCAATATGTTTTGTATGATAAATTCAAGGCACATTATCCTTTTTTGGAAGAACTAACGCCTTTTATAAACGACATTTCTCCAGAAGAATATTTGAAGATTATTGAGCAAGCGATTTGCAACAATCATCCAAAGGAAAATGTAATCCTTTTGGAAATTGAACCTGAAAAGCAAAACACCAAGATTGATTTTTACTATTGCAAAAGAGACATCGGAATTCCGATTGTTTGTGTGACAGAATTGATTAAAAAAGGGAAAAAATTATACTATAAAAATGAGGCTGGAGCCGAAATTGAAGTAAAACGAATTTACAACCGTGTCATTTTTGACGAGTTGGAATTGCGAAAAGACTTGAAAATGGAGTTCAGTTTTTCGGATGATTTGGAGGTGGAATGGGCCGGACATCCGAATTGGTTTTTCAGAATCAGTAAATTCATTCTACCATTCTTGAAAGGAAAATATTTTATTGAAACTACTTTGTTGAGTGATTTAAAAGAAATCCCAGAAGATTTAGAGAATTATGTCTTGAAACCTTTGTTTTCGTTTTCGGGAAGCGGTGTGATTTTTCATGTCAAGAAAGAAGATATCGAAGCGGTGACAGAAAAAGAATTGTATATTTTGCAAAAGAAAGTCAACTATATTCCTATCGTGCAATCGCCTGATGGAAAGGTAAAAGCCGAAGTTCGAGTGCTTTGTGTTTGGCGAAAAGAAGACAAGGCTCCTACTCTATTGTGCAACTTGGTTCGTTTGAGCCGTGGTGAAATGATTGGAGTGAAATTCAATAAGGATAAGGATTGGGTTGGTGGAACTTTGGGGTTGTTTGAGAGGGAATAGCTTATGGATTTGAATTATAAATTAAAAGAAAATTATTATTTACAATTGCAATTGTATTTTGCAAAGGATGATGGTAGGGTAAGGAAACAGATCATAAGAGGTACTTTTGTATGGTTTATCATACTTTCTGTATTTTCTATTTTTGCATTCAGAGGCTTTGATAATCCTTTTAGCTATTTTTTTCCACTAGCAGCTCTACTTTCTTTAATCTTTTCTCCTTATCGAATAAAAGAAAGTATTTTTAAAAATTACCAAGAAGCTGTTAAAGTATATAAAAATGAATTTGGCAAAGATGTAAATTTAAAAATTGATGATGTTTATATTTATCTAGTAGATATTGACAAAGAAGTGAAATTCAAAATTGAAACGGTTGAAACAATAATTGAAACGGGTAAGTTTTATTATATTAAACTTCAAACAAATTCTATTTTTATTCCTAAAGATGAATTAGAAGATGTTAACCAAATAAAAGAAGAACTACTAATTTTATCCCAAAAATTAAACGTAAACTATAAATCAGATTTGGATTGGAAATGGTAATCTAAATCTTTTACCAGACGATTATTCCAATCCCTAAAGTTTCCACCAGCGAAGCTAGCCCCGACAGTAGCGGAAACCCCGGAATCCTGAAAGCTATTTTTTCTTGGCCAAAAAGAGCGACCAACGGAAGCTCCTTTTTGGACATTAGAAAAAAAGCTTTCAGGATGAGGAGTTGCAGCGGATGGCGGGATTAGCTCCTCAAAAAAAACCTAAACCTCCACTATTCTACACATTACAAATATTAAACCTATCTTTGCAACCTCTTTGTGCTTAATTCAGAGCACTTGAAAGCATTTATTTATATGTTATTTGAAGATTTATCACTTTCCAAAAGTATACAAAAAGCGGTTCACGAATTAGGATATTTGGAACCAACACCTATACAGCAACAGGCTATTCCGCTGGTTTTAGAAGGCAGGGATTTAGTGGGTTGTGCTCAAACCGGAACCGGAAAAACGGCAGCATTTGCCATTCCAATCATACACCAATTGCACAGAATTGTAGGTTCTACCAAAAAAGCGAAGCAAATTCGTTGTTTGGTGGTAACACCTACAAGGGAATTGGCAGTACAGATTGGGCAAAATTTTGATTCCTACGGGAAATATACCAACTTGACACAATTGACCATTTTTGGAGGTGTTTCACAAGTTCCGCAAGTGGATGTTTTACGCAAAGGCGTTGACATTTTAGTAGCAACTCCAGGACGTTTATTGGATCTGCACAAGCAAGGTTATATTGATTTGGACCATTTGCATACATTAGTTTTAGACGAAGCCGACCAGATGTTGGATATGGGTTTTGTGAATGATGTAAAGAAGATTGTGAAGCTTACGCCAAACAACCGCCAGACCTTACTATTTTCTGCAACAATGCCAATTGCAATTCGTGAACTGGCTGAAATGTTTCTGAAAGATCCTGCAACGGTTTCCGTTTCGCCTGTTTCTTCAACTGCAGAAAACGTGGAGCAACGTGTTTATTTTGTAGATAAGACTGAAAAACGAAATTTATTATACCATTTGATTCGAAATGAAAAATTGACCGATTTACTGGTTTTTTCTAGAACAAAACATGGTGCTGATAACGTAGTGAAAGCATTGCGTAAGCACGGTGTCGCTGCTGAAGCTATCCACGGAGACAAATCGCAAAGTGCCAGACAACGCGTTCTGGATGCTTTTAAAGCGAAAGAAGTGGGCGTTTTGGTTGCAACCGATATTGCAGCTCGTGGTATCGACATCGATCAATTGCCTTTTGTAATCAACTTTGATTTGCCAAATATTCCTGAGACGTATGTTCACCGAATTGGTAGGACGGGTCGTGCTGGAAATGGCGGAATTGCAATTTCATTTTGCAGCAAGGACGAACATCCTTATTGGAAAGACATCCAAAAATTAATCAAAGTTGATGTTCAGACGATTACCGACCATCCTTATCCTTGGCATGCTGGAAGCCCTGAAGCTGAAGCTACTCCACAGAAAAATTCAAATAGAAGTGGTGATGCTCACAAATCTAGAAAATCGGCGGGTTCTAAACAGAATAAGAAACGCTGGTATTAATAATTTTAGAGTTTAGATTTTAGATTAAAAAAAAGCCTGAAGCGAATAATCGCTTCAGGCTTTTTCAGTTTTTGGACTAATAATTATTTTGTCTTGAAATTTACTTTGACGATTTTATTTTTTCCTGCAGCAATTGCGGTTGAATCGTTCATAAATCTTATGGTGTATAAATCCTTATCGGTAGAAAATTGTTTCCAGTTTTCGCCTGAATCGGAGGAATATTGCAAACCTGAAGCTCCAACTGTAACCAATTGTTTTCCGTTGCTATTTGGAACATATTGAACACATGAAGCGTAGCCAAATCCTTTTTTCTCGGCAATTAAATTCCACGTCTTTCCACCATCATTTGTAAATGCTTTGTTTCCGAAGTTCTGATTTGGCTTTTCATAATTTCCTCCAGCAATGAATCCGTTTTGGGAATCGTAGAAATCGGCTGTGAAAATTCCGGTCATTGCTTCGCCTTGCACGATTGGCGTGTTGAATACTTTCCATGAATTTCCTTTATCGGCTGAATAAAATACTCTTGCTTTTTTTCCTCCAGAAACCATCCAAGTGTCATTTCCTTTGATGATTAAGTTGGTATTGCTTGCGGCAAAAACGGCTTCTCCCTCTTCTACTTTTGGCAAAGTATTGCATGGAAGTTTTTTCCAGGTTGTTCCTCCATCTCTTGTGACTATTACAGAAAGGCAATCAGCTGTTGGATCGCCCATGGCAATTCCTTCCTGATCGTTCCAGAATTGCATACTGTCATAAAACACTTTTTCATGTTTTTCCTGATAGACCAATTTGATTTCAGAGCCGTCTTTTGAAATTCGGTATAAAAGTGCTGGATTTCCAACATTGAGAATAAAAATATGTGAGGAAGTTTTGGCAATACTTCTAAACTCAAGTTTCAAAGTATCTTTAGCAACATGACCGTTGAAGTCTTTTTCGCTGTTCAAATCGAAATAACCGTACTTTCCGTTGTTTCCGGCATACCAAATTTTCCCAGAATCAATGGAAATGGCTCTTATTGAAATGCTGTCGGTTAAAATCTTATCAACAGTTGCGGAAACAAATGGAATTGCTTCATTTTCAATTACTTTAGTTTCTTTTTTCTTGCAAGAGATTATCAATGAGAAACTTAAGAGTATAAAAACTATTTTTTTCATAGATGGAATTTTAGAGTTGCAAACTTACTTTTTTTAAATGGATGATCTAAAAGCTTCTGCAAAATATATGCTTGTGTTAAAATGTTAATTTTATCCGAAATTTAATTAATTTTGCACCCTTAATACCATTTTATGAGTGCTTCGCATAAGAGTCATTTGAGTAAATTATCTTTAGCAGGATTACTGATTACTTTAGGAATAATTTACGGTGACATCGGTACTTCTCCGTTGTATGTAATGAAGGCAATTATTGGAAATCTTCCAATAAATGCAGACATTGTCTTAGGAGGAATTTCATGTGTTTTCTGGACCTTAACACTTCAAACCACAATTAAATATGTAATTATTACTCTAAATGCCGACAATAATGGCGAAGGTGGAATTTTTGCTTTGTATGCATTAGTAAGAAGGACAAAAGTCAAATGGCTAATTGTTCCTGCCGTAATTGGTGGAAGTGCTTTGTTGGCCGATGGAATTATCACTCCTCCAATTTCTGTTTCGTCTGCCGTTGAAGGTTTACGAACGTTTTATCCTGAAATAAATACGGTTCCCATCGTAATTGGAATTCTATTTGTTTTGTTTTTCATTCAACAATTTGGAACCAATTTGGTAGGCAAATTTTTCGCACCAATGATGCTTATTTGGTTTGGAATGTTGGGAACCCTTGGAGTCATTCAAATTTACTATCATGCAGATGTTTTAAGAGCTTTGAATCCATATTATGCCTATCATTTGTTATCCCTACATCCCGAAGGTTTTTACATTCTGGGTGCCGTTTTTTTATGTACAACTGGTGCCGAAGCTTTGTATTCTGACATGGGGCATTGTGGCAGAAAGAACATTCGCGTAAGCTGGATTTTTGTAAAAACTACATTGGTCTTAAACTATTTCGGACAAGGTGCCTATTTGATTCATCATGAAGGCGAAACCTTGAAAAGTCTTGGCGGATCTAACGGAAATCCTTTTTATTTGATTATGGCCGATTGGTTTCAGCCTATCGGAATCACAATTGCAACACTTGCAGCGGTTATTGCTTCTCAAGCTTTGATTAGTGGTTCTTTTACCTTGATTAACGAAGCAATGCGATTGAATTTCTGGCCAAAAGTAAGAATCAAATATCCTACTGAATTAAAAGGGCAACTCTACATTCCATCAATAAATTGGTTGTTATTTGTTGGTTGCGTATTGATTGTTTTACGCTTCAAAGAATCAAGTAATATGGAAGCTGCTTACGGATTGGCCATCGTGCTTTGCATGATTATGACCACTTGTTTGCTCAATTATTATTTAATTATGAAAAGGGTAAAATGGTATTTCATCACGCCAATTATCTCGATTTATGCTTTGATTGAATTGAGCTTTTTTGTGGCCAATATCAAAAAGTTTTCGCATGGAGGTTATGTAACTTTGATCATTGCAATTGCTTTGATTCTGATCATGGCAACTTGGTATAGGGCTAAAAAAATCAGCAAGGCTTATACTAAAATGGTCAAGATTGACAATTACAAGAAAGTCCTTGGCGAATTGAGTAGCGATTTATCTATTCCTAAATATGCAACTCATTTGGTTTACATGACCAACTCCGGAAGATTGGATGAAATTGAAGAAAAAGTATTGTATTCAATTTTGCAAAAACGTCCCAAACGAGCCGACTTATATTGGTTTATCCACGTTAACATCTTGAACGAACCTTATAAAACAGAATATAAAGTAACCGAATTAATCAAAGATGATTTGATTAGAATTGATTTCAATTTAGGTTTTAGAGAACCTACAAAAATCAACATCATGTTTAAGGAAGTGGTGAAAGACATGGTAAAAAATGGCGAAGTTGATATTACAAGCCGTTACGAATCATTAAACCGAAATAACATCATTGGTGATTTTAAATTTGTACTTTCAGAGAAATTCCTTTCCAATGACAGCGACATGTTGTGGCACGAAAAATTAGTCATGAACACCTATTTCTTGATCAAGAAATTAAGCCTATCCGAAGAAAAAGCCTTTGGATTGGACAGTAGCTCGGTGAAAATTGAAAAATTCCCGATGGTATTGCATCCGCCGGAAAGGATTTGCATGAAAAGAGTTGAATAAAATAAAATGCCACTGATTGATTTAGTGGCATTTTATTTTTTTGCATTATTCGGACATTCATCATTTTAAACTAACTTTACAAAATTCAAAAAAGTATTTGTTTTAATGATCAATATTCTCGACATATCCCAACTTCAAAATCAAGAAAACGAAAAAGATTTCTACGTAAACAATCTTCGGGAACACATCCTTCAGAATAAAAGCAAGATTACAAAACCGCACAAACACAATTCTTATCTGTGTATTTTATTTACAAAAGGAATTGGAACTCATGAAATTGATTTTAATACCTATGAAGTAAAACCCGGAAATATATTCGTTATTTCTCCCGGAAAAACACATCATTGGGAACTTTCAGATGATGTTGATGGTTTTATCTTCACTCATACCAAAGATTTTTATGATTTGCATTATTCACACAACAGCATTTCTAATTTCCCTTTCTTTCAATCGGTTCAAAATAGCCCGTTGATTGAATTGGAAGAAAATCCGGTTACAGAAATAGTTGCTTTATTTGAGTCGATGCTGTCGGAATATCAAAACAAAAATATACTGAAGCATCAGGTTCTGGTGAGTTATTCGGATATAATATATGCCAAACTTTCTAGGATTTATCT
Organism: Flavobacterium arsenatis; assembly: GCF_031456785.1. Lineage (NCBI taxonomy): Bacteria > Pseudomonadati > Bacteroidota > Flavobacteriia > Flavobacteriales > Flavobacteriaceae > Flavobacterium > Flavobacterium arsenatis. The sequence goes on from NZ_JAVDVI010000011.1 coordinate 91,003, forward strand.
GAATGATGAAACGGAGCAAATTGTCAATCATAGCTTGTATGCACAAAAATTCAATGAATTGGAAAACCTCATCGAGGAACATTTTAGTGTTGAAAAATCGCCTTCAAAATATGCCTCGATGATGAACATCACCCCCAAACACCTCAACAGGATTACGCAAAGTGTTATCGGAAAAACGACTTCGGAAGTTATTTTGGATCGGATAATATTAGAAGCAAAAAGGATAATGCTTCACACCGGCAAAAGTTTCTCTGAAATTGCAATTGGTCTTGGCTATGAAGATTATGCTTATTTTTCAAGGCTTTTCAAACAAAAAACAGGTCTCACTCCTTCCCAATTCTTGAAATCTTACCAATGATTTAGTTAATTAAATATTAAAATAAAATTCGTGGCACAGATGTTGGAATTACGGTTATAAGAAAAAAAACCAAAAACTTTTAACCAATAAATTTCCACATTATGAAAACCAAGATACTCACCCTAGCCCTGTTTGCTTTCTTATTTGCAAACGAAACCAATGCACAAGATGTGACAACTGTTAATGCCAAAAATTCTGACATTAGTGATAATTTAGATTTGAGAGCTGTTGCTTCAATCTTTGGAGATTCGGAAAATTTGGAGGATTTTGAAAGAAGATTGAACGATCCAAAAAACCAAATATCAAACCTTGACTTGAACAACGACCGTCAGGTAGATTATTTGAGAGTTGTAGAATCTGTTGAAAGAAACACCCACTTGATTGTGCTTCAAGCAGTTTTGGATCGAGATCTATTTCAGGATGTTGCTACAATTGAAGTAGAAAGAGACAACAACAATAATGTTCAAGTTCAGGTAGTTGGAGATGTTTATATGTACGGAAGCAACTATATCTATGAGCCAATTTATGTAAACAGACCCGTTATTTATAACGTGTTTTGGGTAAATTCTTACCGTCCTTACTATTCTCCATACTATTGGAATTATTATCCAGGATATTATTATGGATGGGCTCCTTATCCGATTTACAGATATAGAAACAACGTGAACATTCATATTCACAACTATAATACTTACAATTATGTAAATGTTAGAAGAAGCGAAAGAGCAATTGCAATGCACCAAACAAGACGTGCTAATGGATATGAAAGACAAAACCCAAACAGTTCATTTACAAGACGAAACAACAACGTAAGCAACAGACATGAGTTGGTTCAAACACGAAATGCAAGCGAGACCAGAACCAACAATGGCGTTAGAAATGCTAACACATCAACTGTAACTCGTAGTAATTCTGTTGAAGCGACTAGAACCAACACCGTTAGAACAAACACTAAACCTGCACAAGCTAAAACTGAAACTGGAAACGTGAGAAGCAATAATGCTGTGAGAAGTAATAATGCTGTTAGAAGCACCACTCCTACTCAAGTTAAAACGGAAACGAAAACGGTTAGGGCCACAACCACTACTCCAACGAGAAGTCAGACGGTGCAGCCGGTTCAAAATACAAGAAGCAACAGTGCTCAAAAAGTAACTACCGAAAGGGTAAACACCACCAGAACTACCGCTCCAGCTGTGAGAACAACGGCACCAACGGTTCAGCCACAAAGAAGCACTCCTGCAAGAACTCAAAACGTGAGTCAGCCACAAAGAACCCAAAAAGCAGAAAGTGGAAACACTAGAAGCAACGGAGGTCCAAGCGTTGGAAGAGCTTCAAGAGGATAATCGAAAATAGAATTTTTAAATGCCCGAAAGAGATTTCGGGTATTTTTTTGTTAAAAAAACTAAAAATAAAAGGAGATTATCTGTTTAAAGAATTTACCTTTAGGAGGATAATTGAAAATGAAATAATTAAATATAATACATTAATTATCAAATTTTTACAAACACAAAACCTATCCATTTCCTGATGAAATTTTTAAAGTTAATACGTTTTCAGAATTTATTGATGATTGCCTTGATGCAATTTATATTCAAATATGGCTTTCTGGACCAGCAAAATATTCCACTTGCGTTAAACGATTGGCAGTATTTCTTGTTGGTTTTCACAACAGTTTTGCTTGCAGGAGCCGGATACCTGATCAATAATATTTTTGATAAGGAAACTGATTTTATCAACAAACCAAATGAAGTTGTAGTTGGAAAATACATCTCTGAAGATAAAGCCTTTAATTTATATATCGCATTGAACATCATTGGTGTTGGAACTGGATTCTATCTGGCCAATGTCATCGAAAAACCCGCATTTGCATTGGTTTTTATCTTGGTTTCTGCTGTTTTATATCTTTATGCATCAAGCCTAAAACAGAGTTTGTTGATTGGGAACATAATTGTTGCAATCCTAACATCGTTTGCGGTAATCATCATTGGTATTTTTAATCTATATCCTTTGATAACTCCAGAAAATCAAGCATTTTTAGGATTGATTTTCAGAGTGCTTCTGGATTATGCCATCTTCGCCTTCATCATTAATTTCATCCGAGAAATTGTGAAAGACCTTGAAGATGTTAACGGAGATTATAACCAAGGAATGAACACTTTGCCTATTGCACTTGGCGTTACTAGAACCGCAAGGCTTGTTTTCTTGATCAGTTTTATTCCGATTGTAATCCTTCTTTACTACATCAATGAATATTATTTTATCAATGGATTATACATCGCTACAATTTACTGCTTGTTACTAATTGTAGCACCACTCATTTATTTTACCGTAAAAAGTGCTTCGGCAAAAAACAAAGAAGATTTTCATCATTTGAGTTTGGTACTTAAATTTGTATTGCTTTTCGGTATTCTATCGGCCTTAGTTGTTAACCTAAATATTCAATTGAATGCTTAAAGATAAATTCAAAAACCATAAAATCATTCTCGCTTCGGGTTCGCCAAGAAGACAGCAATTTCTGAAAGATTTGGATCTGGATTTCGAAATCCGATTGAAAGACGTTGAAGAGATTTATCCTGAAGGTTTGGAAGCAGAAGAAATCACCAATTTCCTAGCCGAATTGAAAGCCAATGCTTTTGAAGGCGAATTGCAAGAAAATGATATTTTAATTACAAGCGACACAATCGTTTGGTTTGATGAAAAGGCTTTAGGAAAACCAAAGGATTACAACGATGCTTTCCAGATATTGAAATCACTTTCAAACAATACACACGATGTGATTACTTCGGTTTGCATCAAAACTACTGAAAACACAGATGTTTTTTATGAATTGACGAAAGTTACCTTCAATGAATTATCTGAAGATGCGATTCATTATTACCTTGAAAATTATAAACCTTATGACAAAGCTGGAGCTTATGGCATTCAGGAATGGATTGGCTTTATTGGAGTTTCAAAGGTTGAAGGTTCGTATGCAAACGTAATGGGATTGCCGGTTGATAAGGTTTATAATTATCTAAATAGTTTATAAAAAATGATGTCATTTATCAATCAATATTTTGTTGAAATAATTTCTACAGGAATCTTAATCATTTTAGCATTAATATTGCGTGTTGGAAGTACAAAACTTGTTCGAAAATATGCCAAGACAAGCGAAATATTAGAACACAGGACGAACCTAATCATCAAATACATAAGTGTATTTCTGACTGTCATGTTCTTTACTTCTCTTTTTATAATTTGGGGTGTAGAAACCAATGATTTGTTCATGACGGTTTCATCCGTATTGACAGTTATTGGTGTTGCGTTATTTGCCCAATGGTCTATTTTGAGCAACATCACTTCCGGAATTATTTTATTGTTTTCCTTTCCTTTCAAAATTGGCGACACCATCAAGATTCACGACAAGGATTTCCCTATCGAAGCAGAAATCGAAGACATCAATACGTTTCATACCCTGCTCAAAACCAGTGATGGCGAAATGATTACCTATCCGAATACTTTGTTGCTTCAAAAAGGTATTTCCATCATCAAAAATAATTCTTTTGATGACAAAGAATTTACAGATTAATTTTACTAAAAACGTGTAAATTATATAACATATTTACCAATTTATGTAACGTGTTATCGTAGCATTAATATAATATTTGCTAAACCTTAAGTACCCTAACTTATATAGCTAAATTATATGAATGAAATCTACAAATTTCCTTTCTATGCTAAACTGGCATTTGTTTTATTGAGTTTAATTTCTATCTTTTTTATTTTCTATATAGGACAAGGAATTATCATTCCAATATTAATGGCCATCTTGTTTTCTATACTCTTGAGGCCAATAATGTTGTTCCTCAAATCAAAACTCCGATTTCCTCATATTCTCGCAGTCATAGTTTCGGTATTATTATTTGTAATGTTCATTGTTGGCATAATAACATTTCTATCCTGGCAAATTAGCGATTTTGTCAGCGATTGGGACAAGATCCAAACCAACATAAAAATTCATATTGCCAACATCCAGATGTATGTGAGGGATCATTTCAACATCAGTACAAAAGAACAGGAAGAATACATCAATTCAGCCACATCGGATTCTTTAAAATCAGGCAAGGAAATGCTTGGTTCCACCTTGATGTCATTTACAGATACTTTATTCAATCTGGCATTGGTTCCAATCTATATGTTCCTGCTTCTTTTATACAGAACACATTTTATAAAATTCATGTGTAAATTATTCAAACCTCAACACCACGAAAAACTACAGAATATTTTGGGCAATGTTAAAGTAGCTGTAAAAAGTTATCTTGTTGGTTTAACCATCCAGCTCATTAGTGTCGCAACTTTAACCAGCATCGGATTGTCTATTGTTGGAGTGAAATATGCCATTTTGCTTGGTGTAATTACAGGAATTCTGAACCTTATTCCTTATGTAGGAATTATGTTTGCCTACGTCATCAGCATCTTTGCTTCACTCACAGGTTCTCCCGATTTGTCATTGGTTATTGGTGTTTTAGTCGTGAATGCTGTTGTTCAATTTATCGATAACAACATTCTTGTGCCAATGGTGGTGAGTTCAAAAGTAGAAATCAATGCTTTTGTTTCTATTGTAGGAATCATCATTGGAGGTTCTTTGGCCGGAGTTGCCGGAATGTTTTTGGCAATTCCATTGATTGCTATCTTGAAAGTAATATTCGACAGGATTGAAGGATTGCAGGCTTGGGGCTATCTGATGGGAGATGATTTACCCAAGACTTACGAGTGGCGACACATAAGGCTTCCGCTTTATAACTTTGAAAATGCAACCGATACCATCAATGTAAATCAAGAAGAAGTATCCAAGACCATTTTCACAGAAACCACTACTGGTCCAGATACCAAAAATGAATAAAATCACCAAAAATTAATCTTTAAAATATCTACACTTCAAATGAAAAAACCGATTACAAAGATTAAAACATACGCTAGGAAAAAAACAGAAGACATTACCGATGTAACCATAAACAGAAAAAACAGCTTGCAAAAGTTTCTGATTAATGTTGCCGATGTGTTCATGTTTGTTACCAACGTATTCAAAAACACCTTCTCGCTTGGGTTTGAATTCAGGGAGTTCTTCAAGCAGTGTTTTCAAATTGGAAACAAATCATTAGGATTGATTTCCGTTACAGGACTCATCATCGGATTGGTTCTTACAATCCAAGCACGACCAGTTTTGGTTGATTTTGGAGCCGTTACAATGCTTCCGGGAATGGTTACCATTTCCATCATCAGAGAAATGGGTCCCGTAATTACAGCCCTGATTTGTGCAGGAAAAATTGGTTCGAGCATGGGTGCAGAAATTGGTTCCATGCGAGTTACCGAACAAATTGACGCCATGGAAGTTTCATCGGCAAATCCTATAAAATTCCTTATCGTTCCAAGGGTTCTTGCCGCAACATTAATGCTACCGATATTGGTTTTATATGCAGATGCATTAGGAATTTTGGGCGGTTGGCTGGCAGCGAATATCAAAGGCGATGTGAGCTTTGTCTTGTTCATCACCCAAGCTTTTGGAGATGTAGAATTTGGCGATTTGTTTCCGGCCGTCATCAAGACCTTTTTCTTCGGAACCGTGATTGGTTTTGTTGGATGCTATAAAGGATTTAATGCAGGAAGAGGAACCGAAAGCGTTGGAATTGCGGCCAATTCTGCCGTAGTGATGTCTTCCCTACTGGTAATTATTGTCGATTTAATTGCGGTTCAAATAACTGATATTATATGATAGAAGCAACTACAAATACCGAAAACGTAATCGAAATCAAAGACCTCCGTATTGGATTTGGTGAGATGCAAGTACTGGATGGATTGACACTTGAACTTCGCAAGGGCGAAAACCTTGTTGTTCTTGGAAAATCGGGTACTGGAAAATCTGTACTCATAAAATGCATTGTTCGTTTGCTTAAAGCAGATTCAGGAATGATCAATATTATGGGCGATGAAGTAAACGGAATGAAATACAAGGAACTGGAAGACGTTCGACGAAAAATTGGATTCCTTTTCCAGAGTGGTGCCTTGTATGATTCGATGACGGTGCGTCAAAATCTTGAATTTCCGCTAAAGCGTATGAAAGAAAAGATTTCGGATGAAGAAATTCAAAACAAAATCAAGGAAGCACTTGAAAATGTTGGTCTTCCAGATGCCATAGACAAGATGCCATCGGAACTTTCAGGAGGTATGCGAAAAAGGATCAGTTTGGCAAGAACCATCATCGTAGATCCTGCCATTATGCTCTATGACGAACCAACAACAGGATTAGACCCCGTTACCTCACACGAAATAAGTCTGCTGATAAATGATATTCAGAAAAAATATAAAACCTCTTCTATCATCATCACACACGATATAGAATGTGCCCGAACAGTAGCCAACAGATTGATCATGTTGCAGAAAGGAAAAGTTTATAAGGAAGGTAAACTGGAAGAGTTTGAAAACACCGACGACGAATTGATCAATTCTTACTTCCAAAGTCAAAATAGTAGAAACCCAAAAGAAATATAAAACATGGAAACGCAAAGCAACAATTTTAAAGTACGTCTGGGATTATTCATAATCGTAGGGATTGTACTTTTTTTCCTGGCAATTTTTGTCATCGGAAAACAAAAAAATCTATTCGACCCTGTGATTAAGGTGACTGCCGATTTCAGAAACGTTAGTGGACTCCAAGTTGGAAACACGGTTCGTTTCTCTGGAATCAACGTCGGTACGGTTGACAATATCCGAATCATCAACGACTCGATGGTAAAAGTAGATATGCTCATCAAGAAAGATGTTCAAAGATTCATCAAATCGGATAGTGAAGCTGGAATTGGATCCGAAGGAATTATTGGCGATAAAGTGGTTGTGCTGTCGCAAGGAAACCCAAATTCTAAAATTGTGAAAGACGGTCAAAGGATTGCATCGACCGAACCTGTAGAAACCGATGCCATCATCCAAAGCTTGCAAGTAACCTCTGAAAATGCCGCCATTGCATCGAACGAAATTGCCGAAATCCTAATGAAGATCAACCGTGGTGATGGAACTTTAGGAAAACTGATCAACGACAAAAGCATGGCAAACGAAATTGACCAAACCATCAGCAACTTAAAAAGCAGTACAAAAGGTTTGGATGAAAACATGGAAGCTGCCAAAAGTAATTTCCTTTTGAGAGGTTACTTCAAGAAAAAAGAAAAAGAAGAAGCCAAGAAGAAAAAGGAAGCCGAAGAAAAAGCAGAAAAAGCTAAAAAAGAAGCAGAAAAGGCAAAAGAGAAAGCAGAAAAGGCTGCAGAAAAAGAAGCCAAGAAAAACAAATAAAAATTGCATTGAAAATTAAAAGCTACATTCAAACCGGATGTAGCTTTTTTGCTTTAAGTGTTTATTGTTTTAGTAGGTCATTATCTTTTTAAATAAATTATTTTTCATAAAACCTCTGGAATAGTTCCAATGCTATAAATTCCGCCAAAGAATACGTTGGAACAGTTCCGATGCCCTAATTTCTGCCGAACAGTATATTGGAACAATTCCAATGCCATAAATTCTACCGAACACTATGTTGGAACTGTTCCAGTGCTTTAAATTCTGCCGAACAGTATGCTGGAACAGTTCCATGGTTTTAAATAAAAATAATATCAATTAATTGTTTTTATTCGTGCTTTATAAAATATCAAATTAACGTACAGATTAAATTCTTCCTTAAATTGCCACTTGTTTTCTCTTCCCTCTCAACTTTTTATTATTTAATCAAAAAATTATCTGATTGGTATCTTTTTATCATACCAAATACATAGTAAAAACTATACTATTTAAACATTACCCCAATAAAACCAGCCTTTGTAAGAATTATATGTGAATATTGTAAAATATACAAAAAGTACTGTAACAGAATCTCTTGATAGTAGTGGCATCTTTGTAATGTAAACTTAACACACTTATAATTATGAAAAAGTCAATTGTAACACTAGGAATGATCGCTATGATTTTTGCAGGAACTTTAACAAGCTGTAAAGATCGAGAAGCAAAAGTAGAAGATGCTCAAGAAGATGTTTTGGAAGCAAAACAAGATGTAGCTGAGGAACAAAACGAAGCGAACCAAGAGTATCAAAACTACAAAATGGAAATCAATGAAAAGATTACCAAAAATGAGCAAAAGATTGCTGATTTAAAAGTTAAAAAAATGACAGGTTCGGCAGATGCACAAGAACGTCACAACAAAAGAATTGCTAGGCTGGAAGAAAAAAACAGCGAATTGAAAGCAAAACTAGACCAATACACCACATACAGTGCTGATACTTGGGAAGCTTTCAAGGCAGATGTTCAGAGTACTGCTGATGCACTAGAAAAAGAATTTGAATCAGAAAACTAAAAAAGAAAACAAAAAAAGATTAAACAAGCTATGAAAAAGATTTTAAGATCAGGGTTACTGTTATTTGCTATGGCAGTTTCCTCTACAGGTTTCGCTCAAGATGGCACATCAAATGTATCTGGTGACACAAGAGAAAATTTTAAATTTGGTGTAAAAGCCGGTATCAACTTATCGAATGTGTATGACGAAGAAGGAGATGAATTTGTTGCCGATGGTAAAGTAGGTTTTGCCGGTGGTGCATTTGTTTCTATTCCTCTTGGAACGTTTGTTGGGATTCAGCCAGAGGTTTTATATTCTGAAAAAGGATTCAAATCTGAAGGAGAAGGTCTTTTTGGAGAAAATTATAAGTTTACAAGAACTACATCACATCTTGATATTCCTGTACACTTGCAAATTAAACCAATAGAAAATTTTTCTATCCTTGTAGGTCCTCAATTTTCTTACTTGTTGAGTACTAAAAATGAGTTTAACGGATTTAGCGCTGAACAAGAGGAAGATATTAACGATGATAACTACAAAAAAGGTATCTGGGGACTTTCTGCTGGTGTAGATTTTACCGTTGAAAACTTTATCCTTTCTGCAAGAGCAGCTTGGGATTTAAGCAAAAGCGATAAAGATGGTGATGAATCTTCATTAAGATATAAAAACCAAATAATTCAATTTACGGTAGGTTATACCTTTATGTAATCTTACAATCCGATTGAGGATGGGAAAGATTGCTATTTGAAAAAGAAAAACTGTAGAAGACCGCTATATCTTTTACAACAATTTTTAAAAATAAATTATTAATTAAAAACAATTAGATATGAACTCAGGTAAAGTAGTATTAGGAGCATTGGCAGGATTGGCTGCAGGAGCAATTTTAGGAATTTTATTCGCACCGGATAAAGGAACTAACACACGTAAGAAAATTGCCGATAAAGGCAAAGGATCTATTGATGACATCAAAAAGAAATATGAAGATGTAATCAGTACTATTTCTTCAAAATATGAAAGCGTTAAAAATGATGCTTCAAATTACATCAATGAAGGAAAAGAAATTGCTGCCGACGCTAAAAGAACAGTTGAAAGCAACGTAAAATAATTGTATTGTCCGATAGGTTGTCCCTCACAGGTAAACTTATCGGACATTCTTTTTTTAAAATTAAAAACCAAATATTATGAAAGATAAAGTGATTCTAGTTGAAATGCTATATGAAAAAGCAGAGCAATATACAAAGACAACCTTTGAATTGTATAGACTAAAAACTATAGACAAGGTTACGGATGTTTTTGCTTCCGTTGCTTCGAGATTTGCTATTGTAGCAGTCCTTGCTTTATTTTTTGTTTTATTAACTGTTGGAATGGCACTCTATATTGGAGAAATTCTGGGTAAAAACTACTATGGATTTTTTACTCTAGCATTGTTTTATGGCGTTCTGGCACTTGTTTTAGTCAAAAAAAGAAAACCTTGGCTGGACGACAAATTGAACAATTATCTAATAAACGAAATCTTTAAAGAAAAGAAAAATGCAAGTAATTAAAGACGACCAATCTCTGGCTGAAGCAATCAGAGTAATGAAAAATCAGCAAAGAGCCGAATTGAGCTTGTTGAAAGCACATTTCGAGTTCACTATTGATAATTTGAATCCCGTTAATATTGTAAAGGAAAAAATTGGAGAAGTAGTTTCGTCAATTGGCGAGAGCGTAACCTCTGAAAACTTTAAGACGAAGGCGTTGAAAATTGGCGTGGGTCTGGCAAGTGGCTTTCTAACAAAAAAATTAGTTGTGGGGTCTTCAGGAGGCTTTTTTAGAAAGCTTCTAGGAATGGGAGTTCAAGCGGCTGTTTCGGGTTTTGTTATGAAAAAGCTGCCAATAACAGAAGAGGTCGATCACAGTCAATATAGAGAATAAGCATTGAAGAAAAAACTACACTTTCCAAAATTTCATTATCAAGCAATTAGAAATTGTTTTTAGTTAAATTAACCGTAAAACTACTTTGAGGTTAATGATGTTGTAAAAGACAATGCTAAATACATTATTTTTGAAATAGTAATGATCTTGCTAATATCCATTTCTAATTGCTGCTAATGAATTTTAAATTCAAATTTATCTTTATTCTATTTTTCTGCATTTGCAGTAATGGTTTTTCGCAAGTGAAACCAACAGAAAAAGATACGGCAAAGATGTACCGAAACATCGAAAAATATTCCAAGAAAAGAGGTTTTACCAAACTACTTCACAAACTCATTTTTGAACCCACCGAGAAGAAAAAGGCAAATCCAATTAGGGAACCCAAAAAAAGGGTTTATAAAAACTATGAAGGCAGAATTGTTAGGAACATCGAAATCCAAACCTTAGACCCTTTTGGCTTTTCTATATCAGACACTACCCGAAAAGCACGAAACTGGACCGAAAGAACGGGAAACAGAATTCATATCAAAACAAACAGGCTTGCAATAAAGAACCTCCTCCTTATCAAAAGAAATCGCCCTTTGGATTCTCTTTTGGTTAAAGAAAGTGAGCGTCTGGTTCGTTCACAGCGCTATGTTAGGGAAGTTGTGATAACTGCGGAACCCGTTTCTAAAAATTCAGATTCTGTGGATGTTTTTATTCGCGTTTTGGATTCTTGGAGCATTATCCCAAAGATTTCAGCATCAACTTCCAGAACCAATATCGAAATAACCGAACGTAATTTTTTGGGTTCAGGACATGAATTCAGCAACCGATTCATCAACCGGAATGAGGATGGCAAAAATGCCTACAGGATGATTTATATTGTTCCGAATATCATGAATACTTTCATCCGGACCACCGTTTCTTATGAACAAGATCTTGATAATAATTATGGGAAAATCCTAGGCCTTGAAAGACCGTTCTACTCTCCTTTTGCAAGATGGGCTGGTGGAGTTTATTTTGATCAGGTTTTTAGAAAAGATACTTTGCAAAGTCCCGAAGGTAATTATGCAATCCAAAATTTCAAATACGATTCACAGGATTTTTGGGGCGGCCATTCCTTTAGAATCTTTAAGGGAAATACCGAGGACGATAGGACTTCGAATCTTATCACTTCTGCTCGATACTTGAATGTTAATTACAAACAAAGACCAACCATTGCCTATGATAGTATAAATTTTTATAGTGACGAAAAATTTTATTTAGGTGGTATAGGTATTTCTTCCCGGCAGTTTGTTGAGGACGAATACCTCTTTAATTATGGAATTATTGAGGATGTTCCAGTTGGAAAAATTTATGGCATAACGGGTGGCTATCAAATTAAAAATGGAGTTGGACGAATGTATGGAGGTGCTAGAGCATCCTACGGAAATTACTTCAAATGGGGCTATTTGAGCACCAACTTTGAATACGGTACTTTTTTCCGTGATTCAAAACCTGAACAAACTGCCTTTTCATTTCAAGCCAACTATTTTACAAACCTGATCCAATTGGGCGACCGATGGAAAATGAGACAGTTCATAAAACCACAGTTGATTATAGGCACAAACAGATTGCAATCCACAGGAGATTATCTTACTATAAATGAGAATAGCCACTTTCAAAGTAATTTTGGGGCTGGGAATATTGGCAGAAATGGTTCAGGAATTCCTGGCTTTAATAGTGCTGTTTACGGCACCAAGAAAGCTGTTCTTGCATTGCAAACACAATTTTATTCGCCATGGGATTTGTGGGGTTTCCGACTCAATCCCTATTTTAATTTTACAGCAGCAATGCTTGGAAGCGACGAAATTGGATTAACACAAAGCAAATTATATTCCTCTGTTGGTGTTGGACTCATCATCAGCAACGACTTTTTGGTATTCAATTCCTTTCAATTCTCCTTGTCCTATTATCCGAGTATTCCTGGACAAGGAACCAATATCATCAATACGAATTCGATTCAGAGTGAGGATTTCGGCTTTCAGGATTTTGAGTTTGGAAAACCCCGAACTATTATTTATAAGTGATATTTATATCTTAATCTAAAGTTAAAAATCCTGTATTGGCACACTTATTGGCTTAACGGCTTTACACTATTAACCTTAAAAATTTAAAACTATGAAAACACTAAAATTAGCATTGTTAGGAATCGGTTTAATGATTTCTAGTTTGACACAAGCTCAAGTAAACGTCAATGTAAACGTTGGAGCTCCTCCGGCTTGGGGACCAGCTGGCTATGACACCGTAGAATATTACTATCTTCCAGATGTTGAGGCCTATTATGACGTTAGAGCTTCAAGATTTATCTATTACGGAAATGGCAAATGGGTTAGAGCAACACGGCTTCCGGCTCAATACAGAACGTATGATCTATACAGTGGCTACAAAGTAGTTTTGACAGATTATCATGGCCCAACGCCTTACATTCACCATAAACATCATAAAGTAAAATACCACAAAGGCTACAAAGGCGGACCACAAAAAACAATTGGAATGAAACCCGCAAAAAAGCACAAAGAAGGACATCCTCATAAAAAAGGTGGAAAACACCACGGGAAACAAGGAAAAGGAAAAGACAAGAAATAATTAATGACAAAATAATCAAGACCCAATCAAGGGTCTTTTTTTATGTCCAATTGTTAAACAAATTCTAAAGTATTATTGCGTTTTATATTATTAGTATATTTGAAAATTAAACCCTCATCAATGCAAAAACTTTCCATTCTATTCCTTTTATGCCTTCTTTTTAGTTTTCAGAAAACTAATGCCCAACAACCAAAAAAGCCAACAGCAGTAGATATTTACAACCAAATCCAAAAGCTGAATTTTCTAGGTTCTGTATTATATATTGCAGCTCATCCCGATGATGAAAACACCCGATTGATTTCATACATGGCCAATCATCAAAAGGCTCGAACGGGTTATTTATCCTTAACCAGAGGCGATGGCGGACAGAATTTAATTGGAACGGAATTAAGAGAGCTTCTTGGAGTAATAAGAACACAGGAATTGATCGAAGCTCGAAAAATTGACGGTGGTGAACAATTTTTTTCCCGTGCAAATGATTTCGGCTATTCAAAAATCCCAAATGAAACCTTGAAAGTTTGGAACAAGGATCAGGTTTTGAGCGATATGGTGTATGTAATCAGAAATTTCCAGCCAGATGTCATCATCACCCGTTTTGACCATCGTTCTCCTGGAACTACTCACGGACATCATACTTCTTCGGCGATGCTTTCGCAGGAAGCTTTTGATATTGCCATCGATAAAAGTGCTTATTCAAGTCAACTGGAATTGGTGAAGCCTTGGCAACCAAAACGATTGCTTTTCAATACTTCCTACTGGTTTTATGGAGGAAGAGATAAATTTGAAAAGGCAGATAAATCCGCTTTGGTGAATTTGCCAACTGGTGTTTACTATCCAACTTTAGGAAAATCAAATCAGGAAATTGCCGCTTTAAGCAGAAGCCGTCATCAATCACAAGGATTCGGAAGTACAGGAAGCCGTGGCGATGATCTTGAATATATGGAATTGATAAAAGGAAATGCTCCAAAAGAAAAGAACAATCTCTTTGAAGGAATTGATACTTCTTGGAACCGAATCAAAGGCGGAAATGCTGTTGGAACTGTTTTGCAAAATGTAGAAAAGAATTTCGATTTTAGAAATCCTTCAGCAAGTATTTCTGAATTGGTAAAAGCCTACTCGATGATTCAAAAACTGGAAGACGAACATTGGAAGACTGTCAAATCAAAGGAAATAAAGGAAATAATTGCGTCTTGTGCAGGTTTATATTTAGAGGCTGTTGCCGAAAATCAGGAAGCAACTCCTGGAAGTGCAATCAAACTGAAATTGGAAGCCATCAACCGAAGTGATGTGAAAATTGATTTGACTTCTGTTAAAATATTTCCCGAATCAAAGGAATTCATACAAAACAAAACCTTGAACAGAAATATTGATGAAAACATAGAACTTGACATCACCATACCTCAAAACGCTTCCTATACCGATCCTTATTGGCTTAAAAAAGAAGGAACCGTTGGAATGTATCGTGTGGATGAACAGAAAAACATCGGTGTCCCAGATATTATCCGTGAGATAAAGACAGAATTTGTCATTAGCATAAATGGTGTGGCTTTGCCATATGAACGTAATGTGATCTATAAATACAACGACGAAGTGAAAGGAGAAGTCTATAAACCGTTTGACATTGTTCCTGATGTAACGACTACTTTTTCGGACAAGGTGAAAATTTTCAACAACAACAATTCAAAAACCATTGGAGTAAAAATAAAAGCAGGTAAAAACAATGTAAAAGGTAATTTGCGCTTGGAATTGCCAACAGGATGGAAAGTGACTCCAACTGAAATTCCCTTTGAATTGACCCGAAAAGGTTCGGAACAAACCGTAACTTTCGAAATAACGCCACCAGCAAATGCAAGCGAAATTGATGCAAAAGCAATCGCAATAATTGATGGAAAAACGTTCGACAAGGAACAAATCATCATCAATTACGAACACATTTCAAACCAGCAGGTTTTAAAAACTTCTTCAGCTAAATTCATCAAGCTAGACATTAAAACCGGAAATGAAAAAATTGCCTATATCATGGGTGCCGGAGATGAAGTTCCTGAATATTTGATGCAAATGGGTTATGAGGTTTCTATCGTAAAACCATCTGATATTTCTAAAGAAAAATTACAGCAATTTGACGCCGTTATTGTCGGAATCCGTGCCTATAACACTATTGATGAACTAGAATTCAAGCAATCCATCTTATTTGATTTTGTAAAAGAAGGTAAAACGATGATTGTGCAATACAACACTACAGGAAAGTTCGTAACAAAAGAACTCGCTCCATATCCTTTAAAGATTTCCAGAGACCGCGTTACAGAAGAAGACGCAGAGGTTAGATTCCTGCAACCGAAACATAAAATGCTTAATTCACCGAATAAAATTACCTCAAACGACTTTAAAGGTTGGGTTCAGGAACAAGGATTATACTACCCAGATGAATGGGACAAGGCCTTCACTCCTATCCTATCTTCAAACGATAATGGAGAAAGTCCAAAAAACGGTGCTTTATTAGTGGCAAATTATGGAAAAGGATACTATATTTACACAGGCCTAAGCTTTTTCAGGGAATTGCCTGCCGGAGTTCCAGGAGCTTATAGGTTATTGGCGAATATGATTTCGATGGGAGAAAAAAACAACTAAAATTATGGACGATAAAAAAATAAAAGCTTGGAAAAAAAACTACACCTTGGTGATTGTTGCCAATGCCATTTATATCTTGATTTTTTATTTCCTAATGCAATACTTTTCATAGCCGATGCAGCAATTAGACTGGACTATATTAATCCTCACACTGTTATTTATCGTTTTTTATGGCGTTTGGAAAACCAAAGGAAGTAAAAACGTAAACGACTACATATTAGGAAACAACGAAACGCCTTGGTACACCGTTGGAATTTCTGTAATGGCAACTCAAGCAAGTGCCATTACCTTTCTTTCCACACCCGGACAGGCCTTTAACGACGGAATGGGCTTTGTGCAATTCTATTTTGGCTTGCCATTAGCGATGGTTATCATCTGCTACACTTTTATTCCGATTTATCATAAACTCAAGGTTTATACGGCTTACGAATATCTCGAACAACGTTTTGATTTAAAAACACGTTCGCTTGCCGCTTTGCTCTTTTTATTCCAAAGAGGTTTGGGAACTGGATTAACGATTTATGCTCCGGCAATCATCCTTTCATCTATTTTAGGATGGGATTTAACCAAGATGAACATCGCTATTGGAACCTTGGTTATCATCTATACTTTCACCGGAGGAACAAAAGCCGTGAACGTCACCCAAAAGCAGCAGATGTTCATCATCATGTCGGGA
This sequence comes from Flavobacterium arsenatis, assembly GCF_031456785.1. Lineage (NCBI taxonomy): Bacteria > Pseudomonadati > Bacteroidota > Flavobacteriia > Flavobacteriales > Flavobacteriaceae > Flavobacterium > Flavobacterium arsenatis. The sequence continues at coordinate 107,536 of NZ_JAVDVI010000011.1, forward strand.
ATGTTTATTGCCTTTTATTTGATTCTTAGCTATTTGCCAGAAGAAGTTACGTTCAGTAATGCCTTGCAGATTGCTGGTGCAAACGACAAGATGAACATCATTGATTTCTCCTTTAATCCCGAAAGCCGATATACATTTTGGAGTGGGATAACAGGTGGTTTGTTCTTGGCACTCTCCTATTTTGGAACCGATCAATCCCAAGTGCAGCGTTATCTGTCTGGAAGATCAATCAGAGAAAGTCAAATGGGATTGGTTTTCAACGGATTGATGAAAGTTCCGATGCAATTCTTCATTTTGCTTACGGGAGTCATGGTGTATGTTTTCTTTCAATTTCAAACGCTTCCAATCAACTTCAATCCAAACAGCAAGAAAACGATTGCAACTTCTATTTATGCTGAAGAATATAAAAGTTTGGAAGAAAAACTCGTTGTGGTTTCTGAAGAAAAAAAGCAGGTAACCTTGGATTATGCTCATCAATTGAATATCGATAGGGAAAATAAAGTCTTGAAATCTAGGATTATGGCTTTGGCCGAAAAAGAAAAAGGAATCCGAGACGAAGCAAAAGTTTTGATTGGAAAAGCCGACAAAAAAGATAAGACCAGTGATGCTGATTATGTATTTATCCATTTTATTATCAATTATTTACCAAGAGGTTTTATAGGATTATTATTGGCGGTGATTTTATGTGCCGCAATGTCCTCAACAGCTTCGGGTTTGAGTTCATTGGCATCTACAACTGTAATTGACATCTACAAACGAAACTTAAAAGGTGAAAAATCCGAGAAACATTTCGTGAATGCCTCAAAGTTCTTTACCTTGATTTGGGGAATAATAGCGATTCTTTTCGCCTGTATCGGAACTTTGTTTGAAAACCTTATTCAATTGGTAAACATCATCGGCTCTATTTTCTACGGAACTGTTCTTGGAATTTTCTTGGTTGGTTTCTACATCAAATATGTAAAAGCAAAAGCCATTTTTTGGGGAGCTGTTGTTAGCCAGATTACAATATTTTTTATCTACTACTACACGATACACATCTATCCAAGTGGCGATGAAAAGCTGGGTTATTTATGGCTGAATTTTATTGGGGCAATGCTGACCATCATATTATCAGTACTATTCCAATATATCCTACCAAATACAAAGAAAGAAGCTGAAGCTATAGCATAAAAAAACACCGACAATTCAAGTCGGTGTTTTAGTTTTATAAAAGAATGAAATTATTTTTTACTCCATTCAGCAATGCTGTCTTTGTTCATTTTAACGTAATCGTTATTTTTTGCAGCTTCAGCAGCGGCCAAAGAAGCTTTTGCAGTTTCGATTGCACCTTTCTTATCTCCTAATTTAGCTTGGATTAGAGATTTTTGTCTCAACTGCCAAAAAGGTTTATCTGTACTCATATCTAAAGCTTTGTTGACATATTCTAAAGCTTTGTTCATATCTCCATTAGATTGAAAGAAATAAGCACCTGCTGCATAATAATCATCTTTCGATGGACCATTCAAAGCCTTGTCAATACTAGCCATTGCTGTTTTATGAGTAGGAACCTCAAATTTCACAGCAATTAATGTTTTCTCCCAAGAAATCTCCAAATGTGCAAAATTGTTATCCAAATTATTGATTCCAATTGTAAAGCTTTCAACCTTTCTGTTCAAACTTTCTGGCTTAACGCTTGTTTTCAAAGCAACTTTAGATTCGTCCCAACTTTCAGGAGTTCCCCAGTTTTGAGTATCAGTATAGAAAAAAACTTCCCAGTTATCCGCTTTTGGAGTTGTGAAGATGGCATATTTACCTTTTTTCAACGTCTTTCCGTCAATAACGACATCATCACTGAACGTTACCATTGAATTCTGGTTGGCTCCGGTTCTCCATAATTTTCCAAAAGTAACAAGGTCACCAAAAATAGTTCTTCCTTTAGCACTTGGCCTGCTATATTCAACAGTAACTTCTGATAAACCAACAGTTTGATTAACCGTTGCTTTTAGACTCGCCTGTGGAGTTCTAATCTGAGAAATTACAGGAAGACTTACTAAAAATAGTGCTGTAGCGACTAGTATTTTTTTCATTATAAATTCTATTTTTAAAGATTAATGCTTCAAAGATACTATTTCGATAGGGCTTTAAATGTTAAAAATACCATAAAACGAAAATATATTGTTTAACAAATAATCAAAAAGATTAAACAATTTATACCTTTACAGAAATTTAGAAAATGAAAATCTACACTCTGAAATCGATTCAAAATCTACCTATCACTTTGGATGAAGCCTGGGATTTCTTGTCAAGTCCAAAAAATCTAAAGACCATAACTCCAGATTATATGAGTTTTGATATTATTTCAGGTGGAGACAGGCCAATGTTTCCGGGACAAATCATTCAATATATTGTAACCCCAATTTTCGGAATCAAAACCAAATGGCTAACCGAAATAACCCATGTTGAAGATAAAAAGTATTTTGTAGATGAACAACGCTTTGGACCTTATGACCTTTGGCATCACAAGCATTTTTTGAAAGAAATTCCGGGCGGTGTCCAAATGGAAGACATCATTGACTATAAACTTCCAATGGGAATTCTGGGTCAAATGGTGCATCCCTTTATCGTTCAGCCAAAATTGAACGAAATTTTTGAATACAGAAGAAAAAAACTAATCGAATTGTTTGGAGAATTTAAAGGATAAAACATGAAAAACATACTCTTAATTGGCGGTTCTTATGGAATTGGTTTGGAAATTGCTAAAATCCTCGAAAAGGAAAACAACGTATTCGTTGCATCAAGAACTTCAGAAAACATTGCAAATTTAAAAATCACTCACCTTCCTTTTGATGCTAAAACTGATATTTTAGATGTTTCCAAATTACCTGAAGTTATTGATGGCTTGGCGTATTGTCCTGGAAGCATTAACCTTCGTCCGTTCAAAGGATTAAAAATTGAAACTTTTGAAGATGATCTGCAAATCAATTTCATCAATTTGGTAAAAGTGATACAAACAGTTCTACCTCAACTTATTGCTTCTCAACAATCTAGCATTGTACTATTTAGTAGTGTCGCTGTAGCAATGGGAATGCCATTCCACACTAGTGTTGCCGCTTCAAAAGGAGCTGTTGAAGGTTTTGCTAAAGCTTTGGCTGCTGAATATGCTCCAAAAATCCGTGTAAACGTCATTGCACCTTCCTTGACAAATACTCCTCTGGCAGACAAGTTCTTAAACAACGAAACCAAACAGCAAAAAGCAGCTGAAAGACATCCCTTGAAGCGTTTTGGCCAGCCCGAAGATATTGCCCAAATGACGAGTTTCTTGATGGATGAAAAATCGTCTTGGATTACAGGACAAGTTTTTCACGTAGATGGTGGAATGTCGAGTTTACTAGTAAATGGCTAAATTTGTTTGAAAACATAAAATTATAAAATGAATGTATTCTGGTTCAGGCGTGATTTAAGAATCGACGACAACAAAGGTTTTTTTGAAGCATTAAGTGCCGGAAAAGAAGTCCTTCCCATTTTTATTTTTGATAAAACCATTTTGGACGAACTTCCAAAAGATGATGCAAGGGTAAATTTCATCAGCGATTTGTTGGTTAATATGAATGAAACCCTGAAAGCAAAAGGCAAATCGCTTGCCGTTTTTTACGGAAAACCTGCGGAAATCTTCGAAAAATTAGCTCAAGAAAATAAGATTGAGCAAGTTTATACCAATCACGATTATGAACCCTATGCAAGAAAGCGGGATTTAGAAATGTTTCAGATTTTCAAAAAACATACTATTGGATTCAAGACCTACAAAGACCAAGTTATTTTTGAAAAAAGCGAAGTAGTTAAGGATGATAATTCACCTTATGTCGTTTTTACACCTTACTCAAAAAAATGGAAGCAAAACTTCAACAAAAGTCTTTTAGATAATTATAATTCAGAAGATTTAATTGAGAATATTACCAATCACTCCTACCCTTTTCTGAATTTAAAAGACATTGGTTTTGAAGCTTCAAAAATCAAAGTTGCTCCTTATGATATTTCTTCGGATTTGATTGACAATTATGAACAAACCAGAAATTTTCCAGCTCTAAACAAGACTTCGATGCTGGGAACCCACTTACGTTTTGGGACTGTGAGTATCCGGAAAATGATACAAAAAGCATTGGGTTCTAAAAATGAAACCTTCTTAAATGAATTGATTTGGCGGGAGTTTTTCATGCAAATCCTTTGGCATTTTCCAAATACAATACACAAAAGTTTCAGGGAAAAATACGATACAATTGTTTGGGACAATAATGAAATCCTTTTTCAGAAATGGTGCGAAGGAAAAACCGGTTACCCTTTTGTTGATGCGGGAATGCGGGAATTGAATTCCACGGGACACATGCACAACCGTGTTCGGATGATTGTAGCCAGTTTTTTATGCAAACATTTATTGATCGATTGGCGTTGGGGCGAAACCTATTTTGCAACCAAATTATTAGATTATGAACAATCCAGCAATGTTGGCAACTGGCAATGGGCTGCAGGTTCAGGTGTTGATGCCGCTCCTTATTTCAGGATTTTTAATCCCACCGAACAAGTAAAAAAGTTCGACAAGGATTTGAAATACATCAAAAAATGGGTTCCGGAATTGGAAACTTTAAACTATCCAGAACCTATCGTGGATCATAAAGAAGCTAGAGAAAAATGTTTGAAAGTTTATAAAAACGCTGTGGGTTGATTCTGCAAGCTCAATATTTTTAGACTCCAACTTCCCCTCCTCTGGAGGGGTGCCCGAAGGGTGGGGTGGCAAATATCTTAAACAAAATACTCTTTAATAATAAAACCTTCCAATTCTTTCATAACATTATCCAAATCATTTAAGATTCGGTAATCTGAAAATCTAATTATTTTAATTCCCAAAGAAATTAAGAACTCTTCTCTTTTTTTGTCGTATGAATCTTTATCATTATGACTATTGCCATCAATTTCAATTACCAATCCTAATGTCTTTACATAAAAATCGACAATATAATTTCCAATTATTCGCTGTCGGTCGAAATCTATTTTCCAAAATATGGATGTATGTACTTGCTTCCAAAATACAACTTCAGGAAAATTTCCGGCTTTTCTTAAAGCCCGTGACCTATCCTTTAATTTAATATTATAAGGTAAATTCTCTATGAAATTTCTGTAAATTGTAATTTCGTTAATTTTCGTGAGTACAATTTTATTCGGCATATAGTTTTATTTTTGAGTTGATAACCACCCCGCCCTTTGGGCACCCCTCCAGAGGAGGGGAAAACAAAACTACAAAAATTACGAATTTATATGTTGAATCTTCTCGAAATCCAAATCTTTATAATCATAAACAATAATATCGGCCAAGGATTGGTCCTGTGAATTGACTTCTTCACTTTTGTAGGCCACACAAAAAATTCCTGCCGCTTTTGCAGCCTTAATTCCGTTTGTGCTGTCTTCAATAACGATGCATTCTTCGATTGGAGCTTTTGAATACGAAGCCGCTTTCAAGAAAATTGCTGGATTTGGTTTGGATTCAGGAAAATCATTTCCGCTGACTTTATGCGTGAAATATTGGTCTAAATCGAAGCGTTCAAAGACTTTATTGATGATTTCCATTTCGGAAGAAGAAGCTACGATTAGTTGAACGCCATTTTGATGCAAATCGATGATTAACTCTTTTACTCCTGGCATTAGATGCATATCTTCTTTCTTATCGAAAGCATCAATGAATAAGGTGTTTTTGGCTGAAATTAATTCTTCAATATTGTGCGGAAGCTGAAACCTATCTTTCAGTTTCTGGTAAATCATCTTGTTGGAATTGCCTGTGAAGGTGGCAAAAATATCTTCGGTTACTTCTATGTTTAATTCTTTGAATTGTATTTGGCTTACTTCGTGATGCAAGGGTTCGCTGTTGACCAGCACTCCATCCATATCGAAAATTACGGTTTTGACCATTTTAGAGTTTAGATTTTAGATTTTAGAGTTTAGATTTGGAGTTTTTTATTTGGGATTTGGGATTTAAAATATTGGAATTTAAATTTTTAATTTTCTCGGCTGATAGTTCGTTGAAATGATTGATTATAAGGTTGGCTTTTGATAAATCCTGCCCTTTTGTATGTTCGCTTTTGTAGCCTATGCAGAAAACTCCGGCTCCAATTGAAGCTTCAATTCCGTTGGTTGAATCTTCTATAACAATGCATTCCTCTTTTGGTGCGACTGACAATGATACGGCATGTTCAAAAATGGCAGGATGTGGTTTTGATTTTGGAAAATCTTCGCCACTGACGATGTGTGAAAAATATTGATGCAGATGAAAACGCTTGAAAACCCTATCGATTGTTACTTTTGAAGCCGAAGATGCTACTATCAATTGAATGCCGTTTTGATGCAAATCTTTTATCAGATCTTCAACTCCTTCCAACAAATGCAGGTCTTTCTTGGTGTCGAAAGCGTCGTTGAATATGTTTCGCTTGGTTTGCACCAAAGTTTGAACATCGTGATTTAAATTATGGATTTTGATGATTCTTTCGTAGGTGTTTTTGGTGGAAAATCCAGTGAAACTTGCATAAAGTTCGTCGGAGATTTCGATATTGAGTTGCTTGAAATGTTGCTGATAGGCATAATAGTGAACGGGTTCTGTATCGACAATTACTCCGTCCATATCAAAAATTACTGTTTTTATCATTGTTTGTAAGTTGTGTTGACAAAATTAAGGTTTCTTGATGAAAACGAGGGCTTCTTCTGTACGGTTTTAAGGAAAGTTTACAAAAACACAACACCGATTCCATTTAGCCCCGACTGGAGGGAAAATCCTTTTTTGTCTCGTTTTTTTTTAACGAGACAAAAAAGATTTGGAAGGAAGGCGGGACGATGTTTAAAAGATGCCTGAAGTTTTTGCTCCTAAAAATTACTGTCGTTTAAAAAAATTGTAAGTTTGCCAACAGCAGTACAATTCAATGACGGTTAACACAAACATAACGGAAAAAAAATATAAAAAACTGGTCCTTCAGGTATCTTTGAATGGATTTTGTTTTGCTGTTGTGGACACTTTGTATCATTCGGTTTTGTTGTTTAAGGAAGTTGATTTTAAAGTTTTTCCTGCTTCGGCAAAGGTGGAAGACCACTATTGGAAGGCGTTTTTGGACCATCAGGAATTGACGAAAATGTATGACGAAGTGGTGGTTTTGCACGATAACAATCTGAATACTTTTGTTCCGACGGCTTTGTTTGACGAGCAGTTTTTAGGGAGTTATTTGCAGTATAACACGAAGGTTTTTGAGACGGATTTCTTTACATTTGATGCGATTGCGAATCAGGAAATGAATAATGTTTATGTACCTTACGTTAACTTGAACAATTATTTATTGGATCAATTTGAGAGTTTTGATTACAAGCATGTGAACAGTGTTTTGGTGAGCAAATTGCTTGAGAAATCGAAAAATGTGGAGGAAAAACAGGTGTTTGTACATTTTGGAACTGAAAAATTTGAAATAGTCGTGGTGCAAAACCAGAAGCTGATTTTATTTAATTCGTTTGAATATCTGACGGAGGCTGATTTTATTTATTATTTGCTGTTTACTGCCGAACAACTGAATTTGAATCCGGAACATTTCAAGTTGCATCTTTTAGGAGCTATTGCCGAGGAGAGTTCGCTTTTCAAGATGGCCTACAAATATGTGCGACACGTGGAATTGCTGGACGTGTCGGATTTACAAAAAAACAATTCATTTTCAACTGCTGATAATTTGAAGCATTTTATACTTTTTCAATCGTGAGAATCATTTCGGGTAAATATAAAGGAAGAAGAATTTCTCCGCCAAAAGGCTTGCCAGTTCGTCCGACGACGGACATGAGCAAGGAAGCCTTGTTTAATGTTTTGAACAACTACTTCAATTTCAGCGATTTAAAAATTTTAGACTTGTTTGCCGGAACGGGAAACATCAGCTTTGAGTTTGCCTCAAGAGGAAGCGACAACATCACGGCTGTGGATGCTGATTTTGGCTGTATAAAGTTCATCAAACAGATTGCTCAAGAGTTTGATTTTAATATTGCTTCTATAAAAAGTGATGTGTTTAAGTTCTTGGAAAAGAACAACACTTCGTATGATATTATTTTTGCAGACCCGCCTTATGGCTTGGATCAAGCAACTTTTGAGAAAATCGTGACTACGGTTTTTGAGAAAGAATTACTTCAAGAAGACGGGATGATGGTGATTGAGCACTCAAAATATACGAAGATGGAACACTTGATTAATTTTTCGTTTCAGAAGAGTTATGGTGGTTCGTTTTTTAGTTTTTTTGAATTGAATTCGGATGGCGGTGAAGAAGTTGGGGATGATTTTGAGAGTGATGAGGGGTAATTTATTTTATCCTTCCTGAATTTTCATTTACTTCTTTTTCCTTATAAATAGAGTCTTTTAATTTTCCGAAAGTATAACGTAAGGCTATCGAAAACTCTTGATTATCAGCAAAAAAAACAGTGTTAGATTTTACACTATTAATCTTGAAATTTTCGGAGAAAGTTGAATTACTAAAAATATTGTTCCAACTTAGTGTACACGACCACTGTTTAATTTCTTTTGAAACCCCAAAATCCATCAGAAAAAAAGCATTTCTTTTAAAAACACCTTCGTTTCGTTGTGTCAATCCCCAAGCGGTTAACCAAACTGACCAATTTTTCCTAATAGTAAAGGTTTGATTGGAATAATAGTAGAGATAGGGTTTTGCATTTCCTACCAATGCTGAAGTATCTTCTATTTTATTCAAAATAATGGATAAAACATTGGTTGACGACCATATTTTATGCGAAAAAGGAACCGTGAACTCTAAATTATAACCTTTTTCTTTATCAAAATTTTCTGGACGATACATCAGTACATTTTCATTTTCATCATATTGAAAGCCATAATTCATAACGTTCTTATTTTCAAAATATGCCAGTTTTACAGATTTGTCATTGTATTGAAAAAGAGTCGAAAATTCATTTAAAATGGCTGGATTCAGATTGATGTTACTCGAAAAAACAAAATAAGGGTTAATGTAAGTAGTGCCATTACTTGTAGAAGAAAAGTCAGGGCGGGAGATGTTTTTTGCATAATTAAAACTTAAAGTTTTTGTACTGTCAATGGGGATATCAACTTGAAATTTAGGGAAAAATTGCGTATAATTTTTCTTGATGGAAGACAAGTTTTCATTTGCATATTTGCCTACGATAGTAGTATTCTCTGCCCGAACGCCAACCTGCCAAGATGTTTTTCCGAAAACTCCTGATAATTGAGTGTAAGCCGAAGTATTTTTTTCCTTCAAATGATAAGTTGACGATACAACTGCATTTTGTTCGAAATTTTGAATTTTTAAATTTGTATCTGCATTTGCTGACGAATGTATAGCTCCAATTTCCAATTTCATTTCATTGACAAATTTTTTATCAAAATCTACCCTGCTCGAAAAAACATCGACTTTGAAATCCTGGTCCATCATTTGAAAAGGTTTATAAATCGTTTCATCATAATTGTTTGAGGAATGGATAAGCGAACTTGTATTGTAGTTGGAATACTGCATCCCAACGAATACATTTGCCGTTTCAGTCATTTTTTTGTTATAATTGAAAAAAGAGTTGATGTAATTCCGGTCACCCATAGTTTTTCCTATCGTATGGATATTGGTATTAAAAATAGTTTCTTGATGTCGCGTTTGTGTTTTAAAATCAAAACCATCACTTTTTAAATTTCCATTTATGGAAAAGGACAGCGAATTATGCTCATTGAAATTATGATATATTCCGCCACTAAAAATGTAATTATTCCGATTGGTAACTCCTGCCACTCTATAGCTGGAGACAATATTCTGGTTTTGAATTTCATAATCGCTTCCGTTGCTTTCCCAAGGTTTTAGGGCATTATAATTGAAATTTGCCTTAAATTCTGTTTTCTTTAATTTCAAACTGGAATTGATTCCTAAATAGTTATTAAACTCTTTTTTGAAAGAAGTAGTTTCTGAAAAAATGGTTTGAAATCCTTCTTTCCTACCCAATTTTTTGGTAATTAAAATTACGGCACGACCATCAGCTTCGTATTTTGACGAAGGATTTTGGATGATTTCGATGGTTTTTATATCATCAACCGAAGCCGAATTCAGATAATTCATATCTACACGTTGATTGTCGATATAAAGAAGCGGAATTCCTTTTCCTATGATGGAAATCGATTCTTTATCAGGACTAATTTGGATTTTTGGAAGCTTTGAAAGTAAATCCAAGATGTTTGGAATTGTCTTGAAAACAGAGTTGGCGACATCTATTTTTATATTGCCATTTTTATATTTGAAAGTCTCAGTTTTGTTCTCGATGGTTACTTCCTTCAGCTCATTTACTGTTGAATCTTTTTCGGTTTCGACTTGTGAAAATACGGTACTAAATGATAATAATAGTACTCCTAAAATGATTTGTTTCATTCTTAATTTTTTGTTTTTTCCAACCAATCCAACCAATCCGAAGCGATTTTATCCCAATTATAAGCTTCCTGATTTACAGTTCCGTTTTTATCTATGGGAAAATAATTATGCTCCAAATTCAAATAACTTTTGAAGGACAAGTTTTGTTTTCGTTCCCGAATGGCTTCAATTTGAAACAAATCATTGAAGGAAGTCGACCAATCTTTTGTACCATACGTTATCAAAACTGGAATTTTCAAACCCATTAGGTTGTCTTTCTGTGGAAGCGAAAAACTGTAGGTTGTCTTGTTTGAATCTCCATTTGAAGTATTAATTTCATTAGGATTTTCGACTACTTTTTTCCAATATTCAATCGTGTTATCGCCTTCATTTATGGTATCATTATCGAAACTTCTACTTTGCGATAAAATGTTCATTATCCTGCCGTAAGGATTTCCACCCGAATAAATCAAGTGTGAGACTTTCTTATTGATGAAAGCCATTTTGGAAGCAATCGTACTTCCTTCTGAATGTCCAGCAACCAGAAGTTTTGAGGTCCTCACCCATCGTTCCTTGAACAATTGTTTTAGAATGGAATTGTTTCTAAAGACATAATAATCGAGGTAATTTCGTTCGGAGTAGCCTTTTGGTGGAAGCTTTTTTTCCACATCTTTTAAATACACATAATTTGCTCCAAGCTTGTTCACATTCGAAATAATTGGAATAAAAGGCTTACCAATTATTACGATATGATAATCATCTAAAAAAGGCGTTTCATCGAAAGGCAAAGTGCCGTAAAGTCCCGTTTCATCATATTTTACAACGGGTTGAGGCAAACTTCCTTGACAAAAAAGGAAAAGCGGTTTGGCTGTTTTTTCTTCGCCTGATTTGGAGATTACGATGATATCAACAGGATCATTTTGGTATTTGAATTTCAGATGTCGGTAGCCAAAATCTTCAGGGATTTTTTGAGAATAGGCAAAAACTTTTGAGACTAAAAACATAAGCGTGATGATTAAGGTTTGCTTTTTATTATTTAGGAATTGGGATGTGGGATTTTGGATTTTGGAATTTGGAATTTTCGATTTGGGATTTTATACTGTTGATGATTGAAACTCAATTACTGATTAGGTAACACTGCAAAAGTGCCATCATTTTTTGGATGCGAAAGTTAATCGTAGGTTAATGCAGGGTTAATGTCTGATTTTTCTAATAAAAGCTTTATTTTTGACTTGTATTTCCTTAAAAATGAAACAGAAGATAAATTTACTAATTGCGTTTTCGGCTATCGTTTTGATTGCCTTATCGGCGATGCAATACTATTTGGTAAAGACTACTTACGACTATAAAGTTGAGCAGTTTCGTACGGAAATCAAGGACAAGATTGCCAAGATAACTAATGATTATAGCGATATTGATTCGACTATTTTCTATAAAAAAGACTTGTTGTATAAGGAATTGGCAGAAATTTATCTGTTGGATCCAGAACGAAGGAGCCAAATTAAAAATGCCATTTTACAAAACAGTTTCAAGGCGGAATTGACCAAGAAATTGCAAAAAGAATTTGAGCGTGAGATTCCGAATTTGGAACTTGATTTTGCAATTGTCTTGGACAAATTCGTGATTTACAATGAAAAGGAAGCCGATACGATTTTTGCTGAAAAGCCTTTCATAGAAAATAAGATGTATGGGAATTTGGCTTCGTTGGATGATGCCTTTTTGGTTCGGAATTATGTTGGAACTACAAGCGGAAAATCATTGAATGCGGATTATAAATTATTGACAGAAGATACTTTATATGTTTCCGTAAACAATTGGGAAACTATCATCTTGAAAAGGATGGCATTGATTTTTGTGTTTGCCTTATTCTCTATTTTGACGTTGATTACACTTTTTGTAATTGCAATTAAAGCCTTAATCAAACAGAAAAAAGTAAGCGACATCAAGACTGATTTTATCAATAACATCACCCACGAATTGAAAACGCCTTTGACAACGCTTTCGGTTTCGACTAAAATTTTAGAGCGAAAAGAAGTCCGCGAAAATGATAAAGTGTATGAAAATGTTTTGAATACAATTAATCGTCAAAACAATAGATTACAAAATTTGATTGACCAAGTGATGACCAACTCTTTGGGTTATGAAGAGATTGAATTGCAAAAGGAGAAAGTGGCTATGCCGAATTTCTTACATTCTATTGTAGATGATTTTCAGATTGCTTATCCGAATGTGGCGATTCTGACTGATTTTGACAATCAAAAAATCAATCTGAATTTGGATAAATTTCATTTGACAACGGCAATTACCAATGTTTTAGAGAATGCTGTAAAATATGGTTGCCAGAATATTACGATAACTACTTCATTAGAAAATAACCAATTTAATATTGGGATTAAAGACGATGGAATTGGAATTCCGAAAAGCAAACATTCGCTTTTGTTTGATAAATTTTACCGTGTGGAACAAGGAAATCTTCATAATGCGAAAGGTTTAGGTTTGGGACTTTATTATGTGGATCAGATTATAAAAGCACATCAGGGAAGTATTAATGTTGTGAGTGAATTGGGGAAAGGCGCTTCGTTTAATATCAGCATTCCTTCTTTTTAATCATGAAAAAAATCCTCCTAGCCGAAGACGATGCTGATTTTGCCAGTGTTTTAAAACAATACTTGGAAATCTACAATTACACCGTTTTTTGTGCGGAAGATGGTGAACAAGCTTTAAAATTATTCCAAAAAGAAACTTTTAATATTTGTGTCTTTGATGTAATGATGCCAAAGATTGACGGATTTACCTTGGCTGAAAAAATCATCAAAATCAATCCTGAAATTCCTTTTGTTTTCTTGACGGCTCGACAATTAAAGGAAGACAAAATCAAAGGTTTAAAACTAGGTGCCGACGATTATATCATCAAGCCGTTTGAAGCCGATGAATTGGTTTTGAGGTTGAATAATATCTTGAAAAGGTCAGAAAAAAGCACAACTACAAATCCTCTTTCGGATGAAATTAGCATCGGAAAATATGTTTTTGACACGAAACGCCTCGAACTAAAACTAGAAAATAAAACCCAGCAACTTACTGAAAAAGAAGCTTCTTTGGTGTTATTTTTCTATCAGAATAAAAATCAATTACTAAAGCGTGAAGAAATCCTGAATGCTATTTGGGGTAATGATGACTTTTTTTCAGGGAGAAGTATGGATGTTTTTATCAGCCGATTGCGGAAATATTTCAACGAAGATTCTGCAATAAAAATTGAAAGTATTCGGAATGTTGGGTTGGAGTTTAAAATCAATACTTGATTATAAATCCTGACTTAATTTATCTGGAGTTTGTCTGGTATCGAAGATAGTTATAATTTCAATTTCTTTTTTAATAAAATCAACCCTGTAATAAAATGTTGTTTGCTTGGTAACTACACATTTGTAAAGTCCGTCAAAATCATTTGATTGGATACAACTTTCAGGATATAGAGAAATTTGATTTATTTTATTTGAAAACTTATCAATAAAATCATTTTTAACTTTTAGATTCCACTTTCTCAAAAGATAATCAGTTAAATCTAATAGTTTATTTTCAGCTAATTCAGATAAGAAAATACGCATTCTTATGAAATTTTCTTTAAAAAATCTGAATATTCAATTCTCTTGCCGTTGTCTAAATCTTCTATTCCTTTTCTAATTTCATTTTGTTCAGCAACACTTAAATCATTCCAAAAATCAGATTTTTCATTTTTAATGAAATCACTTACTTTTTGAATAAAATCTGAATTTTCAATGTTTAAAATCAGTTTTACCAATTCAATTTTAGAAGTTTGAATGTCCATATTATTTTCTTTCAAATTTACAAAAAAACTATTTACTATTTAAAAAAGCAGACCTATAAGCCGGATTCTGTTCTCATCAAGTTCCGAAAAACAAGACGATACCTTATCATTTATCTAGTCTAGTTGTTACCAACGAGATCAATCTTTCTACCCTTCGGCAACGGACGAGTAATCCTTAAATGCCGATATACTTGAAATTTCACCGCATAGAGTTTACCTGGTTTCACTACAGCATTACCTGTACATACTTTCTGTTGCACTTGTCCTAACCTCGTCCCAAAAGACGAGACCGACGGGCGTTACCCGCTATGCTACTCTGTGGTGTCCGGACTTTCCTCTTTATTCCGAACTTGATTCGGAATCTTATGAATTTATACTTAAAAACACAAGATGCTGAAACAAGTTCAGCATAAAACGATAAGGCGGTCTGCGGTTGCAAAGCTACAACTTATAAAATAAAGACGGAACTTAATATTATAACTTTGAGTGTAAATCCTGTAACCCATTTCTTATGTAATGGTTGTACTTTTAATTTATTAAAAACAAGCTAAAATATAATTGTCATGGAAAATCAAATGTATCACTATGCCACCGTTTCTAAGGCATTGGAAGAATTAGCCAAAAAAGGCTTTACCGTAGATTTTAATATTCAAGAAGATAAAATCATAAACAGTCCCGACGACTTTACGATAGAACACGTTTACCGCTACGAAGGCGAAAGCGATCCTGGTGATGAAGCAACCGTTTTCGGTATCAGTTCAAGCAGTGGCGAGAAAGGAATTTTCGTTGCAGGTTTGTCGGCCTTTACAGAAAACAGTGCCGCAATTGCCTTGAACGAAATGTTTATTCGTGGAAGACAAGAGGAAAACAAATAATGAACCGTTTACAAGCTAAACTTGAAAAAATTGGCAGCAATCCAAAAGTAACCGCGAAAGCAGTTGGTTTGAGATATGCTGCCAATTTTGATAAAGGTTATTATCGAAATAGAGTCGGTGAAGATTTCGTTTACACGGATGAAAATCGGAAGAAAGTTAGAAATAAGGAAGTCTTAGAACGTATAAAAAAACTTGTAATTCCGCCAGCTTGGGAAAATGTTTGGATTTGCCCTTATGAAAACGGTCACTTGCAAGTTACAGGAATTGATGTAAAAGGTCGGAAACAATACCGCTATCATACCAACTGGAATAAAATTCGCAATCAATCCAAGTTTTACAGGTTGAGACGTTTTGCAAATGCTTTACCAATGATTCGAGAACAAGTTGATAGAGATTTAAACCGAAAAGGCCTTCCTTATGAAAAAGTGGTGGCTTTGGTTGTTAAACTTATTGAAATGACCAATATCCGAATTGGAAATGATGCTTATAAGAAATTATATGGTTCGTTTGGCTTGACCACTTTGCGTGACAAACATGTGAAATTTGAAAAGACTTCTATTTCCTTTGAGTTTAAAGGTAAGAAAGGTGTGAATCATAAAATCCAATTGCAGAGTAGAAAATTGGTGAACTTGGTTCGGAAATGCAAGGAAATTCCGGGTCAGGATTTGTTTCAATATTATGACGATGATGGAAAACATTACACCGTAGGTTCTGGCGATATCAATAATTATTTAAAGGAAATTACGCAGGAAGATTTTACTGCAAAAGATTTCAGGGTTTGGGCTGGAAGCGTCACGGCTTTGTTTGCGTTTCAGGAAATTGGCGAATTTGAAACCCAAACCGAATGCAAACGAAAAATTGTGGAGGTTTTAGATTTAGTGGCTTCCAAATTAGGAAATACGAGAACGGTTTGCAAGAAATATTATGTTCATCCGACAGTGATTGCGAGTTATGAAAATGGCTCAATCAATAATTATAAGGTAAAGAAAAACATAAAAAACAACAACTTGAATCCAGAAGAAGAGGCTTTGGTTCGGCTTTTGGAAACGGAAAAGATTGCAGAGGTTTTAGGTTAGTTTTTTCTGAAAGATTAAAAACACACACTACATTTTACTATTTTCCTCAGTATCAGATGGCGAAGCTAACCCCAATCTCGTTCCAAAAAACGAGAGAAAGCCTTTTGAAAAAAACGGCTAATTTTTCTTGACAAAAAAGAGAGACCAACGGAAGCTCCTTTTTTGTCAAGAAAAATTAGCTGTTTTTGAAAAAGCTTGGAACATTGGCGGGAAATAGTTCCTGAAAAAACTTTAGCCGAAGCTGTACTTATTGTGTTTTGGAATTTGCTTTTTGGATTTTCTAAACCTATATTTGCTTTTCAAAATTTTCTATGGAACAGTTCGTCGTATCGGCCCGAAAATACCGTCCTCAAACATTTAAAGATGTGGTGGGGCAGCAGGCCATTACGAATACTTTATTGAACGCCATAGAAACGAATCATCTGGCCTCTGCCCTATTGTTTACAGGTCCGAGAGGTGTTGGGAAGACGACTTGTGCGAGAATTTTGGCACGAAAAATCAACCAACCTGGTTATGATGACCCGAATGAGGATTTTGCTTTTAATGTTTTTGAGTTGGATGCTGCATCGAACAATTCGGTTGATGACATCCGAAACTTGATCGATCAAGTTCGCATACCGCCACAAACGGGGCAATATAAAGTGTATATCATTGACGAGGTGCATATGTTGTCGACAGCTGCTTTTAATGCTTTTTTGAAAACATTGGAAGAACCACCAAAACACGCCATTTTTATTTTGGCTACGACTGAAAAGCATAAAATTATCCCGACTATTCTTTCGCGTTGTCAGATTTTTGATTTTAAGCGAATTACGGTTAAAGATGCCAAAGATCATTTGGCTGAAGTTGCTAAAAGTCAAGATATTACTTTTGAAGACGATGCCTTGCACATTATTGCTCAAAAGGCTGATGGTGCAATGCGTGATGCTTTGTCTATTTTTGACCGAGTGGTGAGTTTTTCTGGCAAAAACCTTACCCGTCAGGCGGTTACAGAAAACTTGAACGTTCTGGATTATGAAACGTATGTGAATGTGACGGATTTGCTTTTGGAAAATAAAATTCCAGAGGTTTTGATGGCTTATAATGAAATCCTTTCAAAAGGTTTTGACGGTCATCATTTTGTTTCCGGTTTGGCTTCTCATTTCAGGGATTTATTGGTTTCCAAAACTCCTGCAACTTTAACTTTGTTAGAAGCTGGAGAACAGGCTCAGAAATTATATTTTGAACAATCGAAAAAAGCTTCGCAAGAGTTTTTAATGAAAGGAATTGAGATTGCAAACGATTGCGATTTGAAGTATAAAGTGAGTCAGAACCAACGTCTTTTGGTTGAACTTTGCCTGATGCAACTGGCCTCTATCACTTTTGATGGAGAAAAAAAAAAGTTGACGGATATATAATTCCACCCCACCATTTTTTTGCAAGGGTTTTGGAAATTCCTGTTCAAGCTCCTGAACTTATCAGTGTTCCAACGACTGTTCCTATTAATGAAGAGGAAGCTGATGTCATTACAGTGCCAATTCCTACAGAAACCTTTGCAGAAACTCCAAAAATTGAAACTCCTATACCTCCTGGAACCAAAGTTTCGGCTCTTTCTTTGTCAAGTATCCGAGCTAAAAGAGAATTGGAGCAAAGCCATAAATCAACTATTAAAGATACGGTTCATTTGCCAACGGAAGCTTTTACCGAAACGGATATGCTTTTGCAATGGAACAAATATGCTCAACGTTTAGGCGACAAAGGTCGAAAAATCATGGAATCGTTGATGTTGGTTAATGACCCGAAATTAGACGGGACCACCATCATCCATGAACTTCCGAATGAAGGTTCAAAGATTGATTTTGAAGGCGAAAAATTTGATTTGTTGGGTTATTTACGTGGAAAACTTCACAATCACGATATAATGATTGAGATTGTAATCAACGAAGCGATGGACAGTCGAAAAGCTTTTACTGCACAAGATCGTTTTAACCGATTGAATGAAATGAATCCGAACTTGGAATTATTGAGAAAGACTTTTGATTTGGATATTTAATCTAAAAAATGAACCATTAAGAAATTAAGTTTCATTAAGCGTTTCCCCTGACTTAATTTCTTAATGGTTTAAAACTTTGTGCTTCTATTAAATCTTACCGTAATATAAAGCCTTTACAATTCCATCTGACAATCCAATTTTAGGAACATAGATGTTTCTGGCTCCACTCCATTTCATTGCGTTAAGATATATTTTTACTGCAGGAACAATAACGTCGGCTCTATCTGCATTCAACCCTAATTCTGAAATCCTTTGATCGTAAGTTAAAGCACTCAAAGCTGTAAATTGAGAATTTAAATAGATGTAGGACAAGGGTTTTTCCTGCTGTTTGCCGGACATTTTGAAAAGCTTGTTGATGTTTCCGCCTGAACCGATCAAGGTTACTTGTTCGTACTCTTCTGTATTCGTTTTAATCCATTTTTCGATTTCATGCCAAACAATTTCACCTACCATATTGTTCAGCAATCGTACTGTCCCAATCTTGAATGATTTCGATACTACCATTTTGCTGTTTGCAAAAAGAGAAAATTCTGTACTTCCTCCACCAACATCGACATAAAGATAGGTTTGTTCCGTTTTTAGAAGATGATGCAAATCGGTTGAGGCAATTATGGCAGCTTCTTTTTTACCGTCAATGATTTCGATTTTTATATCAGCCTTTTTCTTTATTAGCTCCACTACTTCCTTGCCGTTATAGGCTTCACGCATTGCTGAAGTTGCACATGCCATATATTTTTCAACTTTATGCACTTTCATCAAAAGTTTAAATGCTTTCATAGCATCAATCATCCTTTCGATATTTTCTTCTGTAATTTCGCCAACAGTAAAGGCATCCTGACCCAATCGAATTGGCACGCGAACAAGCGAACTCTTGCTAAATTGTGTTTCCTTACCCTGCTCTTCAACAATATTTGCAATTAACAATCGCATCGCATTAGAACCGATGTCAATTGCTGCATATTTTCTTATTTTTATCATCTAACTACTTTAGGATTTGAGTCGAATTCTACTTGCTTAACTATAATTTTTCTGTAATAACTTCCAATTTATCCCTGTAATAATTGTAGGTTTCCAATTGAGCTCTGAAGACTGGATTTTGTCCTCGAACTCGGTATTTATTGTCTAAATTTTCTGAATGAAGACGTGCTTTTACATTTCCTTTCCAACCGATATCGAAGTTATCAATCAATTCTTTTTTTATACCCTTGTCGTAAATTGGACAGGTCACCTCTACTCTTCCGTCAAGATTTCTAGTCATGAAATCAGCAGAAGAAATAAAAACTTCCGGATCGCCTGCATTTCCAAAGATATAAACCCTTGAATGTTCCAAATAATTATCAACAATGCTAACTGCTTCAATATTTTCGCTCATTCCTTTTACTCCTGGTATCAGCGAACAAATACCACGAATCTGCAATTGGATTTTCACTCCAGACCTACTTGCATCGTATAATTTGTTTATCATCTTAAAATCAGATAAACTGTTCATTTTCAATTTTATGTAGGCCACTTTTCCGAGATGAGCATTCATAATTTCACGGTCGATCAAACGGTAAAATCTACTTCTGGTGTAATGTGGCGAAACAATTAAATGCTTGTATCTGTGCAATCTATAATTGATATTGAAGAAATCGAAAATCTTCGAAACATCTTTCAAAATTTGCTGATGGCTTGTTAAAAGCGTTACGTCTGTGTACACTTTTGCTGTTGATTCATTGAAGTTTCCTGTAGAAATGATTCCGTAGCGATGGATTTTTCCTTCTTCCATTCGTTCAACAAGACAAATCTTGCTGTGCACTTTTAACCCTTTTACACCAAAAATCAAATCGATGCCTTCCATCTGCATTTGCTCTGAATAGGAAATATTACTTGCTTCGTCAAAACGGGCCTGCAACTCGATTTGAACGGTTACTTTCTTACCGTTTTTTGCAGCATTCACAAGCGAACTGATGATTTGAGAATTTTTCGCCAATCGATACAATGTGATTTTTATACTAGTTACTTTTGGATCTAAAGCGGCTTCACGCAAAAATTTCACGATATAGGAAAAAGATTGATAAGGTGCATTCACCAAATAATCCTTTTGTTTGATTTTTTCCAAAATACTTCCTTCCAAACTCAATCCTTCAACTGGCAAAGCCGCATTGGACTGGTACAACAAATCAAATCTTCCTAAGTTTGGAAAATCCATATAGTCACGACGGTTGTGGTATCTTCCTCCAGGAATGATACTATCTGTAGAATCGATATTCATCTTGGAAAGAAAAAATTTCAAGGTATCTTTTCCGATGGATTGATCGTAAACAAATCGAACGGGTTCACCAATCCTTCTGTCTTTTACACTGGTAGCAATTTTTTCGAGCATACTCTTGCTTAAATCACTATCAATCTCTAATTGGGCGTCTCTGGTGATTTTAATCATGTGTGCTTCAACACTTTCATAATCGAAAATATTGAAGATATTGCTTAAGTTATAACGAATAACATCATCCAACAGAATGATATATTGCTTTTCATTATTAGTGGGAAGCACCACAAATCGGTTGATGGTTTTTGGGATTTCGATAACGGCATAATGCACTTCAGATTTTGGTTTCACCAAACCTAGCATCGAAGATTTTACTTTAGGTTTCATGACCAACTTAACGGCTAAATAACCCGAAGTATCTTTCAAGATTGGAAATTCGGCCAAGTCATTCAAGATGATCGTTACCAAGGCTGGACTTACCCTTTGAATGAAAAAATCCTTGATGAAGTTTTCCTGCTCTTTGGAGATTTCCTTTTCGTTGATGATAAAAATATTCTCCGATTCAAGTTCTTTTTCAATGATGCTGAGGGTTCTTAAACTTTCCGATTGTTGCTGGATAACGATTTCCGTTATTTCCTTCAATAATTTTTCTGCCGAAATTCCACCCAGTACTTTTTCGCCCGACAATCCTGCAAGACTTAATCTTCGGATTGCGGCAAAACGAACTCGGAAAAATTCATCAAGGTTATTGGAAAAAATACCTAAAAAACGAAGCCTGTCCAATAACGGAACCGCTGAATCTCCTGCTTCTTGAAGTACTCTTGCATTAAATGAAAGCCAACTTTTTTCTCTATCTGTATATCTATTTTCTACCATTATTATTTTAAATCTCTAGGAAAAATCATCTTCTTAATCTCGCCTTTATCAATGTCTTCCCAAGAATGTATGTCAAAATTAATTGATACAAATCCTGAGGTTGGAACATTTTCTACAAAAACATCGGTAAATTTATTGACAAAATCTGTGATTGCCTCATTGTGTCCGAAAAGAATAACACAATCATAACTATCGTTGCACGATTTTATGATTGTTTCTAATTCTTTTCTTTCAAAGGTGTATAACTCGTCCTTGTAAACGATACTTTCCAAAGGACAAGACATATTTTGGGTAAAGATAGTTGCGGTTTCTGAAGCACGTTTTGCCGTACTGCTCCAAATAATAAATTTCTTTGGCAAATAATCGACTATATTGGATGATACTAAATGAGCATCACTGATTCCTCTTTTAGATAGCGAACGATCTTTGTCGTTTACTGGTGCATACCAACTTGATTTGGCATGTCTGACTATGATTAGATTTTTCATTTTTTGCGACAAGATTAGTTAAAATGTAAATCTAAATTTAAGCATTTATTTTTTAAAAAAAGCTTCAAACCAATAATTATTACACTTAATGAAGCTGAATAGTTACGGAGAAAGTCGATCTGTTTTCCAAGAATAATCCTCTTGAAGCTGATAACGAATTCGGTCGTGAAGTCGGTTTGGTCGTCCTTGCCAGAATTCAACTTCCACAGGCTTAACGATATAACCTCCCCAATAATTGGGACGTGGAATTTCTTTTCCTTCAAAATCTTTTTCCAATTGCTGGAGTTTTTGTTCCAATTCTTCTCGGGAATTAATTATTTCGCTCTGATTGGAAACGATGGCTCCTAGTTTGCTTCCGTCGGGACGGCTTTCGAAATAACCATCCGATAGATTTTCGGGAATTTTTTCCGCTTTTCCTTTTATAATAACTTGTCGTTCAAACGAATGCCAGAAAAATGACAGGCAAATGTTTGGATTGTTGGCGATTGCTTTTCCTTTTTCGGAGTTATAATTGGTGTAGAAAACAAAACCTTCGTAGGTGAAACGTTTCAATAGAACGACACGCGATTTTGGATACCCATCCAACCCGAAAGTCGAAACCGTCATGGCATTCACTTCTTCTGAAGAACCAAAATCGACTTCGTGGAACCATTTCTGGAATAATTTTATGGGATCTTCGGGAAGATTGTCTTCCGTGAGTTCGCTTTTTTCGTAGGATCTTCTGTAATTGCTTAGGTCTTCCATTTTTTGGGTGCTGCGTTTAGAGTTGCTAAGATACTGCGTTTTTGGAAAAATATGATAAATTCTCTAGCCCTGATTGAAGGGAAAATCCTTTTTTCAATTGCCTTGGGTTTTAACCCAAGGCAATTGAAAAAAGATTGGAATGAAAGCAGGAAAATGGATTCTGAAAAAGCCCAAGCTTTTCGCTCCAAATTTAAAATTCGAATGTTTTTCCGTCGTCGGATAAAAGGACGTTTGGAAATATGGTTTCGGCTTCTTCCTTGAAGAGTTCGATGGAGGCATATCGGGTGGAATAATGACCCATTATGAGCTGTTTTACATTGGCTTTCAAGGCAATTGTAGCGGCTTGTTTGGCAGTGGTATGCATTGTTTTTTCGGACAGATGGGCTTCGGTTTCCAGGAAAGTAGATTCGTGGTAAAGAATATCCGTGTTCTCGATTATCGGGATGATGCTTTCATCGTAGACCGTATCGGAACAGAAGGCATAGCTTTTTGGAGGAATTGGGTCGAATGTGAGCTTTTCGTTTGGAATTAGGGTTCCATCTTCCAATTCGATATCTTTTCCGTTCTTTATTTTTTGATAGTAGCAGGTTTCGATTTTGTGATTCTGAACGGCATTCATATCTAATTTTCGATCGCCAATTTTTTCCTGAAATAGAAATCCGTTGGTGTAAACCCTGTGTTTTAGTGGAATTGTTTTTACGATTACTTTTTCGTCCTCGAAGATTATTTCGCTTTCGCTTGAAATCAATTCGTGGAAATATAAATTGTAAGCAGTATAGGAATTGGATAATTTCAATTGCAAAAGGATGACTTCCTTGATCCCTTTTGGTCCGTAGATGTGCAAATCGGCTGTCCGTCCAAGCAACATAAAGGTCGAAATCAAACCAATGAGTCCGTAAAAATGGTCGCCATGAAGATGCGAGATGAAAATATGGTTGATTTTTGAAAACTTGAGCTTGTTTTTACGCAATTGCACCTGTGTTCCTTCGCCACAATCGATGAGAAAAAGTCGGTTTCTTATCTCTAAAACTTGTGATGTTGGATTGGTGAACGTTCTAGGTGTTGCGGCATAACAGCCGAGTATGGTTAGATTCATTGAAGGATTTTAGATTTTAGATTTCTGATTTTAGATTCTAAAATCCTAAATCTCTTTCGATTTCTTCCATTTCAATAATGTCGTGGGCTTCTAGTAACGTTGGAACAACCGTCATCTTTGCAGGAACTTCATTGAAATCGATGTCATTTGCAACTATAACAAATGATTTTTTGGATTTTTTGTGAGCAGTAGATAATAGGGAAAACGATTTTACATCCTTGATATTCAAATTATTATACTTTGATATATCAACAATTATATTATGCTTTTCAAACGTTTTGAATTCATGTGTTAGCTTCATAAGGAAACATGTCAAATCGCCTTGAGTATCTTTAATGGTAGTGGTGTGTCCTTTAGTTTCTACTTTCATCTTTTGTTGGATTATAAAATTGCTTTAAACAAAGATACAAAGTTTTGTCTATTTTATTTTTGATGCCAAAAGATAAATTACTGCCATTCTGATTGCTACACCGTTTTCAACTTGATTCAAGATTACGGATTGTTGCGAATCGGCAACATCTGAAGAAATTTCAACACCTCTATTTATTGGTCCTGGATGCATGATGATGATTTCCTTGTCCAAAGAATCAAGCAAAGCTTTATCTACACCATATTGTTGGGCATACTCTCTTGTTGATGGGAAATAATTAACGTCCATTCTTTCGTTTTGAACACGAAGCATATTGGCTACATCACACCATTCTAGAGCTTTGATTAAATTTGGTTCGACCGTAACTCCCAAAGATTCGATATATCTTGGAATCAATGTTTTAGGGCCACAAACTTTTACTTTGGCACCTTGCATTTTTAAGGCATAAATATTGGAAAGTGCTACACGTGAATGCAAAATATCGCCAACAATTACCACTTTTTTTCCAGCAACATCGCCTAATTTTTCTCTTATGGTAAAACTATCCAACAATCCTTGAGTAGGATGTTCATGAGCTCCATCTCCAGCGTTTATGATACTTGCCTTTACATTTTTGGAAAGAAAATAAGCCGCTCCGGGATTTGAATGCCGCATTACCACCATGTCCACTTTCATTGAAAGAATGTTGTTTACGGTATCAATAAGTGTTTCGCCTTTTTTAACGGAAGATTGTGCTGCAGAGAAACTTATGACATCTGCCGAAAGGCGTTTTTGAGCCAATTCAAACGAAAGTTTTGTTCTGGTACTGTTTTCGAAAAAAATATTGGCAATGGTGATGTCTCTTAATGAAGGTACTTTCTTGATGGGACGGTTGATGACTTCTTTAAAATGATCGGCAGTTTCAAAAATAAGGTCAATATCTTTTTTGTTGATATATTTTATTCCTAATAAATGATTTACGCTTAATTCGCTCATTCTGCTATGTGTTGTGTTGTTGTGTAATTAATTTGTGATTAGGGAAACGACATCTTCTCCGTCATTTTCGACCCAGCTGACTTTCACTTTTTCGTTGTTGATGGCATCTACTTGTCGGCCACGATAATCGGGTTGAATAGGCAAATGACGACTGAAACGTCTGTCAATCAAAACCAAAAGTTCAATTTCTGAAGGTCGTCCAAAAGATTGAATCGCAGTCAAAGCGGAACGGATGCTTCTTCCGGTATAAAGAACATCATCAATGAAAATGACTTTTTTACCTTCTACAAGAAAGTCGATTTTGGTTTTATTAGCTTCAAGCGGTTTTTCGGTTCTTCGAAAATCATCCCTAAAAAAGGTGATGTCCAAGTAACCCATATTGATTTTGCTAACTTTATATTCATCTTCCAAAAGCTGCTTTAACCTTTCGGCTAGAAAAGTTCCGCGAGGTTGAATGCCAACTAAAATTGTATCCGAAAAATCTAAGTGTTTCTCAATTAACTGACAAGCCAAACGATGAAGGATGATATTGACTTCCTTTGAAGTGAGCAATATTTTTTGACTCATAATGCTGTGTTGTTTGGGATGTAAAAGTAAGTATAATTTTCAAAAATTAATCGGATTGGAATTAAAAACTATGCACTAAATTTTTCCCGATAGGCCGTTGGTGTCATTCCTACATTTTTCTTGAACAGCGTTCGAAACGACTTCAAATCATTATAACCCGATTCCAGCATCACTTCCATCACGTTTTGTTTGGAATGTTCCAGCAATTGCTTGGCGGCTTCAATTCGGGTTTTTTGCAGATATTCGATTGGCGTGATTCCTGTTACCTGTTTGAAACGACGAACCAGATTACGACGGCTCGAAGGAATATCCACTATGATTTCTTCTATCGTATTGGCTTCCTTATAATTGCTTTTTATTTTTTCCTGGGTTTTTTTTACGATTTCATCGCCATGATTTTCAACGGGCAGAAACGTTCCGAAATAGGTTTGCGTTTTTCTATCCATATCGATCGAGAAAACTTTTGCCGTTCGAACTGCTATTTTCCGACTGCAATAATTCTCCACCAATCGCATCAAGAGATGAAAGGTATTGGTGGCTCCTCCGCTTGTGTAAAGATTGTCTTCCTCTGTAACCACTGCATCGGATTCCAGCAAAACATTCGGAAATGCATTCAAGAAAGCCATTTTTGCATTGATATGAGTTGTTGCAGGCTTGTTGTTTAGCAGTCCTGTTGAAGCCAACAAAAATGCACCTGTACAGAAACTAGCCAAAGCCGCTCCTTGGTTGTATTGTTGAACAAGCCAAGGAATCCAAGGTTGATTTTTTTGTAACCCTTCAATAATTTTATTGTTTTTAAAAGCAGGAATTAATATGACATCATAAAAAGTTTCCGAATTGGCTTCCCTTAAATTATAATCCGAATAAATAAAAGAGTTCTTTTCCCCGTGATGCAGAAAATCAATTTCAAAAAAGGGATCCTTTCCTTCTTCTATGTAAAATCCGTTTACGGTTTCGAACAAATCATTGATTGCCGCAACACTCAACAAGCGATGTTCATGAGCCAATACAATACCTATTTTCATACTTATTCATTTAAATTCTCAAACAAATATATTATATTTTTGTCTTGAACACACCTGTTTTCGAGTTTTTAATAAACATCTATTACGATTTCGTATAATATCTTATATTTTTAAGATTAAAGATATTCTTCTGAAAAAACATTGAGAAATCATATAACATTAGGATAATTCTGTAATTTATTGGTTTAGTTGTTTTAGATATTTGTAAAATCAGATAACTTAAAACACAAATTATGAAAAATTATATTTTAAGAATTAGCTTAATGTTGATGGTTTTGTTAACATTTACAAGCTGTGAAGTTGTTGAAGGAATCTTCAATTTAGGCGTTGGTGTTGGAATCTTCATCGTGATTGCAATCTTGGCAGTTATCATTTGGATCATCAGTAGATTCAAAAAATAAGACATAAAAAAATCCCATTTCGTTTGGACCGAAATGGGATTTTTTATTGCTTGGAAATATTATAGATTGTACATCTTCTTTCTCAATTCCTGCACTTTTTCGTCGTCAAGATAATCGTCAAACGTCATATAGCGATCGATTGCTCCATTTGGCGTGAGTTCTATAACTCTGTTTCCAACGGTTTGAGCAAATTCGTGGTCATGGGTTGTGAAAATTACCGAACCTTTGAAGTTTTTCAATGAATTATTGAAAGCTGTAATAGATTCCAAATCCAAGTGATTCGTAGGTTCATCAATCATCAAAACATTGGCACGTTGCATCATCATTCTTGACAACATACAACGTACTTTTTCTCCTCCTGATAAGACACGGCTGGTTTTCAAAGCTTCTTCTCCAGAAAAAATCATTTTTCCAAGGAAACCACGAACGTAAACTTCGTCTCTTTCTTCTTCCGTTTTTACCCATTGACGCAACCAATCTACAAGCGAATAATCGTTCTCAAAAAACGAATGGTTTTCAACCGGCAAATAAGCTTGGTTTGTAGTGATTCCCCAATCGAAAGTTCCTGCATCCGGTTCTTGCAATCCGTTTAGAATTTCGTAAAAAGCAGTTGTAGCACGTGAATCTTTAGAGAATAAAACTATTTTATCGCCTTTGGCCATGTTTAAATCGACATCTTTGAAGAGCAAATCGCCATCAACGGAAGCACTCAAACCTACAACATTCAAAATCTGATCTCCCGCTTCCCTATCCTGATCGAAAATAATCGCAGGATAACGACGGCTTGAAGGTTTTATTTCAGAAATATTCAACTTGCTGATCATTTTTTTTCGAGAAGTTGCTTGTTTGGATTTGGCAACGTTTGCACTAAAACGACGAATAAATTCCTCCAATTCCTGTTTCTTTTCCTCGGCTTTTTTGTTTTGTTGAGCTCTCTGTTTCGCAGCCAATTGGCTTGACTCATACCAGAAAGTATAGTTTCCAGAGTAATGGTTTATTTTTCCAAAATCGATATCTGAAATGTGAGTACACACTGCATCAAGGAAGTGACGGTCATGCGAAACAACGATTACTGTATTTTCATAATTGGCCAAGAAATTCTCCAGCCAAGCGATGGTTTCAAAATCCAAATCGTTGGTAGGCTCATCCATAATCAACAAATCAGGATTTCCAAAAAGAGCTTGTGCCAAAAGCACACGAACTTTGAGTTTTCCCTCGATATCAGCCATTAAAGTATAATGATTGTCTTCTGTGATTCCTAAACTTGAAAGCAAGGAAGCGGCATCAGAATCTGCATTCCAACCGTTCATTTCTTCAAACTGCACTTGCAACTCTCCTATCCTATCGGCATTTTCATCGGTATAATCCAAATACAGCTCGTCCATTTCTTTCTTTACCGCATATAGGACTTTGTTTCCCATCATTACCGTTTCAAGAACCGTATGCTCGTCGAACATATTGTGGTTTTGGTTTAGAACCGACATACGTTTTCCAGGTTCAAGGTGAATATGTCCCGATGTTGGGTCCATTTCTCCTGAAATTATTTTTAGAAAAGTAGATTTTCCAGCTCCGTTGGCTCCAATTACTCCGTAAATATTACCATGTGTAAAGGTTGTATTTACTTCATCGAACAAGATTCTCTTGCCAAACTGAACTGATAAATTATTGACTGTTAACATTGATTGTATTTTTTAAAAAGTTTTGCAAAAGTATGAAAAATAGTTTAGAATTTGGAGCAAGTTATTGAAGACTGGGAGTTTCAAATAATTAGTTTTTTATCATATTTATAATTTTCTGAATTTATTTTAAAACAATCTATATAAAGAAGTTGAAAATCTTATTTAACTATGCATTAACAGTAAAATCACTTGCAAGTAAATATTTTTGTTTCATCATAACATTCTACAATGCATAACTTAAACGTTAGATTACTTTTTTCCTTTTCCTTAGTTTTTGCCCTCTGTTCTTGCGACAAAAAGTTCAAGGACGATAATTTTACGGCCTATTTTGGTGGTGAAGTTACGAATCCTACGAACCGATATGTGCTTTTTTGCAAGGATTCGGAGGTTATCGATACGATTCCGCTGAACGAAGACAATACTTTTTTTAAGACGTTCGACTCGTTGGCTCCAGGTTTGTATTCTTTCAAGCATGAGCCTGAATATCAGTATGTTTACTTTGACAAGAATGATAGTTTGATGGTGAGAATCAACTCGCAGGATTTTGACGAGTCGATTATTTTTTGCGGAAGAGGCGAAGAAAAGAACAATTTTATGATGGAGTTGTACCTCAAGAATGAAGACGACAAGAACAAATTGTTTGAGGTTTTTGATGCTGATTTACAGAAATTTACCCGAAATATAGATTCTTCGTATAAATCTAAAGAAGCTTTCTACAACAAGAAAAAGGAGGAGATTAAATGGAGTGAGGATTTTGACAAGTATGCAAAAGCTTCGCTGGATTTCTTTCATTATTCTAAAAAGGAAATCTATCCGATGGTGCATGAAATGAGAACGGGTGAAAATATTGACGGCAAACTTCCCACGGATTATTATGATTTTAGGAACAATGTAGATTTCAATAATGCTGCCTTCACGAATTTTTCTCCTTTCGTTAGGTATCTTTCGAACATGATGAACAACGTGGCTACTGACAAGGAGTTTACAAATGTTTCTGAAATTGATAAGGCACTGGAAATCAATATCAAGAAATTGAATATTGCCGATACGCTTTTCAAGAATGAAAAAATCAAGAATATTGTTTTGAACAATATTGCTTTTACCTATTTGTTGGAAGACCAAAATATTGTGAACAACAAGAAGTTTTTGGACAAATACCACGCTTTATCGACTGACAAAGACCAGCATAATGAGATTGTGAAAATTGGCAACGCCATCCAGTCTTTAAAAACGGGAAGTGATTTGCCAGACATTAATTTGGTTGACGTGGACGGCAAAGTTCAATCCATAGGATCTATTATAAAGAAGAAAACGGTTGTGTTTTTCTGGACCAAAAATTTAGAATCGCATTTGGTTGCTTCTCATAAAAAAGTGCTGGAGATTCAGAAAAAACATCCGGATTATGATTTTGTTGCGATTTGTGTTGATGAAAATCAAGATAAATGGAAAGCATCGCTTACCAACTATAAATTCAAAGGAATTAAAGAATATAGAGCAGAAAATTTTGAAGACTTGAAAGATAAATTGGTGGTGAACAAAATCCACAGAACAATCCTTACTGATTCAAATGGAAAAATTGACAATGCTTTTGTGAGCTTGTTTGATTCTAAATTTGAGGAGAATTTGAGGTAGTTTTCAGTCGCAGTCACAGTAGTTACTGAAAATTACGTTATACGTTTAAAAAAAAAGGCGATCTTCATTTGAATTTGAAAATCGCCTTTTTTACTTTATTCAATGAAAACTATTCGACTCATTTTATGCTCTGCAAACTGAGACTGAACACTGAAAACTATTTATTCCCTTTCTCGAAATCAGCAATAAACTGAGCCAATCCGATGTCTGTCAATGGGTGTTTCAACAAACCAGCAATTGCAGAAAGTGGTCCTGTGATAACGTCTGCACCAATTTTAGCACAGTTGATAATGTGCATTGTATGACGAACAGAAGCAGCCAAGATTTGAGTTTCATATCCGTAGTTGTCAAAAATCAAACGGATTTCTTCGATTAGAGCCAAACCATCTGTAGAGATATCATCCAAACGACCGATGAAAGGCGAAACATAAGTAGCTCCAGCTTTTGCAGCCAATAACGCTTGTCCGGCAGAGAATACCAAAGTCACATTTGTTTTGATTCCTTTATCAGAAAAATATTTACACGCCATAATTCCCTCTTTTGTCAAAGGCAATTTCACAACGATTTGATCGTGCAAGTCGGCTAATTCTTCACCTTCTTTGATCATTCCTTCGTAGTCAACAGCGTTAACCTCGGCACTAACATCTCCGTCAACAAGGTTGCAAATGTCAACATAATGCTTCAAGATATTATTTTTTCCTGTGATTCCTTCTTTTGCCATCAAAGATGGATTTGTAGTTACACCGTCTAAAACACCTAATGCTTGTGCTTCTTCGATTTGAGCTAAATTCGCTGTGTCAATAAAAAATTTCATATTTATAGATTTAATTGTGTGTTTCTTTTTTTTTCTTTCTTGCCGCAAAGACACGAAGGCTCCAAGTTGAACATCAAAGAGCTTTGAGCCTTTGTGTCTTTGTGACTATTTTAAAACCGTGGCAAAATTACAACTTATAATGATTCATCAACATTTTTTCATAAACTTTATCCGGCAAGATTCGTTTTAAAACAATCGAGAACTTTTGCATAAAAACGCCTACCTTATAATGTACTTTCGGATTTGGGTTTTGGATGATTTTATAAACCGCTTGGGCCATTTCGTTTGGATTGCTTCCTGAATCTACATGTTCGTCCATCATTTTCAAGGTGTTTCCATAAGGAATAGCATAATCCGATACTGGAATTAATGGTGCGTGAAAACGTCCTGAAGCAATATTGGTAGCAAAATCTCCCGGAGCTACATTCGTGATTTGGATTCCGAAGGATTTGACTTCCATTCTTAGGGCTTCGGTTATCAGTTCTAAAGCTCCTTTTGAGGCGGAATAAACACTTCTGTAAGGCAATCCCATATAACCTGCAATTGAGGTAACATTAATTATAAGTCCTGATTTTTGCGAACGCATTTGAGGCAAAACAGCTTTCATCACTTCTATTGGTCCGAAGAAATTGGTTTCGAAGTTGTTCTTGATTTCGGAGGTTGGAATTTCTTCCAAAGGTCCGGTAATACCAACTCCTGCATTGTTGATGACAACGTCCAAACGTCCTGAGATTTGGATGATTTTGGCAACTGCAGTCTGAATGCTTTCTGTGTTTCTAACATCGAGTGTTACTAATGGAAATACGGAATTAACAACTTTTTCGGGATTTCGGCTGGTTCCATAAACGATGAAGCCTTTGTGGTGCAGGAATTCGCCTATTGATTTTCCGATTCCGGAGGAACCTCCTGTTATTAGTATTACTTTGGGCATTTTATTTGGGTTTTTCGAAATTTCGAAATTGTTTTCAAATTTAGTGTTTTGGATTTTTTAATTTGAAAAATTTATTGAATAATTTGAACCATTAAGAAATTAAGGTTCAATAAGATTTTGCTTTGGAACTTTAAGCCTTTTCTAGACAATATTGGTCCCAGAAGTTAAAAGAATGCCTTTTGATTCTGGTCTAGCCCCGATGGAGACTTTGTTTGAGCTCTTGTCTCGTTCTTAAAACGAGACAAAGCGAGTGGCTCCAGCGGGAACATGGTTTAAAAAATATCCTTCGATTTGCTCCAAAAAAAAATCCTCCGACAAGGGAAGATTAGAAAAAAATGGCAAGCTACCTACATCGCACCGCTCAACCACGTACCCTTGCTGTGTTCCCACCCTGGGGGAGTCTGCAGGAGCTGGTCGTGTAGGACTTGCCGGTGCAAATATACAATCTTTTTGTATTTTTGCAAGCCTAAAAGCGGATATTCATTATGTTTGTATCTCGAAAAAACTTTAATTTTATTATGAAAAGTCATAACTTACTATCAGTCATTTTATTAGGATTAACAATCTTTAGTTGTGGTGACGGAAAAAATTCTGGAAAGAACTATTTTAGCTTTGATGGAGCGAAACTTCAGGAGCAATATAAGCCAGGGGAATCCATTGATATGAGGATTTTGAATGCCGAAAATAAAAAAATTGACAGTATTGTTTATTATGTGAACAGTAAAAATATTGGGTCGAAAAAAGGTGCAGAAAGAATTGCATTTGATTTAACGAATGAAAAATTGGGCTACAAGAACCTGAAAGCCTTGGTTTATTTTGAAGGCGAACATCAGGAAACGGAAACGAGAGTGGAACTGGTTTCGGGAATCCAGATGAAATTATTGTCGTATGAAATTGTGAATATCTATCCACACGACATCAAGGCTTATACGCAAGGTTTGGAATTTTACCGCGACACGCTTTTTGAAAGTACGGGAAATGGTGCTGGAAATTCGACAGGAATCAGAGGTATTTCGAGTGTGAGGAAAACGGATTATAAAACGGGAAAAGTTTACAGTCAGGTGAATCTAGAAAATAATATGTTTGGTGAAGGGATAACGGTTTTGAACAACAAAATCTATCAACTGACTTACAGAGAAATGACAGGTTTTGTATATAATGCCGATAATTTGAAAAGAGAAAAAACATTCACTTACTTCCGAAAAATGGAAGGCTGGGGATTGACGAATGATGGCACAAACCTTTACCAATCGGACGGAAGTGAGAAGATTTGGATTATAAACCCTGAAACTTTAAAGGAGGTTGACAACATCAATATCTATACGGGTTCGGCAAAAGTGAAAAACGTAAACGAGCTGGAATGGGTGGACGGAAAAATCTACGGAAATGTGTACCAAAAAGATGCAATTGCTATTATAGACCCAAAAACGGGTGCTGTTGAAGCAACTTTGGATTTAAAAGATTTGAAAACGAAAGTGTTGCAACATCCCGATGTTGATGTTTTGAATGGAATTGCTTATAATCCTAAAACCAAGACTTTTTTTGTTACGGGAAAAAATTGGGACAAGATGTTTGAAATCAGAATAAAAGAATAAAATATAACTGATATTTAAGAAATTGCAGGTGGAGAAGCCTGCAATTTTTGTTTATATTTGTTACTACCCCAAAAAATGAAGAACTTATGTTTAAACTTTTAGCAAAACTCAACAAGCTCCTTCTCCCGAATTTTACCAAACAAGGGTTGGATATTGCAAAGGCAAAGAAATGGCAGATGGCAATTATTGGTTGGAAATATTATGTAACCAAAAATGCTTTGGACTAATAGACCAATGGCGAATAGATTTTGTATTGACTGATTTTATTTCTGCCGTTTAGAAAGGCGAGTTCCATCAGGAAATTGAACTGCACGATTTCGCCTCCTAGTTGTTCTACCAATTCGGCTACTGCTTTAGCGGTTCCGCCAGTTGCGAGAACATCGTCGTGAATGAGGATTTTTTCGCCTTTTTGGATGGCATCGGTGTGAATTTCTAATGTATCGGTACCATATTCTAATTCATAGGAAGCCGAAATTACTGAAAATGGTAGTTTTTTTGGCTTTCGAACAGGAACAAATCCAACGTTTAATTCTTGTGCCAAAAGCATCCCAAAGAAAAAACCACGACTCTCGACCCCAACAACTTTATCAATCTTTTTATCACGTAAGCTGTTCACTAACAGTTGCAAACATTCATTTCTTGCTTCTGGGTTGTTCAGCAAAGGTGTGATATCTTTAAAGTTGATTCCGGGTTTCGGGAAATCTTGTATGTTGCGGATGTAATCGTTTAATGCCATTTTTTTAATTTTTATATTCAATTTGATTTGCAAGTTAAGCATATTTCCTTATATTTGCACCCGAATTAAAGGCCTCGTGGCGCAACTGAATAGCGCATCTGATTACGGCTCAGAAGGTTACTGGTTTGAATCCAGTCGAGGTCACAAATAAACCCTTAAACACACTGTAAATCAGTAGTTTAAGGTTTTTTTTTGTCTTTTTGTAAATATCTTCCCTTCATAGAAATAATTACTACTCATCTGTCCATCACATTTTCCATCATCAAGTAGTTACAGTTTGAAGTGGTTGAAGCTTTAGGCCTCTTTGCTTAATTATTTCTTCAATACAAGATAAGCTCTTCCCAATATTTTATAGATTTACCTTGAAGTCTTTCAAAATCCATTCATCATTCCCCTCTTAATATTTTGAAATTACCTCAGCACTTTTGCAAACAAAAGTGCTCAATATTAAATTAAAGAAATTACATCCTTAAAATCAAGGTTTTAGATTTAAAAACACAGTTCAAAAAGATTTAAAATCTTATTAAAAATATTAATTAAGATAAAATATCTTTAAAAACACTTTTAAATAAATAAAATTTATTTAGTTTTGCTCAAAAATTACATAAATGAAAATTAAAATTGAGCAAACAAGTTCTCAACATTTGATTTTCTGCGAAGTGATACTACAGGAAATGGAACTTTCAGCAAAAGTGAGAGGAACAGGAATTGCGAAGCGTTCGACAGAATATTTAAGTACAAAAATTATAGACGGAAACGGAATTATTGCCTTGACGGATGCAAACGAATGGGCTGGATTTTGCTATATCGAGACTTGGAGTCACGAAAAATTTGTAGCAAATTCAGGATTAATTGTTGCTCCAAAATACAGAAATGTTGGCTTGGCTAGAAAAATCAAACAGGCTATTTTTTCATTATCAAAAGAGAAATTCCCCAATGCTAAAATTTTCGGATTAACCACAGGCTTGGCAGTGATGAAGATCAATAGCGAACTAGGATACGAACCCGTAACCTATTCTGAATTGACACAAGATGAAAATTTCTGGAACGGATGCAAAAGCTGTATCAACTATGAAATACTAATGGCAAAAGAAAAGAAAAACTGCCTGTGTACCGCCATGCTGTATGAAATAAAAGAAGAATCAAAAACAAAAGAAACCCATGAAAAAAATAGTTTTAGCCTATAGCGGAGGATTAGATACCTCCTTTTGTGCCATTTATCTCTCTAAAAAATTAGGCTATGAAATTCACGCAGTAACCGTAAACACTGGCGGTTTTACTGCTGATGAAATAAAAGATATTGAAAAGCGTGCTTTAGCTCTTGGTGTGCATTCCTATACTTGCATTGATGCTGTTGAAACCTATTATGACAGTTGCGTAAAATATTTAATTTTTGGAAATGTCTTAAAAAACAATACCTACCCGCTTTCTGTAAGTGCCGAAAGAACCATTCAAGCAAAATCAATTGCTGATTATGTAAAAAAAATAAATGCAGAAGCTATTGCACATGGAAGTACTGGAGCAGGAAACGATCAAGTGAGATTTGATGTGATTTTTAATATTCTTTGCCCAAATATTGAAATCATAACGCCAATTAGGGATTTGAAACTTTCCAGGGAAGCTGAAATTGAATTCTTAAAAGAAAACAAAGTTGAAATGAACTTTGAAAAAGCTTTATACTCCATAAACAAAGGACTTTGGGGAACATCTGTAGGCGGAAAAGAAACATTGACCTCCAATCTCAATTTACCCGAAACCGCTTTTCCATCACAATTGCAAAAAAAGGAAACAGATAAAACAGAAGTGGTCTTGCATTTCAAAAAAGGGGAATTGATAGCTATTGACGATAGCACTTTTTCACATCCAAGTAAAGCAATTTCATATTTAGAAAGCTTGGCAACTCCTTTTGCGATAGGAAGAGATATTCATGTAGGTGACGCTATTGTCGGCATCAAAGGAAGGGTTGGTTTTGAAGCGGCTGCTGCGATAATAATCTTAAAAGCACATCATTTACTAGAAAAACACACACTTTCAAAATTTCAATTGAACCTTAAAAACCAATTGGCCGATTGCTACGGAAGTTGGTTGCACGAAGGTTTGTTTTTGGATCCTGCATTGCGTGATATCGAAACCTTTTTTGAAAGCTCACAAAAAACGGTTAATGGAAAAGTTAACGTAACGCTTTTGCCTTATCGATTTGTTTTAAACGGAATTGAATCAGAAAATGATTTAATGGCTTCTAAATTTGGAAGTTATGGCGAAATGAACCTGGGTTGGTCGGGTGAAGATGTAAAAGGATACTCAAAAATAATCAGTAATTCGCTTGCCATCTACCATCAAGTGAACGAAAGCAAACTATAAATTCAAATGGAATCAAAAATAAAAATAGGAATTGTGGGTGCCGCTGGATATACCGGTGGTGAACTCATCAGGTTGCTATTGCATCATCCAAAAACAGAAATTGCATTTGCATTGAGCCGAAGCCAAAGCGGAAAAGAAATCAGCGACATCCATACTGATTTAGTGGGTGAAACTAGCTTAATCTTTACGGATAATTTTTCCGATGCTATTGATGTTTTATTCCTATGCCTTCCCCATAAAGAAAGTAAGATTTGGATGGAAAATCATCCTTTAATTGCAACTACAAAAGTCATCGATTTAGGAAATGATTTCAGGATTGATGGAACTTTTGGAAAAGAAAATTTTATTTACGGTTTGCCCGAAATCAATACAAAAGCGATTCAGCAAAGTAATCATGTTGCCAATCCAGGTTGTTTTGCAACCGCTATTCAGCTAGCATTGCTTCCGTTGGCAAAAGATAAACTTCTGAAAACCATATACACAACAGGAATTACGGGTTCTACTGGTGCGGGACAACAATTACAGGAAACGACTCATTTTAGTTGGCGAACCAATAATATTTCGGCATACAAAACATTGCAACACCAGCATGTAACAGAAATCTGTAGAACATTAAACAGCTTGAATGAAGAAAAAGTAAATCTAGAATTTGTTCCTTGGCGAGGCGATTTTACTAGAGGAATTTTCACAAGTTCAACCCTTGAAACTAGTTTGAGTTTGAATGAAATTCAATCGCTTTATCAAGATTTTTACAAAGACAATCCCTTTGTATTCCTGTCTAAAAACAACATCGATTTAAAGCAAGTCGTCAATACCAACAAATGCCTTTTATTTATTGAAAAAGATGAAAATCATGTTGTAATCCATTCGGTTATAGACAATTTACTAAAAGGTGCATCGGGACAAGCGGTTCAAAATATGAATTTAATGTTTGGATGGGAACCAACGTTGGGACTAAAATTAAAAGCCTCGGCATTTTAAAAAGAAAAAAATGAAATTATTTGATGTATATCCCCTATTCGACTTGAACTTTACAAAAGCCAAAGGCAGTTATTTGTGGAACGATAAAAACGAAAAATACCTGGATTTATATGGCGGTCATGCAGTTATTTCAATTGGCCATAGTCATCCAACTTATGTGCAAAAAGTAACCGAGCAACTGCAAAATATTGGCTTTTATTCAAATTCCGTTAAAATTTCAATCCAAGAAGAAGTTGCACAAAAATTAGGCAAAATCAGCGGTTATGATGAATATTCGCTTTTCATGTGTAATTCTGGTGCAGAAGCCAATGAGAATGCACTTAAACTGGCTTCTTTTCATACGAAAAAGAAAAAAAACATTTGCTTTACCAATGCTTTTCACGGAAGGACTTCGGCAGCCGTTGCAGCAACCGACAACAAAAGCATCATTGCTCCAGTTAACCAAACTGAAAATTTTATTTTTATTCCTTTTAACAACACAACTGCATTAGAAGAAGCATTCTCCAACCACGAAATTTCATCGGTAATTATTGAAGGAATTCAGGGTGTTGGCGGTGTCCAGATTCCTGATGTTGCATTTCTGCAAAAAATAAGAAGTTTGTGTGATGAAAATGAGGCTGTTTTTATTTGCGATGAAATTCAATCGGGTTATGGACGGACTGGGAAATTCTTTGCCCATCAGTATGCCAATGTCAAGGCCGATATCATAACGGTTGCCAAAGGAATGGGAAATGGCTTTCCTGTTGGAGGTGTTCTAATTGCACCAAAATTTCAGGCCAAACACGGTTTGTTAGGAACTACATTTGGAGGAAACTATTTAGCCTGTGCTGCTTCATTGGCAGTTTTGGAAACTATTGAAAATGAAAAGTTGATGCAAAAGTCCTCTGAATTAGGTTCTTATTTATTCGATCAATTAAAAGAAAATCATCTAATTAAAGAAATTCGCTACCAAGGATTAATGTTTGGAATAGAATTGAAAACGCCATGTACTCCATTCCGAAATAAACTATTAAGTGAATTTAAAATCCTTACCGGAAATGCTTCCTGTCCAAACACTTTAAGGATTCTTCCAGCCTTAAATATCACCAAAACTGAATTGGATTTATTTGTTGATGCATTTAAAATCCTTTCCAAATCAAACGATAATTTATGAAACGATTTTTCTCCGTAGATGATGTTGCAAACCTTGATGAATTGATTCAGAATGCAATTGAAATAAAAAAAGCACCCTTGCAAAAAAGTGAATTAGGCAAAAGCAAGACATTAGGTTTGGTTTTCCTGAATTCAAGTTTAAGAACTAGGTTGAGTACCCAAAAAGCGGCCCAAAATTTAGGTTTAAACACCATTGTTTTAAACGCCAATCAGGAAGCTTGGATATGGGAATTTGAAGATAACGCCATTATGAACGGTGGCACTGTTGAGCATATTAAAGACGCTGCCAATGTACTGAGTCAATATTGTGATATTATCGGAATTCGGTGTTTTGCTGGTTTGGAAAGTAAAGAAGAAGACACTTCGGAAAAAATATATTCCTTGTTTGAAAAATTTGCAACCGTTCCTGTTATTTCACTAGAATCTGCAACGTTGCATCCGCTTCAAAGTTTAGCCGATTGTATAACAATTGAAGAACACAAACCTAAAAACAGGAAACCTAAAGTAGTGCTAACCTGGGCTCCACATATCAAATCGATTCCACATGCCGTAGGAAATTCGTTTGCCCAATGGATGAATAAAACGGATTGCGAATTTGTAATTACACATCCGAAAGGATATGAACTAGATACTAAATTCACTCAAAATGCCACCATTGAAAACAACCAAGAAATTGCTCTTCAAGGTGCTGATTTTGTTTACATAAAGAACTGGTCGTCATTTGAAAAATATGGAAAAACACTGCCAATTGAAGAAGATTGGTTATTGACAAATAAGAAACTAGAAGTGACAAATAATGCCAAAATCATGCACTGTTTGCCGGTAAGAAGAAACGTCGAAGTAAGTGATGAAGTTCTGGACAGTGAGCATTCATTGATTTATAAACAAGCAAATAATCGAACTTTTGCAGCTCAAGTAATTCTTGAAAAAATACTAGAATCAGATGGAAACGCTTAATATTATAAAAATTGGTGGAAATATCATTGATGATGAAGTATTGTTGAATGATTTCATAACGTCAATCTCAACATTAAATGATCCGTTTATTTTAGTGCATGGTGGTGGAAAATTGGCAACCGATTTAGCTGAAAAATTAAATATTCCACAACAATTGATTGATGGACGAAGGGTTACAAATGCTGAAACGCTAAAAATTGCAACCATGGTTTATGCAGGCTTCATCAACAAAACGATTGTGGCTCTATTGCAAAAAAACAGCATCAACAGTATTGGATTATCAGGAGCTGACGGCAATTTAATTCACGCTAAAAAAAGAAAAAACAACGAAATTGATTATGGATTTGTTGGCGATTTTTCAGTAGAAAATGTCAATACCTCCTTTTTAGAATTACTTCTGAATAATGGACTAACACCTGTAATTTGTGCAATTACTCACGATAAAAATGGACAATTATTAAACACCAATGCAGATTCGATTGCTTCTAATATCGCTTCCAATTTAGCAACTTCATTCGAAATAAAATTGGTGTATTGTTTTGAGAAAAAGGGTGTTTTATCAAATCCCGAAGACGATGATTCTGTGATTGAAAGTTTAGATTTTGATACATTTCAAGATTTAAAAAATAAAGGTATTATCAATAAAGGTATGCTTCCAAAAATAGAAAACGGCTTTCAATCTTTAGAAAACGGCGTGAAAGAAATTGGAGTCATCAACGCCAAAAACTGCGTTAATTTTATAAGTAAAAACAACAATGAAGGAACAAGAATTACATAAACTATTTGAATCGGTTTACGGATTATTGAAAGAGTTGATCACGATTCCTTCGTTTAGTAAAAGTGAAGATAAAACTGCAGATTATATTGAAAATTTCTTCGCAAAATATACTATTCCAACGCATCGGGTAATGAACAATATTTGGGCATTTAATAAATTTTATGACGCTTCAAAACCCACTATTCTACTGAATTCACACCATGACACAGTACAACCCAATGCAAGTTATACTTTAAATCCGTTTGAAGCTATTGAAAAAGACGGGAAATTGTATGGTTTAGGAAGCAACGATGCTGGAGGTTGTTTGGTAAGCTTGATAGCCACATTTATTCACTTTTGGGATACCGAAAATTTAAACTACAATTTGGTTATCGCCGCTTCCGCAGAAGAAGAAATTTCGGGAACAAACGGAATCGAATCTATTTATATTCAACTGGGAAACATTGATTTTGCTATCGTTGGCGAACCTACAGAAATGAATTTGGCAATAGCCGAAAAAGGTTTGTT
This sequence comes from Flavobacterium arsenatis, assembly GCF_031456785.1. Taxonomy (NCBI): domain Bacteria; kingdom Pseudomonadati; phylum Bacteroidota; class Flavobacteriia; order Flavobacteriales; family Flavobacteriaceae; genus Flavobacterium; species Flavobacterium arsenatis. Next base: position 148,664 of record NZ_JAVDVI010000011.1, read on the forward strand.
GGTTTTAGATTGTGTTGCAAGTGGAACTTCTTCACATGCTGCACATCCCAATCAAAACAATGCAATTTTAAATGCAATTGAAGATATCAATTGGTTCAACAACTACAAGTTTGACAAGATTTCAGATTTATTAGGAGAAGTAAAAATGACCGTAACAGTTATCAATAGTGGTTCTCAACACAACGTTGTTCCTGACTCGTGTGCTTTTACAGTGGATGTGAGAACAACCGAACTGTATTCAAACGTTGAAATTTTTAACATCATAAAAGAAAATATAAAAAGTGAAGTTACACCGCGTTCCTTACGATTAAATTCATCGTCCATTCCGATGTCTCACCCTTTTGTTCAAGCGGGTTTACAACTTGGAAGAACATTTTATGGTTCGCCAACTTCGTCGGATCAAGCTGTAATTTCGTGTCCTTCGTTAAAAATGGGACCAGGTTTATCAACGCGTTCCCATAGCAGTGACGAGTTTATTTATGTTGATGAAATTAAAGAAGCAATACAAATTTATACTGCAGTTTTAACCCAAATACTTTAAAAATGATACAGAAAATATGGCAAAAATCGGCAAATGAGAATGAACATCACGCAAAAATTGTAGAGCAATTTACTGTGGGAAATGATGTGAGTTTTGATTATGTTTTGGCAAAATTTGATGTCTTGGGTTCGTTGGCACATTGCGAAATGCTTCATTCTATAGCACTTTTAACTTCAGAGGAATGGAACACAATCGAAAAGGAATTGAAACAAATTCTAACCGAAATCGAACAAAATCAATTTGCAATCGAACCAGGAATTGAAGATGTTCATTCGCAGGTAGAACATTTGCTGATTCAACGAATTGGTCATATTGGCAAAAAAATTCATAGCGGTCGTTCCAGAAATGATCAGGTTTTAACCGATTTGAAATTATATCTAAAAGCGGAAATTTTAGAAATAAAATCACTTACAGAAATCGTTTTTAAAACATTAATCCATCTCAGCAACCAACATAAAGGTGTTTTGCTTCCGGGTTATACGCATTTGCAAATTGCCATGCCCTCGTCGTTTGGTTTATGGTTTGGTGCTTACGCAGAAAGTCTAGTAGATGATTTGGAATTATTTTTGGCTGCTTACAATGTCATGAATAAAAATCCATTGGGTTCTGGTGCAGGATATGGCACATCATTTCCATTAAACAGAACCTTGACAACTGAATTATTAGCGTTCAATTCGTTAAACGTAAATTCGGTTTATGCACAAATGACCAGGGGAAAATCAGAAAAAATTATGGCAATGGCAATGGCGGGATTGGCAGGAACGTTAAGTAAATTCTCGTATGATAGCTGTCTGTATTTGAATCAGAATTTCGGTTTTATTTCATTTCCCGACTCGCTGACCACAGGAAGCAGCATCATGCCGCATAAAAAAAATCCTGATGTTTTTGAAATTATGAGGGCACGATGCAACCGGATTCAAGCCTTGCCAAATGAGCTGATTCTTCTGACCAACAATTTACCTTCTGGTTATCATAGAGATGTTCAGCTCACCAAGGAAGCATTGTTTCCTGCTATAAAATCACTCAAAGAATGCTTGGAAATGTTGCATTTTATGTTGCAACATATTGAAGTTAAAACCGATATCGAAAAAGATGCTAAATACAATTATATGTTTAGTGTAGAAAGTGTCAACCAGCAAGTTTTAGACGGAATTCCTTTTCGAGATGCCTATAAAAATATTGGCTTGGCAATTGAAAACAAAGAATTTATTCCAAATCATAACCTCTCACACTCACACGAAGGAAGTATTGGAAATCTTTGCAACGACCTGATTGAAAAGGCCTTTGAAAAAGTAATTGCAAAATTCAATTAAGTGCCTTTTGGAAGCAGGTAAGCTGTTTCCTTTTTGGCTTCATTCAGCACTATACTGCTATGATATTGACCAATATTAGGAATATTTGAGATGACATTTACCACAAAATCATTGTACGATTTAATATCCTCTGCAATGATTTTTAGCATATAATCATAATTCCCCGACAAGCTGATCACTTCCTGAACCTGCGGAATTGCAATAATAGTTTGTTCAAAAGCGTCAAGTGCTGTCTTTGATTGCTCTTTCAAGGTCACATTACAATATACTACAATTTGAATCCCAATCTTGAATCGATCCACCAATGCCACATATTTAGTAATGACTTGGTCTTTTTGCAAATTTTTAATTCTCTCATAAGTTGGCGTAAACGAAAGCCCTACTCTTTCTCCAACTTCTTTTACAGAAATGGTCGAATCTTGTTGCAAGATTTCTAGAATAGCTTGGTCTTTTGCGTCTAATTGATGTTTCATTTCGGAAATAAAATTAAATTTCGAATATACCATTATTTTCTTAAACGTAAATAGCATGAAGGCATTATTTCTGCTCTAATTTAGAGGATTACTAAGTTTTTGCTAAATATAATCTTATACTTCAAATGGTTATCGCTCTGAACCATTATCCCTGATTCTATGTGAAATATTGCAAACATTATAGTACAGCAAGCAATATAATATTCTTTATTGCAGAATGAATAACTATTTGGTAATAAAATTTACATAACAATAATTTTAAGCTTACACTAATAAAATATACGCTTAAAGGCTTCAAGTTTTATAATTCTAATATTTGTAGGTGTCTGAAAATGAATAAGTAATACTTCAGACATTAATCAAAATAGTACTAATTATGAAAAAAAGTCTACAAAAGGAGCTCTTACAAGCGGTTTTGATTTTTACGTTTTTTATTATTCTGCCTGTCAATAGTTTAGGGCAAGGATTATTGTTGGGTTGGGATACAAGCAGCAACAGCGGTACTTTCGGACAATCCCCTTGGACACCAGCAACACTTAACAGCAATGTTGAAACTTCTGGTTTAATTAGAGGATCGGGCATCGTTACCAGTGGAACACCTGCAAACGGAACTTGGGGAGGGTCAGGCGGATGGTCCAACAACGGCAATGACACTCAAAGTTTTCATTTTACTGTAACACCAAAAGCAGGAAAGACTTTATCTATTAGTTCTATTTCCTCGGCTACAAGAAGATCCAATTCGGGTCCCACATCAAGTAAGGTATACTATTCTGTAAATGGAGGTGCCTTCATTCAAATTGCAACATGGAATACTAGTTCTACCTCTGGAACAACAGGATCTGCAAATAGCACATCACTTTCTTCGGTTTCGGCATTACAGAACATTGCACCCGGAGTGCCTGTAAAATTCAGGATTGTGCCACAAGGAACTACAGGAAATTATTACATCACAGGTGGTGCAAACGCACTTCGTTTGGAAGGAACTGCACAAGCGGTGGCAAATCCGTTGATCACACCTTCGGTTACAGCTTTACCCGATTTTGGAAATGTTATGGTAGGAACACATTCTGCAACATCAAGCTTTACTTTTGATGGCACAGATTTAGGAACTAACGAAGTGAGCATAATGGCTCCGGCTGAATTTGAAATTAGTACAGATAATATTAATTGGTTTTCAGGTTCCGACATTAGCCCTACTGCAGGATCGATAAATGATCAACAAGTATGGGTTCGATTTAGCCCTACGACAGCAGGACCAAAAACAGGAAATATTGCTTTATCTGCTACAGGAGCCGTTACTAAAAATATAGCTGTTACAGGTACTGGTGTTAATGGTATCTTGTTGAGTCCTGCATCCACAACTTTGAGTTATACGGAAGGTACTGGACCTTCAGCCTCTTTTCAGCTAACACAGCTTCAAGTCTTTGGGGTAGATCCTTCCTCAACCTATACTTTTAAAACTCTAACTGGTCTGAGTTCAAATTATGAAGTCTCTACAAATAATGTGGATTGGATGGATCCGTCCACCATCATCATCGCACAAGGTGGAAATTTTACTATCGAGAATCCTACTTTCTACATTAGATTAAAGCAAGGAATACCTACAGGAATGGTAGCAACAGAAACCATTATTCTAGAAGCTTTAGGAAACAGCACTACTTTATCTAGCTCAATTACGGTTTCGGGAATTGTTACACCTAGTAGTTTAGTAGCTCCAATAGCAACAGCTGGCACACTGCCAACTCTTACAAATTTTACAGCGAATTGGGAAGCTGTTACCGGTGCTACCGAATATCTTTTAGATGTTAGCACATCTTCGACCTTTACTCCTCTTTTAACCAACTACGACAACCTTGTGGTTACCGGTACCTCGAAATTAGTAGAAGGTCTAGATGCTGGAACTACTTATTATTACAGAGTTCGTGCAAAAGCAAATGCCGTAATTTCTTTGAATTCAAATGTCATAGAGATGAAAACCACCTGTGCCACTGTAGCAATACCCGAAGTGGCAGACCAAGAATTTTGCGGTACGGCTACTGTAAACGATTTAGTTGCAACCACACTTCCGGATGCTGTCGCAAAATGGTATGATACCGCTAGCGATACAATGCCGTTAGATCCTACTGCTACTCTAACTACGAAATCGTACTTTGTTACTCAAACTACAGCTAATGGTTGCGAAAGCCCAAAAAAGGAAGTAGTTGTTACAATAAAAACCATTCCGGCAATTCTCACTGCAAATCCTCAAACATTTTGTGAAGCAGGGACAGTGGCAGATTTGGAACCTGCTCAAGAAATTATTCAACCTGAAATAATTACCGAAACATTTGAAGATTCTGATTGGGCATCTCGTCTAAATTTTAGTGGAAACTATCCCCTTTCAACAGGAATCTGGACAGCCAGCAGGGTGTCTAGAATTTCAACTTCGTCTTCGGATCCTTATAAAAGAATTTCGTTTGGAAACTCAACTGGAACTGCTCAAAATTCCCACATGATTTCTCCTGTACTTAATGGTGTAAAGTCACTTACTATCGAGGCAACTTCTACCATTACATCTGATAAATTAGAAATTTCTAAAATTGTTAATGGTGTAGAAACGGTTGTACAAACCTTTAACGTACCACAACAAAACAATTTAACAATGACGCTTTTCACAGTGATACTAAATGATCCAAGTGATTTACAGATAAAGATCGCTGGAAAACCAAGCACTGGAACAAATTATTATGTTGCCTTGGGTACATTGACTATTACAGGTTATGAAACACAAACACCAATCATAAAATGGTATGATGTTGCAACAGAAGGAACAGCTTTAGCAACTACAGAAAACTTACAGACAGGAAACTATTATGTTTCGCAAACAGTTAACGGATGCGAAAGTCCTCGAAAAGAAGTAGCCATTACGGTTAATCCTAAAGTAGTGCCAGACTTTGAAGCAATAACCGTTTGCAACGAATCAACTGTACCTACATTGCAAGCAACTTCTCCTAATGGAATCTCGGGAACTTGGAGTCCTGCAACGATAAGCAATACTCAAAGCGGTGATTATATCTTCACTCCTGATGCTTCGGAATGTGCAACGACACAGACTTTGAGCGTTGTAATAACTGAAAAGACTGTGCCTGATTTCGCTCCTATTGCCGACT